>RXJO01000052.1:828-4440 GCA_003987795.1 Curvibacter sp.
GTGGGCCACGCTGGCCTGGACCGCAAACTGGCGTCCGGGCGCCCGATCCAGAAGAGCCAGGTCTTGCTCTGTGCCTGGGTGCTGCAGACCGCGGCTCCACCAGCCCGCACCGAACGTGAGCAGCACGGCCGCCGCCATGCCGACCCACCTCGACGCGTCGTACCAACGCTGCTGCCGACGGGCAGCTCGCTCCAGCGCTGCCAACAGCACCGCAGGAGGGGGCTCATCCAGCACGTCTGCATGCAGTGACTGCAAGGCCAGGCGATCCGCCTGCTGGGCGCGAATCTCCTGAGCCAGCCCGGGCACACGGGCGAGGGCCTGCCAGGCGGCATCCGCATCGGCTGGGCCCAGACGATCGTCGATCAAGGCCTGCATCAGGTCATCGGACAGCGGGTCCGGCGCCTGGCCAGGTGGTGAATGTGAGGTGTTGTCAGACATGGCTGGATCGGACGCTGTCGTCCTCATGGAAGCCGGTGCCGGACCATCGGGCGCACTTTGCCCGCGCTGTCTGGCGCTGGGCTGGGGGCCGTGGTCTGCGATTGTGGGGGAGCGTCGAGCAATTCACGCAGCCGCGCACGGCCTCGCGAAAGGCGTGACATCACCGTGCCCAAGGGCACGCCGGTGATGTGCGCCACCTGTTCGTAGCTGAGGTCCTCCAGGCTGACCAACAGCAGGGCTTCACGCTGTTCGGGGGGCAGGCGCAGCAGGCAGCGCTGCAGGTCCATGGCCTGTTCATGGCCTGAGGCCGGGGCGGCCACCCGCTCCAGCACCGAGCCTCCCAGGTCGCCCTCCGCGGGGCTGTCGCCCACGATGTGCAAGGATGGCCGGCGCAACTGGTTGATGAACACGTTGTGCATCAGCGTGAACAGCCACGCCCTCAGGTCGGAGCCGGGCAGCCACAGTCGCCACTTGCTGCAGGCCCGCTCCAGCGTGTCCTGGACCAGATCCTCTGCCGCCCAGCGGTCTCCCGTCAGCGAACGCGCATAGCGCCGCAGCCGCGGGATGTGCTCGCTGAGGGCCGAGGCGTTCATGGGGTGGGCTCAGGGGCGGGCCACATGCCAGACTTGGTTGAAACCATCGCCCGTGCGGTCGCCGGGCTTGCTGTCCTTGGCCCAGTGATAGAGGGGCTTGCCCTTGAAGGCCCACTGCAACTGACCGTCATCACGGGTGATCACGGTGTAGTCACCCCGGGCCTTGTCGCTTGCGCTGGCCTTGAGGGGCGGCCAGTTGGTGGCGCAGGGGCCATTGCACACCGATTTGCCCGAACCGGCGGCGTCTCGATCAAACACATACAGGGTCATGCCGGTGGGGCCCACCAGGGCATCCACAGACACCGTGGCGGGCAGGGGAGGGGCACTCATCGAGGCGCAGCCACCGAGCAAGGCGGCGGTCAACAGGGCGGCGGCCATGGCCGGGCGGGTGGAAATTTTCAGCTTGTTCAAGGTGTTCTCCTGGGTTTGCAGGGGGTCTGCATCGGGGTGAACACCTTGCGAGCCCAGAATATTCCATCGCGCCCGAAAATATTTCAGCGTCAGCGGTTGCGGCTCTTCATGGCGCGCTCGACCTCGCGCTTGCCTTCGCGGTCTTTGATGGTGTCTCGCTTGTCGTGCTCGGCCTTGCCCTTGGCCAGCGCCACCTCACACTTGATCTTGCCGTTCTTCCAGTGCAGGTTGATGGGCACGAGTGTGTAACCCTTTTGCTCGACCTTGCCGATCAGGCGCTTGATTTCGTCCTTCTTCATCAGCAGCTTCTTGGTGCGGATGGAGTCAGGGCTGACATGGGTGGAGGCCGACTTTAGCGGGTTGATCATGCAGCCCAGCACGTACAGTTCACCATCGCGGATGACCACATAGCCATCTGTGAGCTGGACCTTGCCCTCGCGGGCGGCCTTGACCTCCCAACCTTGCAGCACCATGCCCGCTTCGAAGCGCTCCTCGAAGAAGTAGTTGAACGCGGCCTTCTTGTTGTCGGCAATGCGGGTGGAGGTTTCGGGTTTTTTCGCCATGGTGTCCAGATGGGGCGGCAACCAGGGATTGAAAGGGGTGGGTCATCCCGACCCGGCAGCCAATCACTACAATCCGTGTCGCCAGAACCTGAGATTTTAGGCGCCCCGGTCGCCATGGGGCGCCGAGTTGCGGGCTGGCCTGCAAATTCATGAAAACCGTCAACAAGTCCGTCCTGATCTGGTACACGCCCCAGGAAATGTTCAATCTCGTCACCGACGTGGCGCAATACCCGCAATTTCTCCCGTGGTGCGACCATGCCCAGGTGCTGTCACAGCAGGAGGGCGGCATGACGGCCGAGGTTGGCATTGCCTTCAGTGGCATCCGCCAGACCTTTGTCACGGCCAACACCCATGTCGAGGGCCGCGAGGTGGGCATGAAGCTGGTCAAAGGGCCTTTCTCCAATCTGGAGGGCACCTGGCAGTTCCTGCCGGTGGGTGATGGCACGCAGCGGGCCTGCCGGGTGGAGCTCGTGCTCAGCTATGGCTTCTCGAACAAGGCCCTGGGCGCACTGGTCGGGCCGGTGTTCGACAAGATCGCCGGCAGTCTGGTCGATGCCTTCGTCAAACGGGCCGAGCAGGTGTATGGCTGAGCCGGTCAAGCCGCTGTCACTTGTCGTGGCCATGGCGCCGGCACCTCGGCAGGTGCTGGAGCAGGCAGTCAGCCTGCCCGCGCCCGCCACAGTCATGCAGGCACTTCGTGCCACAGGGTGGCTGGAGTCCGGAGAAGGCGTTGACCTGAACTGCTACACCGTCAGTGTCTGGGGTCGACGTGTGGGGTGGGATCACCCTGTCAGGGACGGCGACCGCATTGAGTTGTGTCGGGCGCTGGTGGTCGATCCCAAAGTGGCGCGCCGTGAGCGCTTTGCGCGCCAGGGTGCACGGGGCACCGGGCTGTTTGCCCGCCGCAGGCCCGGGGCGGCGGCCGGCTACGGCGCCTGAGTTTTTCAGCGGCAGTCGGCGTCGATCGTGGCCTGGGCGCGGCTGGCCTCCGCGCTCCGCGCGTTGTCGTCCAGAATGATCCGCTCGCCGTTCTCGTTGACCTGAGCGAGGCGGATGCCTGATTGCAGCGTGGCCATGCTCTGGCGGGCGCGGGCACAGTTGTCGGCTTTTTGGCTGGCGATTCGGGCCTCGTCGGCCTTTTTCTTGTCAGCTTCAGCCGCTTCGGCCTGACGCTTGCGTTCCTCGACCGCCTTGTCCAGTTGGCTTTTGCCTGCAGGCTTGGCCGTTTCCGGGGCATCGCTGCGGGCTCCGGAGGCGGCGTCGCCAGCACCCGGCGCATCGGCTGCCGCGCGGGTCGGCATGCCCGGCTGCTTCAAAATGCTTTTTGCTGGGACTTCAGGCGGCGGCGCCCGGTCGCTGAACACCTTGCGGCCATCCTTATCCAGCCACATCCACTGGGCAAAAACAGGGGATCCCGCCATCAGGAGGGCGGCAGAAAGCAGCAGCGGAAGTGATCTCATGACGCTGAGTTTATCCTGCCCCGAAGCACCGGCAAAAGGCCGTTCCAGGGACTCAGCCGGTCAAGCGGCGCCGACACGGCTACAATCCTTCTTTTGGAGCTTTGACATGCGCCTTCTCGGAAAAGCGCTCACCTTCGACGATGTGTT
>RXJO01000450.1 GCA_003987795.1 Curvibacter sp.
CGGCGAGCACGAGCAACTTGCCGAACTGATTGAGCGCATGCGCTGTGTCGCCGCGTCTGAAATGGCGCAGGCGCTGGACGCGGTGCTCGAGCATGCGGCCGCACACTTCGCGGCCGAGAACCAGTTGATGTGCACGACGGCGTTCCCGCCGCGCGACTGCCACATCAGCGAGCACGAGGCGGTTCTCTCCACGCTGCGAGGCGTGCGTGCCCGACTAGCGCGCGGCGAGGTTGAGGTGGCCCGCCGCTTGGCGTGCGAGCTCGCGGCCTGGTTACCGCCTCACGTCCAGCACCTCGATTCGGCACTTACCCATTGGCTCTGCAAGCTGCAGCACGGCGCTAAGCCCGTGGTGCTGCGCGTCGGGCGAAAGCCCGAGGCCGCCTTGGCCTGCTAGTCCACCCCTTGAAGTATCAACCACTAGAAATGAGATGACATCATGATGAATCACGAAGAGAACGAACTGCTCTGCCGCGTCGAAGGCGACGCCCCGATGGGGCGACTGATGCGCCGCCACTGGATGCCCATCTGCCTCGTGGAAGAGGTGAGCGAACCCGACGGCACGCCGGCGAAGGCGCGAGCGTTTGGCGAGGACCTCGTGGTCTTCCGCGACAGCGATGGCCGGGTCGGAGTCATGGATGAGTATTGCCCCCACCGTCGCGCGTCGCTGGTTTACGGCCGCAATGAGGAGGGAGGGCTTCGCTGCCTTTACCACGGCTGGAAGATGGACGTCGACGGGAACGTGCTGGAGATGGCTTCCGAGCCGGCTTCGAGCGGCATGGTTGACAAGGTCAAGCACACCTCGTATCCCACCAAGGAATGGGCCGGCATGGTGTGGGCCTACATGGGGCCGAAGGACGCCATGCCCGAGTTCCAGCCGCCGCCGTGGGCGCCGACGGCGGACACTCGGGTGAGCATTGCAAAGGTTCTGCTGCCGTGCAACTGGGCGCAGATCCTCGAGGGTGCCATCGACTCCGCACATAGTTCCAGCCTTCACTCCTCCGACATGGTTCCCGCGCGCGTCGACGGCGCGAAGGCCACGGACAAAAACTGGCTGCGTCCCTCCACCGATAAGGCCCCGCGCATGCAGGTTCAGCGCACCAGTTATGGCTTCCGCTATGCGGCACTGCGTCGTCCGATTACAAACGCTGCTGAGAACGACTACGTGCGCTCAACGGTTTTCGTGGCCCCGTCTACGGCACTGATCCCGCCCAACAACCTCTACAACGTGGCCAACATCAACGTGCCGATGGACGACACCAACACTGCGTTCTACTTTATCGCCTGGGGACACCCTTCGCAGACGCCGGAGACCGACACCTGGCGCAGGTTTCTGCGGCAGACGGTCGGCGTCGATCTGGATCAGAACTACCGCCCCCTGCGCAACGAGGCGAACAAGTTCTGGCAGGACCGCAACGCAATGAAGGCCGGCAACTTCACTGGAATCACCGGGTTCCCGAACCAGGACGTCGCGATGTGGCTGACCATGGGGGCTATCGCTGACCGCACGCATGACCGCCTTGGCGCCAGCGACTTGGCGATCGTGGAGTTTCGCAAGCAGATGCTCGAGGCGGTCAAGGCCTTCGACGAGGGCGCGCCAGCAATCGGAACCGGCGCCGAAGCGGCCACGCCAGCGGTCTGCTCCTTCCAGGCCATCGTTCCCAAGACGACTGACTGGCGCACCTACGAAGCCCGTTATGTCTGGCTGGACGGCGAAGACCGCCCCGAGTTCGAACCCTCCTATTCCGTGAAGTCCTGATACCGTGAGCAAACTCCAACTCTCCGTCGCCATGGGCGACTACGACCGCACCCGCGCGCTGTTCGACGGCCGCGTTCAGATCGACGGTGTCGATCCGGTGTATATGCTCCTCAATCCTGAGGAGATGTTTTTCCGGGCTATGCGCAGTGTCGATTTCGACATCACCGAGCTCTCGTTCTCCAGCTACTTGGTGAAGCACTCGCGAGGTGAGTGCCCTTACATTGCGCTGCCTGTCTTTCTCTCGCGAGCGTTTCGGCATACGTCGATCTACGTGCGCAAGGACCGCATCCGTGGGCCGGAAGACCTTAAGGGTAAGCGCATCGGCTTGCCTGAATACCAGCTCACAGCCAATGTGTGGGCGCGCGCGATCCTGCAGGACGATTTCGGCGTGCGTCCCTCCGACGTGACATGGGTGCGCGGGGGTATCGAGACGCCTGGGCGGCCCGAGAAGGTCAAGCTGCAGCTGCCGGACGACGTACGGATCGAGCAGGCGCCCGAGGGGGCGACGATCTCGCAGATGCTAGACCGCGGGGAGATCGATGGCTTCATGGCGCCTCGCCCACCGAGCCGGTCGGCTCTCGCCAACCCAAACATCGGCTGGCTATTCGACGACCCGACCGCGGTGGCCCGGGACTACTATCGCCGTACGGGCGTGTTCCCGATCATGCACGTGGCGGCCATCAGGAAGGAACTCGCCGCCAAGCACCCCTGGCTTCCTGCCGCCATCGTCAAGGCCTTCACCCAATCCAAGGCCGCCGCGCTGGAACTGCTTTCGGACACCTCGGCCACCAAGGTCACGCTGCCCTTCGTCGAGGAGCAACTGCAGGCTGCCCGCGAGGCGATGGGGGACGACTTCTGGTCGTACGGCGTGGCGGCCTCGGCCAGGACACTGGAGACCTTCGTGCGGACTCACTACGAGCAGGGCCTGTCAGCGCGCCAAGTGCCGGTCAGTGAGCTCTTCCACCCCGCGACCTACGAGACCTACAGCATCTGATCCTGCACCAAACATAACTAGAGACACCCACCATGAAGCACAAGATCCTCGTCTGGCTGGTTGGCCTGGCCTGCATCGCCCAACTTGCATTGGGCTCCCTGGCCCATGCCCAGTCCTATCCTAGCCGCGCCATCAAGCTCGTCGTTCCCTATGCCGCCGGCGGCCTTCCCGACACGGTGGCGCGTATCATCGCCAAGGCGCTCGGCGATACGCTACGGCAGGCGGTCTACGTCGACAACCGGGCCGGTGCGGGTGGCTCGGTCGCTGCCTCCGCGATCCAGCAGTCCCCTGCTGACGGCTACACGCTGCTAGTGACCGATGGGCCCATGCTGTCAATAACGCCGTTGATCAATAAGAAGATTACCTATGACGCGGCCAACGACTTCATGCCGGTCGCTCTCGTCGGTAAGGCCCCGCTGTTCCTCGCAGTCAATTCGAATGTCAAAGCGAATACGCTGGAAGAACTCGTCGCGCTGGCCAAGGCGAAGCCAAGGGGCCTCAACTACGGCTCCGCCGGCAACGGCAGCATCCATCACCTGACGATGGAGGCGATGAATGCTCGTCTGGGCATTTCGATGACGCATATTCCGTTCAAGGGCAGCGCCGCCTCGGTCCCCGCGATGATCGGCGGACAGGTGGACATGGTGTTCGCTTCACCGCCGTCGCTCATGGGCTTTGTCAAGTCGGGCCAGGCCCGTCTTCTGGCCACCAATTCGACGACACGTTCCCTGCTGGCACCCCAGATGCCCACTTTGGCAGAAAAAATCCCCGGCTTCGACTTTGCATTCACGGTCGCAGTGCTGGCGAAGACCGGTACGCCGAGCGAGGTCATTTCCAAGATCAATGCTGAGATCAACAGAATCATTAAGGTCCCCGAAGTTATCGAGCAGCTGCGCACCGCAGGCGTCGACCCGGCGGGCGGGACGCCCGAACAGCTCGCGCTGGCGCTGCGTGCAGAGAAGGACCAGGTTACCGAAGCCGCCGAGCGGGCGCAGCTGAAAGCAGAGTAGTCGTACGTCATGATGCCAACCCCACCTCAAACCCATTCCGATACGCAAATGCCGTTGCGCGTTGCGCGGATCCTCGACATTGCTCGCGATATTCGCAGCTTCGAATTGGTACACCCCGATGGCAGCAAGCTGCCGTCGTTCACGCCAGGATCGCATGTCAAGGTCCAGGCCCCCAATGGCTTGCTGCGCAAGTATTCGCTGTGCAACGCTCCTGTGGATCGCAATCGCTACGTTATTGCGGTCAAGCGCGAACCGGAGGGGCTGGGCGGCTCACTCTCCATGCACGTGGAACTGCATGAGGGCGATACGCTGCCCACGTCGCTGCCTTCGAATGCCTTCCCGCTGGTCGAGAACGCCAAGGGCTACCTCTTCGTCGCGGGCGGCATCGGCATCACCCCGATCCTGTCAATGATCCGCTCGTTCGGCGAACTGCCGCCGGCACCGTGGAAGCTCATCTACCTGACGCGCTTTCCCGAGACCGCGGCCTTCCGCGAGGAGCTCGGCGCCCCCGAGCTCCAGAGCCGCGTGCGGATCCACCACAGCCACGGGGACCCCGCGCGCGCCTTCGACCTCTGGCCGGTGCTGGAGAAGCCCAACACGGCCCACGTGTACTGCTGCGGTCCGCGCGCGCTGATGGAGGCGGTGCGCGACATGACGGGCCACTGGTCGCCGGCCAACGTGCATTTCGAGAGCTTCAACGAGGGCGGGGGAGTGCGGCCCGACGACAAGCCCTTCATGGTGAAGC
>RXJO01000201.1:0-138 GCA_003987795.1 Curvibacter sp.
CGCTGGCCTGCCTTCTTCGCCGCGGCGGTGCCGCGTGCATTCCGCGACTGCGTCGCGTGCGCGGCGCCGGCCGCCGAGCGCATCGACGGCGGGCTTTTGTTCTACGCAAAGCGCGTCTCGGACGACCGGCCGCTGCAG
>RXJO01000201.1:222-1683 GCA_003987795.1 Curvibacter sp.
CCAGGCGAGATTTTGTTCTTCGAGACGCCGTTCGGCGCGGCGATTGTCCGCGAGATTCGTTCCGCGGACGGTGGCGCGTACACCCTGCGCGGTGTGATTGCCGAAGCGTCGCCCGGCCACGCCGTGGCCTTCCTCAGCTCCTCCGCTGGCTGGGCCCTCCTCGACGACGGCGCCTTTGTTGCAAACACGCCGCCGCCGATCGCAGCGACAGCGCGCGTCATGATGTACACGCGCTCGCTCGGCCAAAAAACCGACGACACAGTCGCACAGCAGCCGGCGCTGGAGCATTTCCGCGTCCGGAAGCCGCTTGGCGCACCCACCTTTTCGTGGGCCTACGTCGCGCTGCTCGCCGCCGCCGCGGGCCGAGCAGGCCACGACAGCAGCAGGGCACTCGACACCCTCGGCGTGCAGCTCTTCGCCGCGGCCGCCGCCGAGCTCACACGCTTTCTCCCGCCGGAAGCGGCTTGGACGTCGCACGGCGGCGTGCCGTACGCGAACGCTCCCGCGCAGGAGGCCGCCATCAACGCGGCAATCCTCGAAGCACCGCGCGGCCCGACCGCGCACTGCATCGAGCTGTTTGCGCGCGCGCCCGCTCGGCCAGCGAATCGGTTGGTCGACCCCGTCCCCGTTGGTGTTGGCGACCTTGTCGCGGCGGACTCGCGCGGAGACGTGTTCGAGGTGGTCGCCGTTTCTGGCGGCTTCGCTTCTCTCGGCCTCCGCGGCGCCGTCTTTGAACGCATCCCTCTCGCGGCGCTTTCCGTCGTACAGGCTGCCCGTTCTCACCGGCCACGCCGCGCCTCGACGACCGTTTCGTTCGTCGGGCTTGCCTCGGCCGCCGGCGCCGCCGGCGACACGAGCGACGGCACCGCGCAAGAGCCGAGCGACGGCGACGAGCAAGAGCCGAGCGACGGCGACGATGAGGAGGAAAGCGGCGCGCCCACCGACCAAAGCACGGAGAGCGAAGCGACGGGGGACGCGGAAAGCGAGGCACCCGCCGCGACGCCCGAGGACAGCGACGACGACGGAGCACACCCACAGGCGAGTCGCGCCGCAGCCGCGGCACGCCAACGCCCCGCATGCACCTGTGGGCGCGCTCCCGGCCGCCAAGGCCGTCACGCGATTTTCTGCGCAATCACCGCGGCCAACGCGGGCGCACGCACCGTCGCGGCAGCACGTCGGGCGGCGGCCGCCGCGCACGGCGAACCCGAGGAGGAAGGCCCACATGACCGACCGCAGCCGCGAGATCCGGACGACGACCTCGCAAACGCCCCTGCGCCACCAGTGCCGCCACCGACCTTTGAGGAGGTTTGCGCGCTGCGGCGCCCGATTCTCCTCCGCATCCCGCGCCGCCTCCGCCCGGTCGTCGCCCACGCGTTCCGCGTCACCGCCGCCGCCGTCGCGCCAGACAACGCGTTTGGATGGCTCCGCGTTTTCGCCTTCGCGAAGGTCGTCCTGCGGACG
>RXJO01000201.1:1733-2169 GCA_003987795.1 Curvibacter sp.
GACGAAGGCTCGGCGTATGAGGTGGTCCCCGCCCGCTGTCGCCGCTGGCTCGCCCGAGGCTTCGCTTACTTCGGCGCGCTCTGGCGCGAGACCGTGGCCGCAGAGCCCCCTCCGATGCTTCCGCGGCCGGGCTTCCCGGTCGAGGTCCTTCCTCGCTCTCCCGGCGCGGCCCTCGACACAGGCGTGTCGGCAGAGACCGTTCCCCCGGAGAGCGTTTCTCGGGCGACGCGTCTCGCACGCGACGGCTTCTACGCACGCGCCGTCTCCGCTCTGAGCTCCGCCGCCGCGGCGCCGCAGAACGACGAGACAGTCGCGGCGCTTCGGGCTCTTCATCCCGCCGCCGCGCCGCCGACCCTCCCCTCCCAGCCGACGCGCGGTTCGACCTCGCGCGCGGCCCGTCCGACCGGCAGGTGCGCGCTGCCCTTCGCGGCTTCGG
>RXJO01000201.1:2219-3641 GCA_003987795.1 Curvibacter sp.
CCTTCTTGACATGTGCGGCTTTGCTGGCTCGGAGGCGCTCTCGTCGATAGCGCGTCTTGTCGGCCTTGTGTCCGCGGGCGCGGTTCCCGAGGCGGCCCGGCCCTTCGTCTTCGGTGCGCGCCTTTTCGCGCTTCAGAAGGCCGGCGGCGGCATCCGCCCGATTGCGTGCGGAGACGTCTTCCGCAGGATCGCCGCGCGCATCCTCGCGGGCAACGCCTCCCGGCAGCTCTCGCCGTTCCTTTTTTCCAACCGGCAGGTCGGCGTTCAGGCGCCTTGCGGCGCGGAGGCCGCGCAGCTTGCAGCACGCCGCTTCGCAGCAGCGGCCTCCGAAGAGGACGTCGTTTTGAAGCTCGATTTCAAAAACGCGTTCAACACCATCGCGCGGCAGTCGTTTGTTGAGGGCGTGTCGTCTCGCGTGCCCGCCCTTCTCCCGCACGTTTGGGCGGCGTACGGCGCGCCAGGCGCGCTTTTCTTTGGAGACACGCGTTTGGCGAGCAGCGCCGGCGCTCAGCAAGGCGACCCGCTTGGCCCACTGCTGTTCTCGATCGCCGCCGCCTTCCTTCGCACGCGCGTGCTCGCGACGCTTTCCGCGGACGAGGTCGCCGCCATCCGCTTCGAGGCGGCCTTCCTTGATGATGTGTCCTTCGGTGCTCCGGCGCCCGTGGCGCGCAAGCTGTTGGATGCCTTCCGCGCCCTCGGGCCCGGCGCGGGTGCCGAACTCAACCTTGGCAAAACGGAGGTTGTGCTTCACCAATCCGCTCCTCCAACCGTCGCGGCGCTCTTCCCCGATGTCGGCGCGCACTTGTCCCTCCAGAGCTTCTCGCTCTTGGGTGCCCCGTGCGGTCTGTCGCTTGCCGCTGCCGGCGCTGCTGCTGGCGAGTTTTGCGCGCGGCAGGCGCGGAAGGTATCGCTGATCGGCCGCGTGCCTGACCCAGCTGTCGCCTTCGCGCTGCTGCGCTTTTGCGGCGCGCAGCCGCTGGGTAACTTCATCGCCCGCGCTGTCGGTCCAAGCGCCGCTCCGGCACTTGAGGTCCTCGACGCTGCCGCCGCCGCGGCCTTCGAAGAAGCGGTCCTCGTGCTACCGCCGCCGTGCCTCGAGGTAGCCGCGCTTCCCGCGCGCCTTGGTGGCCTCGGTCTTCGCCGCGTCGCCCCGCTTGCGCTTCTTGCTTTCGTCGCGGCCCGCGCTGCCGCGACACCTCTCGCCGACAAGCTCGTCGCACCCGGCCTCGTCGAAGACGCCTTCGCTGCAGACCTGTCCTCCGCCATCGCGCGCTTCACCGTTGAATTCCCCGCTGCCGGCCGCGAGGCCGCAGCCTTGGTGAGCGAGCGCGCGGGTGGGGCACAGAAGCGGTTGACGGCGCTTCGGGAGCAGGAGGTGTTCGACCGCATCCTCGCGGCGGCGTCTCTTGAACAGCGTGCTCG
>RXJO01000201.1:3691-4549 GCA_003987795.1 Curvibacter sp.
TGGCTCGCGCCGCTTCCCGGCTCCGAGGGCGCTTCGGCTTGGCTGTCGCCTGCCGCGTTCCTCGCGCTCCTTCGTCTTCGCTTCGGCCTGCCCGTCGCTCCTGCTGCGGCTCGCTGCGGTCTTTGCGGTGCGCCGCCCCCCGTCTCCGACGAGTTCGGCTTCCACGCTCTCTCGTGTCGCGGGCGCTGGGCGCTCCACAACACCGTGCGTGACGCCATCTTCTCCTTCGCTGCCGCCGCGCTCTGGCGACCACGGCGCGAAGTCAACGCCTTCGCTGCCGAGCCCGGCGCGCGAATCGACTTGATGCTCGCGTTCGGTGCTGCTGGCTCGCGGGCCGTTGTGGTCGCTGACGTCGCGGTTGTGTCGCCGCTTGCGGCGTCCAACCTCGCGGCTGCTGCTGCTTCGCCTGGCGGGGCCGCCGCCCGCCATGAAGCAACGAAGGTTGCGCGCTATGGCGCGCTCGCGCGCGCAGCGCGCGTGGAGTTGACGCCGCTCTGCGTCGACACCTTCGGCGCGTGGGGCCCGTCTGCGCTCCCGCTGCTGCGCCGTCTCGCGCGCGACTGGGGTCGGCAGTTCGATCTGCACCCTTCGCGTGCCGTACCGCTCGTGCTCGGCGCTTTGTCGTCGCACGTCGCCGCCGCTGTCGCCGCCTTGCTGCTCCAGGGCGCGGCCTCTCAGGCCGACGCGGGCGTCGCTGACCCGCGTGCTGTCGGTGTGCTTCCGCTGCCGGTGTGCTCCGCGCCGCGCGCGGGCACGCAGCGCGCTTCTGCCGCGACGCTTCGCTGAGCGAGCGCTCGCGCTTCTTTCTCTCCGCGCCGCGGGGGCGGGATTGAGAGGAGACAAGGGTTTTAGTTGGTA
>RXJO01000167.1 GCA_003987795.1 Curvibacter sp.
GGGAGTAGCCTTTCTGGCATGCAAAGCTCCAAACCAACCATCCTTGGTATGTCCCTCAGCCGTTTTGCCGCTCGCGCAAAGCAAGCCGGGGAAAGAGCAGTCGCTGCCAACTTGCAGGCCGGTATTCCCGTCACTGGGCTTACCAATGGTCGCCTGCAGACCATCACTCCCGATGACTCTCGCGCCGTGAACCTCATTGCCAAAGCCCGCAATGTCGAAACAGCGTGAAGTAATCGAGAACAAACCCACCCTCACCGTCTTTGCAGGCCCTAACGGGTCAGGCAAAACCACGCTCGTAGAAGACTTCTCCCATGAAGCCGACTTGGGCATCGTGGTGAATGCCGATGCGATCGGGGCGAGGTTGGCTCAAAAGTCCGGTCAGCTGCAGGCCAACTCGGACCAGCAACTGCAGGCCGCGATCGAGGCCGAGGCTTACCGCTACCAGCTGATCGAACAGCATCAGTCCTTCGTCACAGAAACTGTCATGTCCGATCAGGTGCGCTGGCGCAAGTTTTTTCAGACCGCCATCGAGCACGGTTTCGCGATTCACCTGGTGTTTGTGTCCACAAGCGACCCAGAGATCAACGTGAAGCGTGTTGGCCAGCGTGTTCTCGCAGGTGGCCATGACGTGCCCCCGGCCCGTGTCCGTGAGCGCTATGAGAAGGTCCATGCGTTTTTGCCCGAGGTCATTGGACTGGCAGATGTCGCGATGATCTTCGACAACAGCGACCCAGACAATCCCCATCAGATCCTGCTCACCAAGAGCGAGAAAGATGGAGATCTCGAACCCATGGTCTCTCTCGATGCGATGCCCTCCTGGGCAACCCGCTTGATGCGCTGACCAGCCATTTCACCCACCCCATGACGGGCACCTGTTGCCCCATGGGGCCGGTGCCTGTCTTCTTTTCAACAGGAAAACAGGAAATGAACCAAACCCTCCAGGCCCCTGCGGCCAAGACCTCTCCCGCCCTCTGCGGCAACTGCTTGAGCCCCATCGAGAACCATCCTGAAAACGGGTGCGTCATCGGTGCGTTGTTCAAGGTGCTGCACGATCGCGGCGAGATGGAGCCCAGTGAGATCCACCGCTTGCACGCCGCGTGCGACGTTGACCGACTCTGGGACGAAATTGGCCTGCTGGTAGACGAGCTGGGCGATGGTGACTTCAGCTCTAAAGATGCGTGAGCATCGGAGTGGCAGGGACACCAGAACTGTTGCCTTGATTCGCTTTAAAGCGAATAATGTATGCAACTGATCCGCTACCAACGAGTGGACGGGAGCGTCCCGCTCTCGGACTGGCTCAAAAAGCTACCTGACAAGATGGCACATGTTGCCATCTTGAGAAGGCTTGATCGACTCGCTCAAGGCAATCCTGGCCTTACCCGTCCTCTTCGTGGCGGTGTATGCGAACTCAAGATCGATCTTGGTCCTGGTTACCGCGTGTATTTCGCACGCCATGGCCAGACCATCGTCCTGCTGCTATGCGGTGGGAGCAAAGACACCCAGGTGGTAGACATTGCGAAAGCGATTACCTACTGGGAAGACTGGAAAGACCGCTCTCGGAGCACACCATGACTCACAAAGCATCTGTTTCACACGAAGACGCACTGATTCAGGAAATGGCCACCGACCCCGAGTTGGCGGCCGTCTACATTGATTCTGTGCTGGCCGACGGCGATCAGGCTGAGGTCATGCTGGCGATTCGTCGGGTCACTGCCGCATTCGGTGGTGTCCAGGCCGTTGCCGAGCGTGCGAAGCTCAATCCGCAATCCCTGTACCGCACCCTATCCGCCGCTGGCAATCCGGAGCTGAAAAGCCTTCGAGCCCTGCTGGCGGCCATGGGTTTGCGTGTGGCCGTCACACCGCTCTGATACATCCTCTTTAACCCTCGGAGGGCACCTATTGCCCTCACGGGGCTGGTGCCTTCCTTTTACCCAAAGGAATTCACCATGAACCACACCAACGCCCTCCAGGCTTTGAAACTGCGCATCGAGGCCCTGGCCTTGCTGCAACAAGCCGAAGCCCTCGATCGCCTCAAACCCTACGCCGTCACTCACGAGCACCGAAGCGGTTCTTCGACCTACTTCCTCTGGGCATCGCATGCCCCGAGCACTGAGTCGGCCTGCACCGTTCTGGATGCCCCGTTCGAGCCGGAACTGGATGAGACGCTCGACATCATGGGCGACTTCACCTTGGACGAACTCACAGGGGTGTCGATCGGCTCCCGCCTGGACAACCTGGTCGAGTTCGATGCCTCCTCTGGCTGGAAGCCTGGCGAGTGGGGAACGCTCAACGGGCTTTCCTACATCGTGTGGTGGCGCTACGGCGACCCCGTCAAGGCCGAGGACACGTTTGTGCCCGTCGTGCGCACCTATGCGAGCGAGGATGAACGCCGGCAGGCGTACTCCCCCTTCGTCTTGCCAAGTCACCAGGCTGTTTGCCTGCCAACACCATTTGAGGCCCAGCAGAAAATGCAGCCTCAGTTGGCGTAGGCAGGCCTCCTGGTGGCGTCTCGTGATCCGGCCGTAAGGCCTGGGCATGCTGGCGCGTTTGTGGTCTGGGATCTACAGGCCTCGGACGGCTAGTGCATCGTCGGCGACGACATCAATGCATTGGTTACCGAAGACCAAGATCACCTGACCTGATCGCCAACCTCAACATCATCATCCACCCGATGGGAACCACCATCGGGGTGGACCCATCTCCATTTTCAGGAGAGAAAAAATGACTTCTCAAACCAAGGCCCTCGCAGCCCAATACTCCATCGACCTCGATGATGTCGCGGAGTGGGTTGGCCTGCACTACGGGCGCGGCTTCTACACCGAGTCCGCTCCCAAAAAGCGGGAGTGGATCCTGCGCTACGCAGAGATGCACGGTCTCAAGAGCTGCACCGATAAGGTCGCCGAGGCCGGGGAGCTGCTGATCCGCGCTCTGGCAGCATTGGGTACTCTCCCCGAGGGCACCAAGGCCGAGCACGAGCAGCTCATCAAGCACGCCTCGCTGGCGCTGCACCATGCAGCCCTGAGCAGCCCCCAGGTTGCCCAGAGCTTGCGAACTCATCCGCCTGAAGGCATCGACCTTCAAGCGGTGCATCAGGTCTAAGCCTGATCACACCCATGCCCCCCGCGCCAGCAATGGCCGGGGGTTTTCTTTTTTTCGATCCATCAGATTAAATTTTCAGAGTCGCATTCCGAGCCAACGCGCCGATGCACGTCGTAAATTTACTCTGAATGGAAGGTGCATATGCCCAGGAATTCGGGAGACACCATCACTTCCTATTGAGGTAATGCTGTCTGACAATAGTTCTGAAATTCAAGTCAATTTTCTTGATTCGATCAAAAACAATCTGCCGCGCAAGCCTCTGAAGATCATCACCGGAATCTGGCAGTGAAGCTTGGACAAAATCAACAATCGCAGCAACCGATCTGGCCTTGACCAGTTGAAGTCGCCATCCGTCACCTGATCGACCAGCTTTAGCAACTCTTTCTGCCGCCTCAAAGGGCATCACATCCTGACCTGACGCCCATTTTTTGAGCCTACTGTAGGCAATAACAGGATCAGAAGGGGACGCCGCACGAAAAATGAATTTATGCAATTCAACAAGAGTCTTTGCGGAGGCTGACTTCTGGATCATCGATAGCCAGTTACCAATTGCGTGTCGCTTGGGATCTGCAATTTCAAAAAGCTCAGCCACATGATCCACACCCGATAGTGACGTGAATATTGGCAAATAACACATGCTAGAAACCGCCACCAACGCCTTCAAAAGTCGCTCGGCGAAAATAGATTCAGATGGGCGTATGCCCGCTCCGTTCTTTGACCACCAATGTGCCACATCATCTACGATGTTATGACCACAACATCTGCACCGAATTTCAGTGCGGTGCATGCCAATTGCCAAGGATGCTGGAAGCGCCTCAATTGCCTGGAATAAATTTAAAAGATTGACAAGCAAAGGGCCATCAGGAGCGGTACCTCCAAGGCCTCTGAGAAGGTCAACATCCAATCCGGACATATTCCCAATCGACTTTAGAGTTACCTCGCTGGCTTTATGTTTGCCTCTTACATGATTTTCAAAGTTCTTGAACTGTCCACCCAAAGCATCTCTCAAATAGGCCTGATGACTTACAGCATCTGTGACGAGTCTGACCATGAACTCGGGATGTGGTGGACTGAAAAGGCCCGGTGTCAGATCCAGAAACTTGCCATAGGTACCAAGTTCTCGCTGAACAGCAACCGGCTCAAAGGGCGATATGAACGAGCCTGACTGTTGCACGGCGGAGGATGTCGTTTGCGAGTGATGCTGGCGCGCTAAGTTTTCCATGTTGCGGTACCAAAGGGGTCACCTGGCCGGGGAGGATATCGCCTGTCCCCCGGGACGATTTCAAATTAACTTCAATGGAAATGACATGACTAATTTCGAACTGAACGCATCCCGTGGCCCCGTGCCGAATGGTCCCAGCCAAGTTCCTGGGCACCCCTCGGGTGGTGGCCGTGGCAATCACCCACCAGCAGGTAAGGGGCGCTGAAACAGTGACGGGGCATCAATGCTAGGTGCCTCATCCCAGCGCCAGCTCAATGCTTTTCGATGCTGTCACCATCGCCCACTGAGAGGGAGCACTCGGAACTGCGGCCGAAAGTTGGCCGTCATGGCTGTGTTGAGCTTGCTCCACTCCTGATCGCATCGCTGCATGCGCTCCCGGGGCAGGCCTGCGCGTTGGGCAACGCGATACCCCGCCTCGGTG
>RXJO01000465.1 GCA_003987795.1 Curvibacter sp.
CATTCCGGCGCAGCCCCCGCTGCTGTAAGCCAGACGACTCCGCCAACACACCACTGTGCATGTCACGGGAAGGTGCGGAGAAGGATGAAGGCGAGCCAGAATACCGGCCCGAAAAAGCGCCAGCACCATTCCCCGGGGTGACGGGAAGACTGCAGCCAACGTGCCCCGGCTGGCCTGCGGGCGCTTGGCCGTCTCGTCTTTTTCATCCTCCGCGTGGTGCCTTGACAGGAACCATTCGACGGGAGGATTCGAATGCACATCATGGAAGGCTTTTTGCCGCCTGCGCACGCGCTGGGCTGGTCGGTGGCCTCTTTGCCCTTTGTGGTCTGGGGCTTGCGCTCGATGCAGCGCAGCGTGCAGGCGCAGCCCGAGCAGCGCATGCTGCTGGGCGTGAGCGCGGCGTTTGCCTTTTTGCTGTCGGCACTCAAGCTGCCCTCGGTCACCGGCAGTTGCTCGCACCCCACCGGCGTGGGCCTGGGGGCCATGCTGTTCGGGCCCGCGGCCATGGTGCCGATCGCGCTGGTGGTGCTGCTGTTCCAGGCCTTGCTGCTGGCGCATGGCGGCCTCACCACGCTAGGGGCCAATCTGTTCTCGATGGGCATCGTGGGGCCGCTGGTGTCCTACGGCGTGTTCCGGTTCGCTCGGGTCTGCGGCCTGGGGCGTTCGGGCGCTGTGTTCGGCGCGGCCTGCCTGGGCGACCTGGCCACCTACCTGTGCACCTCGGTGCAACTGGCCTGGGCCTTTCCCGACCCGGTGGGGGGCATGACCGCTTCGCTGCTCAAATTTGGCGGCATCTTCGCGCTCACGCAGATCCCGTTGGCCATCAGCGAAGGCCTGCTCACCGTGCTGGTGGTCAACGCCATGGCCCGATTCAATGCCGCCGAACTGCAAGGCCTGCCCCTGTTTGCACGGCGCGAGGTGCAGGCATGAGCCGGCGCAACCTGATGCTGCTGGCCGGCGTGCTGCTGCTCACCGCCTGGCCCTTGTTCTGGGTGGCCCAGCCCACCGATGCGGCCGCGCTGGCCGAACACTTCGGCGGGGCCGACGCACAGGCCCAGCAGGCCATTGCGCAATTGGCGCCGCATTACCAGCCCTGGTTCAGCCCGGTGCTCGAGCCGGCCAGCAACGAGATCGCTTCGCTGTTGTTTGCGTTGCAGGCCGCCTTGGGTGCCGGTGTGATCGGCTTCTGGCTGGGCCAGTCGGTGGCGCGCGAGCGGGCTGAGCGGCAGGTGCAGAGCCAGGCCCAGACACAGGCCCGCCATCTGGACCTGCTGAACGCGCAGGCTCAGGCCCGCGCGGCAGTGGCGGTGGAAGCCGCCAACCCCGGGCACTGACGCACCATGCTGATTGAAACCTGGGCCTACGCCAATCGCTGGCGGGGCGTGGCGCCGGCTGCCAAGGGCGGCTGGGCCTTGGCTGGCCTGTTGGCGGCACACGGTGCGGTCACGCCCGGGCGGGCCCTGGGCTGCGCCGCCATCCTGGCCGGTGTCTGCGTGCTCGGGGCCGGCGTGCCCTGGCGCGCGGGCCTGCGGGCCGCCTCGGCCCCGCTGGGCTTTCTGGCCCTGTCGGCCGCTTCGATGGGGGTGTCGCTGAGCTGGGGAGGGCATGGCCTGCCCACCTGGCAACTGCCCCCGGAGGGCCTGGACCAGGCGCTGCGCACCAGTGCACGCGCGCTGGCCTCACTGACAGCCTTGCTGGGCCTGGTGCTGACCACGCCGCTGCCCGATCTGCTCGCCCTGCTGCGCCAGGGGCGGGTGCCTGAGCTGCTGCTGGAGCTGATGGTGCTGTGCCACCGCCTGCTGTTCGTGGCCCTGGCCCTGTTCCACGAGGCCAGCCGCGCCCAGCGTGCCCGCCTGGGCTATGCCAGCCGGGCCCAGGCCGTGCGTTCGATCGCCCTGTTGCTGGGCCACCAGGCCGTGCAGCTGTGGCAGCGCGCGCGTGTGCTGCAGGCCAGCGCCGAGGCGCGCTGCGGTGGGGCCGGCTTGCGCTTTCTGGCGCCCGCCTACCGGCATGCACGGCGCGATGTCGGGCTGGCGGCGCTGGCCTCGCTGGGCCTGCTGGCCTTTGCCTGGGGGCTGGTATGAGCACCAGCGCAGCGATCTTCGATCTGCAGGGCGTGTGCTACCGCTACCCCGACGGCCCGCGTGGCCTGCACGACTGCAGCCTGCGCCTGGCCCGGGGGCGCCGCCATGCACTGCTGGGCGCCAACGGCGCGGGCAAGACCACCTTGCTGCAACACCTCAACGGCCTGCTGCGGCCCTCGGCGGGGCAGGTCCTGTTCGATGGCGCGCCGCTCGATGCCAGCCGGGCCGGCCTGCGCGCGCTGCGCCAGCACGTGGGGCTGGTGTTCCAGAACCCCGAGCACCAGCTGTTCTCGGCCCAGGTGTTCGAGGACGTTTCATTCGGCCCGCTCAACCTGGGGCTGGACGAGGCCACGGTGCGCGAGCGTGTCCGTGCTGCCCTGGCCGATGTGGGCCTGAGCGAGCAGGCGCTGGCGCCGGTGCACCAGCTCAGCTTCGGCCAGAAGAAGCGCGTGTGCCTGGCCGGCGTGCTGGCCATGCAGCCCCAGGTGCTGTTGCTTGACGAGCCCATGGCCGGCCTCGATGCCCCGATGCAGCAGGCGCTGACCGACTTGCTCGACGGCCTGGTGGCTCGCGGCGTGACCGTGCTGCTGTCCACCCACGACATCGACTTTGCCTACGCCTGGGCCGACCACCTGCACCTGATGCAGGCCGGGCGCTGCACCGCATCGCTGCCGGCCACCGGGCTGCCCGACCAGGCGGGCGTCTGGCGCCGCCTGGGCCAGCCCTTGCCCCGCGTGCTCGAGCTGCACCAGGCCCTGCAACGCCAGGGCCTGCTGCCTGAGACCGACCCACCCCGCAGCCACGAAGCGCTGCTCGGCCTGCTGCGGCCGCTGGCCCCACCTGAAATCGAAACGCCATGACGTCAACCCCAACTTCCAACCCATCGCCCGCATCGCTACCTTTGGGCAAGGTCTGGTTTGTGGGTGCCGGCCCGGGTGACCCCGAGCTGATCACCCTCAAGGGCCAGCGCCTGCTGGCCCATGCCGGGGCCGTGCTGTTTGCCGGCTCGCTGGTCGACCAGGCCGTCACCCTGTATGCCCCGGCGGGCTGCCTGGTGCGCGACTCCAAGGACATGACCCTGGAGCAGATGAGCGACTGGCTGGCCGAGCAGTCGGCCCGCCATGCCACCGTGGTGCGCCTGCAGACCGGCGACCCCGAGCTGATCACCCTCAAGGGCCAGCGCCTGCTGGCCCATGCCGGGGCCGTGCTGTTTGCCGGCTCGCTGGTCGACCAGGCCGTCACCCTGTATGCCCCGGCGGGCTGCCTGGTGCGCGACTCCAAGGACATGACCCTGGAGCAGATGAGCGACTGGCTGGCCGAGCAGTCGGCCCGCCATGCCACCGTGGTGCGCCTGCAGACCGGCGACCCCGGCCTGTACGGCGCCCTGATCGAGATGACCCGGCCGCTCACCGCGCTGGGCATCGATTGGGCCGTGGTGCCCGGCGTGTCGTCGGCCATGGCCTCGATGGCGGCCGCCGGCGAGTCGATGACCCTGCCCGAGGTCACGCAGAGCGTGATCCTGACCCGGGTCGAGGGCCGCACCCCCATGCCCGAGGGCGAAGACCTGGCCGCGCTGGCCGCGCACCGCACCACGCTGTGCATCTTTCTTTCGATCACCCTGATGCACAAGATCGAAGCCGGTCTGCGGGCCGCCGGCTGGCCCGAGGACGCGCCGATGCTGGTCGTGCACAAGGCCAGTTGGCCGGGCCAGGAGCGCATCGTGCGCGGCACCCTGGCCGACATCAAGCAGCGCTGCCGCGAGGCCGGCATCGTCAGCCAGGCCATGGTGGTGGCCAGCCCCACGCTGGGCGCCGCCGACTGGGAGACGCTGGCCCGCTCCAAGCTTTACGACCCCTCTTTCACCCACCGCTTCCGAAAGGCCACGGCATGAACACCCCCACTTCCATCACCCCCGAAGACACCGTCCTGCTGGTGGGCCACGGCTCGCGAGAGGCCGCCGGCAACACCGAGATCCTGGAGTTCGTGGCCCAGTGGCGCGCGCGCCGCCCGCAGTGGCGCATCGAAGTCTGCTTCATCGAGTTCGCCGCCCCCTCGCTGCACGATGGCCTGCTGCGCGCCGCGCAAAGCGGGCGCCGGGTGCTGGTGCTGCCGCTGATCCTGAACGCCGCCGGCCATGTGAAGATGGAGATCCCCGAGGCCATCGAGCATGCGCGGGCCCACTGCCCGGGCAGCCAGATCCTGCTGGCGCCGCACCTCACGGCCTGCGACCCCATCCTGGCCATCCTGAAGCGGCGCCTGCGCCAGGCCATGCTGGGCCTGGACATGCCCGACCCGCGCAGCACCGGTGTGATCGTGCTGGGCCGGGGCTCGTCCGACCGGGGTGCCAATGGCGACATGGCCAAGATGGCGCGCTGGCTGCTGGAGGAGGGCGACCACGAGCTGGTCGACCTGGCCTTCACCGGCATCACCTGGCCCCGTCTGGAGCGCGTGGTGCAGCGCCAGGTGCTGCTGGGCATGGGCCAGATCGTGGTGCTGCCCTACTACCTGTACACCGGCACGCTGATGGAGCGCATCCATCGCCAGGTGCAGCACCTGCGGGGCCAGTACCCGCAGCTGCGACTGGCCTGCAGCACGCATTTCGGCTTCGAGCCTGAGATCTTCGAGCT
>RXJO01000587.1:0-4159 GCA_003987795.1 Curvibacter sp.
CCCTTCCGCCAACTGCGCCAGGTGGCCCAGGCCCTGGCTGAGGCCATGGACGGCGTGGTCACCGACCAGAACGGCAACCTGATCCCCGAACAGGCCATGGACGCGATCAGCGCCGACCTGGAGCAACTCTACGACGCCCTCGACAGCCGCGACCTGGCGGCCGGTTCACCGCAGGCGCGGCGATTGTTCAGCTGAGGGGGCTCGCGCCATCTCGGAAACCGCTTGGGGATCCGGGTTTTCGCCTCACGCCTTCACCGGCGGCTCGGCCGGTGGCCTGCGACGTGGCCTGTGCCAGGCTGCCGTACACCGGCATCCGGGCGTCGCGATGAAGCAGGGCGGGGAGTGTCAGGCGCTGGAAGGGCTTGGTGGCATAGCGAGAAGCACTGCTGTAGAAGCGTTGCTCCAGCTCGACCCCCATCCGCGCGTAAGCCTCGGCCACCTGCTCGTCGAGCTTGAAGCCGTCGTAATTGATCACCGCACCCACCTTGTGGCCCAGTGGTGCGCACAGCGTGGTGACGGCGGCACGGATGCGCTCCACATCGGCTTCGGTGCGCACGCTGAGGTGTTGAAAGTTCAGGAACAGCAGGCCTTGTGCGGCGTCGTACCGGAACCGGTTCTCGAATGGCAGGTTCAGCAGGCGCTCGCGCAGGCCCATGGGCTCGGGACGGAACAGGGCCTCATCCATCAGGCGGGGTTGATCGATGATGGGGCGAAAGCCCATGTGGGCCACGATGTCGCGCTCGATGTCCACCCCAGGCGCCACTTCGATCAGGTGCAGGCCTTGGCGGGTCAGTTCGAACACGCAGCGCTCCGTCACGTAAAGCACCCGCTGGCCCTGCCTGGCGGCGCGCTGGCCTGCGAAGGTGATCTGCTCGACTTGGGGCAGAAACTTACGCGATCGGCCTTCCTGCACGATTCGCAGCTGGCTGTCGCCGGTGGCCACCTTCAGCCCCCCGGCGGTGAAGGTGCCGGCAAACAGCACGGTGCGGGCGTTCTGCGAGATGTTGATGAAGCCACCAGCCCCCGCCAGCTTGGGGCCGAACCGGCTCACGTTGACGTTGCCCGCCGCATCGCACTCGGCCATGCCCAGGCAGGCCAGGTCCAGCCCGCCGCCATCGTAGAAGTCGAACTGCTGGTTCTGATCGATGACGGCCTCCACATTCAGGCCGGCTCCGAAATCCAGACCACCCGCAGGCATGCCGCCCACGATGCCGGGCTCGGCGGTGAGGGTGAAGAGATCCAGCACGCGCTCTTCATTGGCCACGGCCGATACACCCTCGGGCATGCCGATGCCCAAATTGAGCACGCCGTCCAGCGGCAACTCCAGTGCGCAGCGGCGGGCAATGATCTTGCGCTCATCAAGCGCCATGGGGGCCATGTTGTCCAGTGGCACTTGCAGTTCGGATGAAAACGCGGCCGAGTAACGGGTGCCGTAGGTTTGCAGGTGGTTGTCGGGTTCGGCCACGACCACGCAGTCGACCAAGGTGCCAGGAATGCAGACCTGACGCGGGTTGAGCGAGCCGGCCCGGGCCACACGTTCGACCTGGGCGATCACGATGCCGCCTGAGTTGCGGGCCGCCATGGCCATGGCCAGGTTGTCCAGGGTCAGCGCCTCGCGCTCCAGGGTGATGTTGCCGTGGGTGTCGGCAGTGGTGCCTCGCACCAGCGCCACATCAATGCCGAAGGCCTTGTAGAACAGCCATTCTTCGCCATCGATGTCGATCAGCCGCACCAGGTCTTCTTGGGTGTTGGAATTGATCTTGCCGCCGCCCAGTCGGGGGTCGACAAAGGTGCCCAGGCCCACCTTCGAGAAGGTGCCGGGCTTGCCCGCTGCGATGTCTCGGTAGAGTTGTGAGATGCAGCCCTGGGGCAGGTTGTAGGCCTCGATCTGGCCGCTCAGGGCCATCTGGCCCAATTGCGGAATCAGGCCCCAGTGGCCGCCCACGGCACGCCGCACCAGCCCGGGGTGCCCCAGGTGGTTGAGCCCGCGTTTGCCGCCGTCGCCCTGACCGGCTGCGAACAACAGGGTCAGGTCGCGCGGCGCCTGGCGGGCCGTGAAGCGTTGCTCAAGGGCCAGCAGAAGCTCCTCAGGCGTGCCGATACCCACAAAGCCCGAGGTGGCGACCACATCGCCATCGCGGATCAGGGCGGCGGCCTCGGCCGCCGAAACGATTTTGTTGCGCATGTCTTGTCTCCGGGGTCTGGTCTTGTTCTGTCTGTCCTGCAGGCCCCGCCGCGCGGTGGGGCCTGCATCATGGAGGCGGCGTGCTCTCAGTAGAGGCCGGTCAGGTAGTAGGTGGCGATGATCACGCCCACCGCGGCCGTCTTGATCAGCGTGATCGCGAAGATGTCTTTGTAAGAGGTCTTGTGGGTGAGGCCGGTGACGGCCAGCAGGGTGATCACGGCACCGTTGTGCGGCAGGGTGTCCATGCCGCCGCTGGCCATGGCGGCCACACGGTGGAACACCTCCAGCGGGATGTTCGCCGCATGGGCGGCCTGGATGAAGGTGTCTGACATCGCGGCCAGCGCAATGCTCATGCCACCCGAGGCCGAGCCGGTGATACCGGCCAGCGCCGAGATCGAGATGGCTTCGTTGAGCAGTGGGTTGGGGATGGCACGCAGCGCATCGGCCACCACGGTGAAGCCGGGCAGGGCGGCGATGATGCCGCCAAAGCCGTACTCCGATGCCGTGTTCATCGCGGCCAGCAGTGCGCCACCGATGGCGGCCTTGCTGCCGTCGGCGAAGCGTTTGCTGACCGGTCCCCAGGCAAACACCACCACGGTCAGGATGCCCATCAGCAGGGCTGCCTCGACGGCCCAGATCGCGGCCACCTTGCTCACATCCGTGATCACCGGCTTGGCCATGGTGGGCAGAGCCGAGGTGTGAACGGTGCCGTAGAACTGAGGAATCAGGACAGTGAACACCTTGTTCATCACCCCCACCACCAGCAAGGGCGACAAGGCAAGCCAGGCATTGGGCAGCTTTTCCGAGGCGTAGGCTTCGGGCTCGTTGCTGTGGCCCTGGCCATAGCCCTCGCCAGCTTCACGCGCACGGCGACGGCACCAGGCCAGATAGCTCAGGCCGGCCACCAGGATGAACGCAGTGCCCACCACGCCCAGCCATGGCGCAGCCCAGGTGTTGGTCTTGAAGAAGGTGCTCGGGATGATGTTCTGGATTTGCGGGCTGCCGGGCAGCGCGTCCATGGTGAACGTGAAGGCTCCCAGCGCGATGGTGCCCGGGATCAGCCGCTTGGGGATGTCGCTCTGACGGAACATCTCGGCGGCGAATGGGTACACCGCGAACACCACCACGAACAGCGACACACCACCGTAGGTGAGCAGCGCGCACACCACCACGATGGACAATGTGGCGCGTTCACGGCCCAGCAGGCCGATCACGGCCGCCACGATGGCCTTGGAGAACCCCGACAACTCGATGACCTTGCCGAACACAGCGCCCAGCAGGAAGACCGGAAAGTAGAGCTGCACAAAGCCCACCAGCTTGTCCATGAAGATGCCGCTGAACAGGGGCGGTACCAGGCTGGGATCGGTCAGCAACACGGCCAGCAGGGCGCAGACCGGCGCAAACAGGATCACGCTGAGGCCTCGGTAGGCCACGAACATCAGCAAACCCAGCGAAAGCAGGATGATCAAAAAGCTCATGCGGGCCTCCGCCGTGTCAGTTGGGTCTCGAGGGCTGGCACGCCATGTGGCGAGGCGCAGAAATGGCTTGAATTCACGATGTCTCTCTTAGGTCGTTAAAAGAAGACCGCCGAACTTCCATGCGCGGCGGTCTGAGAAGGGGGGAGATTGTTGGTTCAGGAAGCGGCCGAGCGGAACCACGGTTGTGAGCGTGTGTCACTTGCCGGGTCTGTGGCACCGTGTTGCTTGTGGCGTGCAGCCCTCGCAGGGATCCGATCCTGGAGATTTCTTCCTCCACGCCCCAGACGATCCAGCCCGGACATTTCGAGGCAAAGGCTTGGTTGAGAGATCGGATACCCGCCATCGCGGGGGACGACTGGAGGCGGCAGGCCAGATTCCTCCGGATGGACTTGTTGCAGATTGATGCATCTGGTCGGCAGGCAGAGCCGGTGGTCTGAGAGACCGGGCAGCCCGATCTGGCCTTGCTGCTGCATTACGATCGGCTAGGCTCGGACGA
>RXJO01000587.1:4209-4439 GCA_003987795.1 Curvibacter sp.
ATAAAATTTTTTCCGCATGCGGCCCAGCGTCTGGGCCCGCCGCCGGACGTTTTTCATGACCACCCTTGACCCGAACGGGGCTGCCACGGCGCCCGCGGACGCCGCCACCGTGGCGCAGGCCCAGGCCTTGCGCGAGCAGCTGCACCACCATGCCCACCGCTATTACGTGCTCGATGCACCCGAGATCCCGGATGCCGAGTACGACCGTCTGTTCCAGGCCCTGCAGGCCC
>RXJO01000414.1 GCA_003987795.1 Curvibacter sp.
CGGCTTCGGTCATCGAGCCGGTCTGCATCACCAGCCTGAAGGCCTCGATGTGCTTGAGGGTCATGCGGCGTTCGCTCATATCAATATTGTATGAAAAGCCCCTCAAGAAGCATTTGATGTATTGGGCGCCAGCGTGAATACTGCGCTTCATGACTTTGGCCCCACCCCTCTCGGCGCACCTTGCCGAAGCCCATGCCCCCTGGATTGATCTGCGCAGCGACACCGTCACGCTGCCCACCGAAGCGATGCTGCAGCGCCTGGCGCAGGCCGAGCTGGGCGACGATGGCCTGGATGGCGACCCGACCGTGCGCCAGTTGGAGCGCGCCGTGGCCGATCTGCTGGGCCACGAGGCTGGGCTGTACACGCCGACCGCCACCATGGCCAACCTGCTGGCCGTGTTGAGCCAGGCGCCACGGGGCTCGCGGGTGGTGCTGGAGGCGGGCTCGCACATGCTGCTGTCGGAGGGCGGCGGGGCCTTGCTGGCCGGGGTCGAATACCAGGGGGTGGCCGGGCAGGGCGGGGCCATGGCGACCGAGGCGCTGCAGGCGGCGCTGGCCTTGCCGGGGGCCGCAGCTTGCGGCCTGGTGGGCCTGGAGAACAGCCACCTCAATTCGGGTGGCCAGGTGTTGTCGGCGCAGGTGTTGCAGGCGGCGCAGGGCTGTGCGCACCGCCACGGAGCCCGGCTGCACCTGGATGGCGCCCGGCTCATGAATGCGGCCGTGGCCTTGCAAGTGCCGGTGGCCGAGTTGGCCCGCCAGGCCGACACGGTGTCGCTGTGCCTGTCCAAGGGCTTGAGCGCGCCGGCGGGCGCGGTGCTGGTGGGGCCTGCCGAGACCTTGGCGGTGGCGCGCCGCCATCGCAAGGTGCTGGGGGGCACGCAGCGGCAGATCGGGCTGCTGGCAGCCACCGGCTTGGAAGCGATCCACAGCCAGCCGGCGCGTCTGGCGCGCGATCACGACCTGGCCGGGCGACTGGCCCGCGCGTTGCGCCAGCAGTTGCCTCCGGCGCTCGGGGTGACCGAGCCGGTCACCAACATCGTGTTCATCGATTTGCCGCAGGCCGGCCCGCAAAGCCTGGCCTGGGCCGAGGCGGCGCTGCAGCACGGTGTGCGGGTGCGCCCCTGGGGCCCCTGGCGCTTGCGCCTGGTCACCCACCGCCACATCGATGAAGCGGCGGTCGACCGGGCGGTTGAGGCGCTGCAGTGTGTGGCGGACGCCTTGGCCGGCTAGGCCCCCAGTTTTCTGATTCATCCCTTTCAGGAGTTTTGAGCATGTCTGCCTTGTCTCGTCGTCAACTTCTGGCCGTGGCGGCCAGCGGTGCCTGCGCCTCGCTGGCGGTGCCGGCCCGTGCCGATGCCTTTCCTTCGCGGCCGATCCGCATGATCGTGCCCTATGGTGCCGGAGGCGGCTCGGATTTTGTGGGGCGCCTGTTGGCCCAGAAGCTCACCGAGACGCTGGGCTGGAACGTGGTGGTCGACAACAAGGCCGGCGCAGCGGGCCTGATCGGCACCGAGGCCGCCGCCAAAAGCGCTGCCGACGGCTACACCCTGCTGCTGGCCGATGCCGCCCACGCCACCAATGCGGCGGTGCATCTCAAGACCAGCTTTGACCCGGTGAAAGATTTCGCGCCCTTGAGCCTGGTGGGCTCGTCGCCGCAGTTGCTGGTGGCCCACCCTTCGGTGCCGGCCTCGACGCTGCGAGAGTTGCTGGCCCTGCCACGTGAGCGCAGCCGCGAGCTGAGCGTGGGCACGCCGGGCCAGGGCACCATCCCGCACCTGCTGTGCGAGACGCTGCGGGTCAAGACCGGGCTGGACCTGATCCATGTGCCCTACAAGGGCGGCAGCAGTGCCTTGAGCGATGCCGTGGGTGGGCAGATTCCGCTGGTGATCAACTCGGTGCCGGCCTGCATGCCGCACCTGGAAGCCCGCCGCCTGAAGGTGCTGGCCATTGCCAGCCCTGTGCGCCACCCCCGCATGCCCAACGTGCCCACGTTTGCCGAGAGCGTGCCCGGCATGGTGGGCCAGGCCTGGTACGGGTTGATGGCCCCGGCGCGCACCCCGGCCGAGGTCTTGCAGCCGCTCAATGCCGCCATCGACAAGGTGCTGGCGCTGCCCGAGGTGAAGGCCAAGCTGGCCGCCGCCTTCATCGACCCCATGCCCGGGGGGCCGCAGGCTTTTGCGGGCTACTTGAATGACGAGATCGCGCGCTGGCAGGCGGTGGTCAAGCTCACCGGGGTGACGGCCAGCAGCTGAGAGGCACCGGTGGCCACCCCGGTCGGGGTGGCCCGGGCCTCAAGGGCAGGGGGCGATCACAGCGCGCCGTCGCCCAGCACAATGCCTTCGCGGCGGGGGTCGACCCCGCCTTGCAGCTTGCGTTGGCCATTGACGTTGACACGCAAGATGGTCGACACGCCGCTCGATTGGGCTGCCGTGTTCACCGTGTGGCCCTTGGCCTTGAGGCCGTTGACCAGGCCGCTCAGGTCGAGCGTGGTGTTCGAGCCGTCGACATTGGTGGTGGGGCTGTTGGCCGCGCCGATGTTGACCAGCGAGGTGGCCTGTTGGGCGTCCAGGCCCCAATCGAGTGCGCCCACCACGGTCTTGAGCACGAACTGGATGATGGTGCCGCCGCCCGGCGAGCCGGTGGCCATCAGGAAGTCGCCGGGGGCGGTGCCCTTGAACACCAGCGTGGGGGCCATGGTGCTGCGGGGGCGCTTGCCCGGGGCGACGCGGTTGGCCACCAGCAGGCCGGCGCTGTCGGTGGGCAGGGCCGAGAAGTCGGTGAGCTGGTTGGTCAGCATGAAGCCGCCCACCATGTGGAACGAGCCCATGCTCGATTCAACGGTGGTGGTCATCGAGACGACGTTGCCGTAGGCGTCGACGATCGAGAAATGGGTGGTGCCTTTCTCGACGGTCTTGTCGACACCTTGCGGGATGTCGCCCAGGTTGCCGGCGGCGGCGGTGCCCAGTGAGTTGCCATTGGCATTGATCAGGGCGGCCCGCTGCTTGAGGTAGGCCTTGTCGATCATCGAGGAGACGCCGTTGGCGGGCAGGGGCACGAAGTCGGTGTCGGCCACGTACTTGTCGCGGTCGGCATAGGCCAGGCGCTCGGCCTCAGACAGCAGGTGCACGCCCATCACGCTGGGCACGCCGCCTTCGTTGCTGGGGTTGGTGGGGCCGTATTGCGAGAGGTCGAAGTTCTCGAGCATGCCCAGCGATTGCGCGATGGCAATGCCCCCCGACGACGGCGGCGCCATGGTGCAGATGTAGTAGGCGCTGCGGTAGGTGGTGCACACCGGGTCGCGCTTTTTGGCCTGGTAGGCCTTGAGGTCGGCCACGGTCATCAGGCTGGGGGTGATGGGGGTCTTGGCGGTGTCGTCACCCACCGACTGGGCGGCTTTGGCCACGATGGCTTCGGCGATGGCACCGGTGTACAAGGCATCGGCCCCGCCAGCGGCGATGGTGCGCAGCGTCTGGGCGTAGGGCAGGTTGGTGGTCACGGTGCCGGCGGTCTTGGGCGTGCCGTCGGCATTGAAGAAGGCGGCCACGGCATTGGCATCGAGCCGCAGGCTGGCGGCGTTGGCGGCAATGGCATCGCCCATGCGCGAGGGGATTTTGTAGCCATTGGTGGCCAGGCTCACGCCCTGGTCGAAAAGGCCGCTCCAGGCCATTTTGCCGTGCTCTTTGTGGGCCAGCTCCAGCATGCGCATCACGCCGGGCACGCCGATCGAGCGGCCGCTGCGGCGGGCGCTGGGCACGGGCGCGGGCGATGCGGCGTCGGCCTGGTTCTGGCGGGCCAGGTAATAGGCGGTGGCGGCGGCCGGGGCGGCTTCGCGCCCGTCGTAGGCCACCACTTGTTTGGAGACCGCGTCGTAGAACATCATGAAGGCGCTGCCGGCGATGGTGCTCGATTGCGGCTCGACCAGGCCCAGCACGGCCTGCACGGCCACGGCGGCGTCGACCGCCGAGCCGCCGGCCTTGAGCACATCGCAGCCGGCCTTGGTGGCCAGGGGGGTGTTGGCCACCACCATGTAGTTGCTCGATGTCTTGGCCTTGTAGCCCAGGCGGTAGCCCGAGGGCGCCTCAGGTGAGGCGGGGTCGCCCGCCAGGCCCGAGCCCACCGTGACCGGGGTGCCGGTGCTGGACACCACAGAGCAGCTCTGGGCATTGTTGTCGACGACCAGGCCCGAATCGGAGCCGCCGCAGCCGTAAAGTGCCAAGGCCATGGCCGCGGGGGTGAGTGTCCATAGCCACACAGATTTTTTCATCGCGCATCCCTGTGAAGAAAATAGAAAGGCAGCGTCAAGCTGCCGTAAAACGTTGCAGCAAATACTGTGCCTTCGGGGCGGGTTGACAGGCATCAAGGTAAACCCTGCGCGGCAGCGGCCTGAGCCCCCGGGGCGTGGCATGGCATTCAGGCCCGTGTAGTTTGCAGGGTGCGCCGTGAGGCCGCGGCTCAGCTGCGGCCCGGGGAGGACCAGACTGGCTCGCGGAAGACATGGAGATGCCTTTAGGGCTTTCCAGGGAATGCGGCTCAGTCAGCCGACGTGCTCGCCTTCAGCGCAGGTGGGTGCAAGGCGCTGAATGATCTGAGGGCGTCGTCGCAGGCTTTCAACTCGGCGGGGTCTCTCCATGGCGCAACTTGGCAAGGGTTTTGAGTGGACTGGCTGCTTTGCACAGCCTGAAAGCCGACCCGCTGCGCAAAATTGGTCTCTACCGCCAGGCGGGTCAGGCTGGCGTTCATTTGAAGCTGTCTGGCCTCGTAGTGAGCCAGCGAGCTTTCCGTCTGGCGGCTCCAGTCGAGCAGATGGGTGGTGGCCGTAGTCAGTTGTTCCAGACGCGGATCTGGTTTTGGGGCCTGGAACGCAATCTTGAGGTCTTGCAGCCACGCCTGGGCTTCAGGGGCCAGCGTCAGCTGAAAGGCTTGTGGTGGCACTGTGATGCTCATCCCGCCGGAGGGCTGGCCGGTCACGACGGGGCGAACCTGGACCGCGATCGGCAGATCGACCTGGGCTTTTTCGGGCAGCGTAAGTTGTGGCTTCAGGTTGATGATCGGGGCCAGTTCACCCTGCACCTTGGTCGACACATCAAAAGTGACCTCGGGCTTTTTCGCTGGGGGCTCCGGTGGCTCCTCGGGTGTGTGCAGCTCAGGGTGCGAGGCTACGATCAATGTTACGCCTATGGCCCCCACCGTCCTGACCGAACTCCAGGAGTTGAAATGGCCGAGTCGGCTGCCGTCGAGGTGGTGACTGGCTCCGCTGTCTTGGCCTCGATTGCCGGCCGCAGCGCCTTGGCTCTCTCCGAAAATGTCGTTCAGAAGTTTTTGGACCAGGGCGCGCGCGCATTGGATCGATTGGGCCAAAACCAGGAAGGTGCTCAGCGCCAGGACCATGACGATTGGCATGTGCACCAGCGTTTTAAGGATGTGGCCGGGTATGCTCCAACCATTGAAGTCGACCTGCTTTGGGATCGTTTTGATCGCCGCAAGTGCGATGAAGCCCACCAGGCCCAGCAGGCCCAGACTGATCAACGCCCGTACTTGTATGCAGCATTCGCATACTTTTTTCTCCTCGATGGGGGGCTGCTTCGTGGCGGCGGGCCTTTTCAGCTTGTGCTTCACCTGGTGGGCGGCCCGGTACCGGGGCAGGTGTGGTTTGGCGGTCGGTCGAATTTTGCTCATGGTCGTTCCCTCTCTTGTGATGCGGGCACGTTGGCCCTTTGAAATTCGGTTGGACACCCGGCACGTCAGCGGTGCCAATGAGTTCTTCAGAAAAGGGCCGGCACCTGGATGCGGGCCATACCTCAGCGTGGGGCGGTCGTTTCATCTGCAGCTTCGAGCTCAGCCTGCCGATGGCTGCAGGAACAGGGGTTTTTGCCCACGTTCTGCCACACCAGCCGCAGGCCGGTGGTGGCGGGGTCGGCTGAGGCGGCCTTGTACAGGTCTGCCGGGGCCACGGTGCGGCGTTTGAAGAAGACCTTGAGAAAGCGGTGCTCGGTGATCTTCAGGCCGATGATGGCGTTGACGCTCTGCAGGCAGTGGTAGACCAGCTCGGTGCAGCTGTAGATGTGGTGGTCGTTGACGTGCTCGAACAGAAAGTCGTAGCCCGAGCCGATCTCTGACAGGGCCGTGCGCAGGGCGGCTTGCACCACTTCGTCGCGGTTCAGGGTCTGGTGGGCGGCCAGTCGGTCGAGCAGGGTTTGCGAGAAGCCGGACACCTTGCCTTCCGCTGCCGTGGCTGGGGCGCCAGAGGGCGCAGCCGTGAAGGTTTCGGGCAAACGCAGCACGGCCACGTAGTCGCAGCGCAGGAAGGTCAGGATGTCTTCGACATGCACGCCCTTGGCCATCGAGTGGATCACCATCTGCGGGCCGGTCTGAAAGTAATCAGTGTCGTGCCGGCGCTTTTGCTTGGTGCATTCGGTGGCCTGCACCCAGGCCCCGGTGGCGGTCTGCTCGTTGAGTTGGGTACAGGCCTGGGCCCGTTCTTTTTCGCCAATCGGCCCGGCATAGAGGGCCGCGTGAGAAAAGAAGCGGCTCAGGCCATCGGCCCCGCCACTGCGTTGGATGAAGGCGCCATCGAGATAATCTTTGTAGCCCCGCAAGATGATGTCGCCGACCTGCAGGCCACAGGGCCCTGGGCCGATCAACTGCCGGATTTCGGGGCCTTTGAGCAGGTAGCTGCCGGGGTCTTCAACCAGGGCGTAGGGCTTGTTGAAATACTTGATGGTGCCGATCCAGTTGATGAAATGGCTGCTGAGGGTGTGGACGACATCCTTTTTGTAAGCCGAGATCGGATGGCCGTCGGGCTTGAAGCGGTAGAGCTGCCAGGCGCTGAGCCCAATGAATGGGGCCGCCATCACAAGCCCCGATGGCCACAGCATTCGCACCCCCTCTGGCAGAGGGTGGCCCAGCAGGGGCCACAGGGCGAGCGCCGGGCTGGCCAATATCAAAATGCCGAGCAACAAAATGCTGGCGATGCACATCAGGCCCGTGAGCAAAATGCAAACCTGATATAGGTTGAAAAACAAGCGTGCCAGCAAAGCGGCTGCAAACAGCAGAACCGAATCGATTGAAAACCTCATGCAATGCACCTCCCTCAAGGCCAGGACCGGGTCGTATTCGCACCATTTTGAGTGATGTGCATCACTATTGATGGCGCGGGATCATTTTTGGGGTCGATGATGCATAATGACCTGAACCATAAAACTGTTCAACAGTTGCACGTTAGCGAATGCGAGGGGGCTTATGTTCTGGGGCGGCTTGTCACGCGGATTCATCAGCCTGTCACCCATGTTGGGCTGGGGGGCCGATGAGCTGTTGCAGCCTGATGAACGCGCACGCCAGATTCAGCTGGCCTCAGGCATCGGGGCCGCAGTGGCCCTGCCTTTTGTGATTCGCAATGGCTTCATCTCACCCTTGCCTGTGGTGGCGGCCGTCGAATTGGCCACGGTGTTGCTGCTTTTGCTGCCGGCTTTTTTGCTGGCCCATCGACGTCGTTTTCTGACGCTGGCCGAGAGCCTGGTGTTGCTGGCCGGCTATGTGATTTTCGGCGTGCTGCTGATCTTCAGGGGCGTGCAGGGCACGGGCATGTTCTGGGCGCTGTTGTTCCCGTTTCTGTGTTTCTTTCTCAAGGGGCAGCTGATGGGGTGGCTTTACAGCCTGGGCTTCATTGGCTTCGCCTCGATTTATCTGTTTTTTCTGCGATTTCACCTGGGCATTGGCTTTGATTACAGCCAGACCTATGCCATTCATTATCTGGAGCTCTTGTGTGGCTTCACGGTTGTGGCCGCCGGCTTCAATTTGTTGCGCACGCGGTTTGAGGAGCGCCTGCAGGTTCGGGTGGCTGAAGAAACGGCGGTGGCAAAGTCGTATCTCACGCAAATCCAGTACCAGGCCAGTCACGATGTGTTGACGGGCTTGCCCAATCGGATCGAGCTGGTCCATCGTTTGTCGCAGCAGATGGCGAACGCCGGGGGGGCTGGTCTGGTGGTCTGCAACCTGCATGTGCGGCGGCTGCACGAGCTCAGCAACATCCTGGGGCATCTTGGGGGCGATCAACTGGTGCTCAGCATTGCCGAGAAGCTGGCGGCCAGCATCGGCAGTCAGGGCATTCTGGCCCGAACACGCCGTGACGAGTTTGTAGTGATCTGCCCGCTCGAGCCGCAAGGCCCCGAGGCCTTGGCTTTGCGTCGGCAGATCGAGCAACGGCAGTTCGGGGTCGAGGTGCAGGGGTACACGCTGTACGTCGAGTTTTCGGTGGGTGTCAGCCGCTACCCTGGGCACTCGACGGATGCCTCGACCTTGCTGAAGCAGGCCGAGCAGGCGATGCTGCAGGCGCGCAAGTCCGATCTGCCCTGGCTGCTCTACGACCCGGCGCAAGAACAGGCTTTCCAGCGCCATCACCTGCTGTTCAGCCTGATGTGCGAGGCCCTGGCCAAAGAAGAGTTCGACATCCATCTGCAACCCCAGGTGGATCTGGTGTCGGGCCGCTGGATCGGGGCGGAGGCGCTGTGCCGTTGGCATCATCCGGCCGAGGGGCATATTCCACCGGGTGTCTTCATTCCGATTGCTGAAGAGTCTGGCCTGGTCGATCCCTTGACCGACTGGCTGATGGACCGTTGCGTGCGCGAGCTCAGGCAGTGGCGGGCCATGGGCCTGGAGCTGGGCTTGTCGATCAATGTCTCGGCCTTGACGCTGCTGAGCCCCAACTTCAGCGACAAGATCCGCGCCTGCATCGAAAGGCATGGCGTGCCGGCCCAGTCGATCACGCTGGAGCTGACCGAGAGCTGCTTCATGAACTCGCTGGATCGCTCATTGCTGGTGATGCATCACCTGCGTTCGGTGGGCTTCAGGTTCTCGGTCGATGACTTCGGCACCGGTTTCTCGTCCTTGTCTTACCTCAAGCACCTGCCCATCCAGGAGCTCAAGATCGACCGGGCCTTTGTGCACAAGCTGCTGGCGCAGCCGGGCGATCAGGCCATCGTGACCTCCACCATCGGTCTTGCGCATCAGCTGGGCTTGACGGTGGTGGCCGAAGGCATCGAGGACGCCGCATCGGCCGCCTGGCTGGCGGCCCGGGGCTGCGATGCCGGGCAGGGCTATTGGTTTGCCCGCCCGATGCCGACCACTGATTTCGTGCAGATGGCCATGGCCCAGAGGGCTGAGGCGGTGTCGTCGGTGTCGGCGGTGTGAGTGCCGCTCCAGGGGAGACCGGGTTTTGAAGATCATCCACATCAGCGACACCCATATCGGCAGTGAGCACGGCGCCGAGCGCTTCAAACGCATCATCGACGACATCCACCGGGTGGCCGCCACCGGCGGGCCGTGGGTGATCGTGCACACGGGTGATCTGATCGATGCGGCGCAAGAGGCGCAGCGGGCCTTGGCCCGGCAGTTTCTGGCGCAGTTGGAGCGGCTGCCGGATGGCCGGGTGTTGCCGGTTTTGCTGGTGCCCGGCAATCACGACTATGGCTGGTCTTGGCACACGGACTGGCAGGCGGCGCGTGATTTCAGGCGGGCCTTCAGCACGCCGATCTTCGGCGATCAGCCGCACGAGTTTCCGGTGTTGCGCGTGGTGCATGGTGTGGCCTTTGTGGGGCTGGATTCGTCGGCCATGGAGTTCGGGGTGTTCAAGGGCTTGTTTGCCCAGGGTGAGTTGGGGCAGGCCCAACTCAGGCGCCTGAACGCGCTGCTCGACAAGCCCGCGTTGCAGGGTCTGTACAAGGTGGTGTGCCTGCATCACCACCCCTTCATCGATGGCTATTCGGTGCGGCCGGATGTCGCGGACCGGCATTTCTTGAACAAGATCACCAAATGGTACGGACGGGGCCTGTTGCGCCTCAAAGATGCCGACAGCCTGATGCAGGTCTTGCGCGATCGCGTCGACCTGCTGCTGTTCGGCCACCGGCATTACGGCCTGGACCACCGTTTTGAAGCCCAGCGCTACGGCATCGGCATGGCCTTTGATGGCAGCTCGACCACCGCCGAAAAGACCGACGCCGACACGATGCGTTACCGCATCATCGACACCACCACCTCAGCGGTGCTGGTGCGCCGGGTGCCTCTTTCTTAGCCACTTGTGCGTGCCTTGGCGCCGTGGTCGGGGCAGGGGCGTGCAAACCCTGGCGAGGGTGTTTTGGCGCGGCACCTTGTCTTATGATGCAGTCCGCGAGGGCGCCCACTCAGAGGTGCCTGCACAGCGGCGCAGGCTTGGCTGCAGCCGTGTGACGATCAGGGATGTTCGAACGCTTCAATGTCCGCCGGCATGGTGCTGCCGACCCTTCGGGCCGGGGCGGTCTACCGGATGGGCATGAAGCCTGCTTGCAGAGGCAGGGTTTTTGTTGCTGAGGCTGCTGTGCGCTCCAAACTATCAATTCACATGACTCGCTCCGGCGTGGCGGCCGCGCTGTTTGCAGCGCTGGGCATGGCCTCGATGGCTGCCCAGGCGGGCGGCGTGCTCGACCGCATCAAGTCGGGGGGGCATCTGGTGCTGGCGCATCGCGATGCCTCGATCCCGTTTTCGTACCTTGACGCCGAGGGCAAGCCGGTGGGCTATGCCCTGGATCTGTGCCTGCGACTGGCCGAGGTGATCCGCAAGAAAGCCGGTGTGCGCGACATGCCGATCGATTACGTGAAGGTGACGGCGGCTGACCGCATCGACACCATCGTGCAGGGCAAGGCCGACATGGAGTGCGGCTCGACCACCAACAACGCCGAACGCCGCGAGAAGGTGGCCTTCACCGTGCCGCATTTCATCGTGGGCGCCCGCATCCTGGTGCGCTCGGGCAGTGCGGTGGCTCGGCTGGAAGACCTCTCAGGCAAGATCGTGGTGTCCACCAAGGGCACCACGCCGCTGAAGGTGATGGATCAGTTGAACCGTCAGCACCTGCTGAACCTCAAGATCACCGAGGCGGCCGACCACCAGCAGGCGCTGCAGATGGTGGCGCAGGGCAAGGCCGATGCCTTTGTGATGGACGACGTGCTGCTGTTCGGCTTGATCGCCAGCAGCCCCACGCCCGCCGACTACAAGGTGGTGGGCCGTTACATGACCACTGAGCCCCTGGCCATCATGCTGCCCAAGGGCGATGTGGCGCTGAAGCAATTGGTGGACGAAGAGATGAAGCGCCTGATCACCAGCCGCGACATCTACCCCATCTACGAGCGCTGGTTCATGCGGCCGATCCCGCCTGCCAATGTGGCGCTGAATCTGCCCGTGAGCTATCTGCTCAAGGATTTCTGGAAGTACCCGACGGACCAGGTGCCGTTCTGACGGGCTGATGCCCCCCCAGGCCATGGTTCCCATCCATCTTGTTGGTGAGATCCTGGTCTTCATCCTGGGGCTGGCCTTTTTGCTGGTCTGGAATGGGGCGCGCCAGAACCAGGCCTGCCTGCATTGGGGTGTGGCCCACCTGGCCATGGCGGTGGCGGCGGCCTCCGGGTACACCTACCAGCAAAACGGCCAGATCGGCCTGGCGGCTCTGTCGACGCTGAGCATCTCGCTGTTTCTGGTGGCCTTGCACAGCGCCAACACGGTGTTGCTGGGGCGCGGGGTGTCATGGGGTCGGATGGCCTGGCAGACCGTGGGTCTGATGGTGGTGATCGCATCGACCGGCTTCGGTTTCGATCAGCTGGCGGGCCGTGTGCTGGTCAATCTGTTGATCATCGCGGTGTATGGCTGGTCCGCGTATCTGTTTTTCTCGCGCTTCAAGTTGCGCACTGCCGCCATGGGCTTTGCCTACAAGGCGCTGTCGTTCGCGGCTTTCTTTCTGGACATGGCCCATTTCTCGACCTACGACCGGGAAGGCTGGATCACCATCAACACCTGGGCGGGCAGTGTGGTGCTGGCCTTGTTCCTGGTGTCGGTGGCGGTGTACCAGAACCGGCGGTTGCTTGAGCAGACCCTGAAGCACCTGCCCGATGCGGTGGTGGCCCGGAGGGTGGATGGCACCATCTTGTTCTGCAACGACCGCTATGCCGAGCTGGCGGGTTTCGCATCGGCGGCAGCGGCCATGGGGCAGAGCACGGTGCAGGCCACCTGGAACACCGAGGCGACCCAGGCCTTGGTGGATGAGGTGAACGACGCGCTGGCCCATGGGGCGCTGGCGCAGCCGCGGGTGTTCGAGCGCAACATCCCGACGCGAGACGGGCGGCGGCTCGACATCGAGGTGGTGGTGTCGAGCTTCACTGATTTTGGCCAGCAGGCCTTGGTGGGCGTGCTGCGCGACCTGACGGCGCGGCGTCAGGCCGAGCGCGACAAGGAGGCCCTGATCCGCGACACCAGCCAGCGGTTTGAACGCATCTATGCCAGCATGCTGGATGGCTTTGTGTACACCGATCTCGAAGGGCGGGTGCGCCAGTCGAACCACGCTTTCGAGGCCATGCTGGGCTACATGGGCAAGGAGTTGCTGGGGCTGCACTACGAGGCCCTGACCCCCGCCGAGTGGCACCCGGTCGAGCGCAGGATCGTGCGCGAGGAGGTGCTGGTCAGGGGGCATTCGAGCATTTTCGAAAAACAGTTCGTGCACAAGAATGGCCAGGCGTTTCCGGCGGAGGTGCGCATCTACCTGGACAACGACGATCAGGGGCGGGCGATCGGGTTCTGGGCCATCGTGCGCAACATCACCCAGCGCAAGGCCGATGAGTTGGCCCTGAAAGAGCTCAATGCAGCGCTGGAGGACAAGGTGCGTGCGCGCACCCAGCAGCTCGAGGAGGCCTTGCAGTCGCTGAAAGCCACCCAGCAAGACCTGATCCAGAGCGAGAAGATGGCCAGCCTGGGCGCCATGGTGGCCGGTGTGGCCCACGAGCTGAACACGCCCATCGGCAATGCCTTGCTGATGGCGTCGTCCTTGCAGTCGGCCCAGGCCGACTTCCTGCGCGAGGTGGATCAGGGCTTGCGCAAGTCGTCGCTGGAGCGCTTTCTTGAGCATGTGGGATCGGGCGCGCAGATCATCGAGCGCAGCCTGGGGCGTGCGGCCGACCTGGTGCAGAGCTTCAAGCAGGTGGCGGTCGACCAGTCTTCCTACCAGCGTCGCGAGTTTGAACTGAACGAGGTGGTGCACGAGACCTTGACCGCGCTGGGGCCCATGCTGCGGCATGCCCATGTGGTGGTGCATGAGTCGGTGCCGGCACAGCTGCGCATGGACAGTTGGCCGGGCCCGCTGGTGCAGGTGCTGATGAACCTCATCAACAATGCGGTGCTTCATGGATTCGAGGGGCGCCCTGGGCGGATCGACCTGACGGTGCAGCAGCCCGAGCCAGAGCAGATCGAGATCACGGTGGCTGACGATGGGGTCGGGATCGCCGGGGTCGATCTGCCCAAGGTGTTCGACCCGTTCTACACCACCAAGCTGGGGCGCGGAGGCTCGGGCCTGGGCTTGCACATCGTGTACACGCTGGTGACGGGGCTGCTGGGCGGGCGCATTTCGATGCAAAGCCAGCTGGGGCAGGGCACCCAGGTGCTGATCCGCCTGCCTTTGCAAGCCCCAAAGGACGCCGAGCGCTCTTGATCAGCTTCGGGGGGCGCCGAGCCGGGCCTGCATGAAGGCTTCGAACTCGGGCTCGGGCAGGGGCCGGGAGAACAGAAAGCCCTGGCCGTCCTTGCAGCCCAGGGCCAGCAGCTTGCGGTGCTGCTCGGGGGTCTCGATGCCTTCGGCAATGGTTTCGAGCTTGAGGTGGTTGGAGAGGTTGATCACCATCTCGGCGATCCCGAAATCGCCCCCTTGCACGGCCGAGCCACTGACGAAGGCGCGGTCGATCTTGAGGCGGTTGACGGGCAGTTGGCGAATGATGTTGAGCGATGAGTAGCCGGTGCCGAAGTCGTCAATGGCCACCGCCACCCCGTGGGCGCGCAGGGCCGAGAGCTTTTCGGTGATCATGGTGACGTCGTCCACCGCCACCGACTCGGTCAATTCGACTTCGACAGCCTGCGCCGGCAGCTCGTGGGCCTGGATGGCCTGAAGCAGCTTGTCGACGAAATCGGGCTCGCGGAACTGCACGTTCGAGACGTTGATCGCCATGCGAAAGCCCTGGTGCCCTTGTCGGGCGAGCCGGCTCGCGAAGCGCAGGGCGCATTTCATGACCCAGTCGCCGATCGGCACCATCAGCCCGGATTGCTCTGCGATCGGGATGAATCGGTCGGGCGGCACGAACTCGCCGGTCTCGGTTCGCCAACGCAGCAAGGCCTCGGCGCCGACCACGCGTTCGCTGACCAGGTCGATGAAGGGCTGATAGACCACGAACAGGCGCTCGGCGGTCAGGGCTTCGCGCAGGCGGTGCAGCATGTGCATGCGGTCCCGGGCCGCATTGGCCAGTGCCGGCTGGAAGGTGACGGTCTTGCCACGGTTGAACATCTTGGCCTGCTTCAGGGCCAGCGAGGCGTCTCTGAACAGGTGGTTGGCCACGGTCGGGGTGTCGGCCTCGAGCTGGACCAGGCCGCTGCTCAGCGAGATCCGCAGGCTGGCAGAGCCCACGCTCAGGGGCTGGGCGCTGAGGCGGGCGATGCCCTGCACCGACACCTCGTCAGCGGGCCCCAGCAGGCCGAACACATCGCCGCCGACCCGCGCCACCACCACGGCCTGCGAGAAGTTCGAGCGCAGCTGCTGGGCCAGCGCGCACAGCACGCTGTCGCCAAAAGCCTGATCCAGCGCGTTGTTGACGTCGGAAAAGCCGTCGAAATCAAGCAGGGCGATGGTGTCGGCCTGGGCCGGGCGTTCGTCGATCAGGCTGAGAAAGCCATGCCGGCTGGGCAGCCCGGTGAGCGAATCCTGGAAGGCGATCTCGCTGACTTTTTCGTAGAGTGCGGCGTTGTCGAAGGCGATGGCCATGTTGCCGCAGAACACCTCGAGCAGATGGCGCAAGACCTCGTCGATGGGGTGGGCGACCCGCACATAGGCTGCCATCGCATGGCCGTGGGTGGAGGGAAAGTACAGGCAGGTGACATCGCCGATCAGGCTGGCATTGCTGACGAAGACCTGTTCGAAGGTCTGGCGTATGTGCGGGTCGGGCAGGGACTGCAGGTCTTGGCCGACCCAGTCGGCGTATCGGCCCGCCGCCGCGAGGATGCGCGCACCCGGACCGGGCCAGGCCACGGCAGCGGCGAGCAGGCCTTCGTGGTGGATGCCCAGCAGCGCACAGAGCTGTCGGATGATGCCTTGTGCCAGCAGCTTCAGGCCACGGGGTTGGCTGAGTTCGGCGGTGGCCTTGACGATCAGCTCGAGCCCGTTGCGGTTGGCCTCGAGCTGTCTGATCTGGTGGTAAGAACGGACCGCGGTGGCCAGGCTGGTGAACAGGTCGACGCTGCGGGTGTAGGCCTTCGATTTGTAATCGTTGATATCGTAGTGCTGGATGGTCTGCAACTCGGGGGCGAAGCCCGGTTGGCCCGTGCGCAGGATGATCCGGATGGCCCGGTTGCCCAGCTCGTGCCGGATCTGGCCCACCAGTTCGAGGCCGGCGTGCTCGGACTCCATGACCACATCGAGCAGGACGACGGCCACGTCGGGGTGCTGGCGCAGCAGCTGCAGCGCCTCGGCCGCGCTGTAGGCCTGCAAAAAGGCCAGGGGCCGGTCATCGATGCGTTGGCCGCGCAGCGCCATGATCGTGCTGGCGTGGACGTCGGGCTCGTCGTCCACGATCAGCACCTGCCAGGCCGGGCTCCAGCCGGCGGGCTGGGCAGCGGACTCTTCCTTGAATTCAAAGGCGTCGTCGACCATCGCTTGCGCTCCGTTGTCGCCCGTGGGGGGCGTTTTCTCCCTGGGTCTGGCTGTTGGGCCGAGTTTGCACCAGTTTGCAGCTGCCGGGGCAGGCTTCCTGCTGATGCTTCATGGGCCTCATGCGGGGGCTGCGCGGCCTTGCTGGCGCACGTAGGCCGCATAGTCGTCGGCGGCGAGGGCCGGGCTCCAGAGCCAGCCCTGGCCCAGCTCGCAGCCGAGCTCCAGCAACTTGTCGGCCGTGGCCTGGTCTTCGACGCCTTCGGCGATCACCGCCATGCCGAGGCTGCCTGCGATCTGCACCACCGCGCGCACAATGGTCTGGTGGTGGGTGTCGGTGCAGATGTCGTGCACGAATGAACGGTCGATCTTGAGGCGGTCCACATCAAATCGGTTCAGGTAGCCGAGGTTGGAGTAACCGGTGCCGAAGTCGTCGATCGAGAAGGTCAGTCCGAGTTCGTTCAGGCGTTTGAGCAGGCCTGAGAAGCGTTCTGAATCTTCGATCAGCAGCGATTCGGTCAGCTCGAGCTCCAGGCGGTTGGCGGTCAGGCGCGCAGAATCGAGGGCATTGAGGATCACCTGTTCGATGTCGCCGCGCTTGAACTGGACGGAGGACAGGTTGACCGCCACCGTGATGCCGGGCAGTCCGGCATCGTCCCAGCGCTTGATCTGGCGGCAGGCTTCCTGCAAGACCCAGGTGCCGATCTCGACGATCAGGCCGGATTTCTCGGCCGCAGGGATGAAGCGCGAAGGGGGGATCAGGCCCAGGCCCGGTTCACGCCAGCGCAGCAGGGCCTCGCAACCCACGATGTCGCCGTTGCGGATGTTGATCTGAGGCTGGTAGTGCAGCTCGAATCGGCCGTGTTCGAGGGCTTGCCGCATGCCGTTGAGCAGGTGCAGGTGCTCGACGACATTCGAGTTCATGTCTTCGTTGAACAGGCGCAAGGCATTGCGCCCCGCGTTTTTGGCGTGGTACATGGCCGTGTCGGCGCGCTTGACCAGTTCGGCAAAGTCATGGCCGTCGTCCGGGTACAGGGCAATGCCCAGCGAGCAGGTGGCCGTGACCGAGGCCCCATCGACATGAAATGGCTGGGTGAGGCGCTTGACGAGCTTGTCGGCCAGGGCTGGTACGTCCAGATCGCTCTGAAGATCCGGGACCAGCACCATGAACTCGTCGCCACCGATGCGGCTCACCACGTCGCCCTTGCGAACCACGCTCAGCAGGGCCTCGGCCACCTGGCGCAGCAGGGCGTCGCCGGCGGGGTGTCCCAGTGAATCGTTGACGGTCTTGAAATTGTCGAGGTCCAGGAAAAACACGCCCAGACGTCGCTGGTCTCGGCTGGCCCGGGCGGCCTCGCGTTCGAAATGCTGGGCCATGGCGGCGCGATTGGGCAGGCCGGTCAGGGGGTCCAGAAACGCCAGGGCCTCCATCTGGCGCCGGGCTTCACGGGCACTGGCCGCCTGCTGATAGGCGTCATGGAGCGCATGGCGCAGGTCGCGGGCGATCAGGGCGATGGAGGCTCCCACGGCCAGCATCACGACCTCCAGCGAAATCAGGGCGCTCAGGCGCACGGGGCGCACGTGGTGCGGGTGCAGGCCGGTGATGTCGCCGAGCGCCACCGCCATCAGGACCAGCGCCGCCAAGGCCGTGGTGGTGAAGAAGAGCGGGCGACTGCCGGCCATGGCCGACACCACCACCGGAAAGGTCATGGCCATCACGGCTGCGCTGTCGCGAATGCCTTGTTCGAGCCACAGCACCACGCCCACGGTGGCCAGCACCCCCGTGATCAACAGGATCAGGCTGGCTCGGGCCCGGCCCTGGTAGCTCAGGCACAAGGCCGTGAAGAAGACGCCGAGGGTGACGACCAGCGAGGGCGCTGCCGATGAATGCACCAGCAGCAGATCGTTGAGCAACAGCAGCAAGGTGCCCGCCACGGCCATGCCCAGAAACTGCTTGAGCCGGCGCAGGACCAGGCGCCGCCGTTTTTCGAGCAGGTTCTCCTCCGCGTCGATCTCGGCGCGAGCGGGATGCTCTGGCGGCCCTGTGGTCGGGGGCGCGGTGACGGGGCCGTTAGCGTTCATGGTTCGTCGAGGGCCTGAGGAGTGCCATGGGCGATCAATTGAGGACGCGCTAAAACGTTGCGGCCTTCTCCTGCCCAGCAGGGCTCTTGTACGCCATGAATAAGATACTAAATAATTTGTAAATAAATGACTTGAAAAATTTAGTTGTTGTGACGCCACTTAGGTGTGTTTCATTCCGAGCATGATCAGGCGGTGTTGCTCGGATGCTGGCTAAAAACATGACTGTGTCGACGCCGCAATGGAGTCCCAATCGATATCTCTAAAGTGATACCCGCGCTGGCCCGTTCGATGGACGTGCAGATCGTGGCTCAGGGCATCGAGTCGGAGCAGGACGCCCGGCGGCTGGTGGGCATTTACGACGCTGGCCAGGGCTATTTCTTTGGCAAGCCCGAGCCGGTCTGAGAACAACAAGGGATGGAATCATGATTTTGCTGACAGGGGGCGCTGGCTACATCGCCAGCCACACGGGCGTGGCGCTGGCGCTGGCCGGCATGCCCTATGTGGTGCTCGACAATTTCTGCAACAGCGTGCCGGCGGTGCTGGAGCGCATGCACGAGGTGGGTGGGCTCAAGCCCATCCTGGTGCAGGGCGATGTGCGCGACGCAGCCACGCTCGATGCCTTGTTCGCACGTTATCCGATCCAGGGGGTTGTGCACTTTGCGGGCCTGAAGGCCGTCGGTGAGTCGGTGGCCGAGCCCGCGCTTTACTACGACAACAATGTGTCGGGATCGGTGACCCTGATCCAGGCCATGCAGCGGGCTGGCGTGAAGACCCTGGTGTTCTCGTCGTCAGCGACGGTGTATGGCAACAGCGATGCCTCGCCGCTGGTCGAATCGGCCCCGCTGGCGCCCATCAACCCCTATGGCCGCAGCAAGCTGATGGTCGAGACCATCCTGCGCGATGTGGCGGCGGCCAACCCGGATTGGCGGGTGGCCTGTCTGCGCTATTTCAATCCGGTGGGGGCGCACACCAGCGGCCTGCTCGGTGAAGACCCCCGGGGGGTGCCTGGCAACCTGATGCCGTTCATCGGGCAGGTGGCCGTGGGGCGGCGCCCGGCCTTGAGCGTCTTCGGCAACGATTACCCCACACCCGACGGTACCGGGGTGCGCGACTACATCCATGTGATGGACCTGGCCGACGGGCACCTGGCAGCCCTGCGCTACCTGCAGGGCGAGCTCACTGGCCGCAACTGCCTGATGGCCAACCTGGGTACCGGGCAGGGCATTTCTGTGCTGCAGATGGTGCAGGCCTTTGAGCAGTACACCGGGCAGAAGGTGCCTTACGAGCTGGCGCCGCGCCGTGCCGGCGACCTGGCCAGCTACTACGCCGACCCAAGCCTGGCCAACCGGGTGTTGGGCTGGAAGGCCCAGCGTGGTCTGAAGGAAATGTGCGAAGACAGCTGGCGCTGGCAGCATCGCAACCCGATGGGCTACGGGCAGGGCCCGGCGGCCTGAGCGAGCGGGCCACGGGCGCTGCGGCGCCCTGGTCGCCCCGTCGGTTTGGGCGCACGCCGGAAATCAAGTCTGTTTTGCTGGTATTTGTCTTCGGCAAGGGATCATTTGTGTGATCATTTGCAGAATCTTGCGAAGTATTTGATTCAGGCTGATGAGCGGCCGGTCAAACCTGAAACATCATCGGCGGCATGGCAGATTTTCAAATCTCGTTAGAAATTCTGGCTTTCAGTCTGCTGTGTACCTTCGTGGCGCTGGGCCTGTTGCTGCGCGAGCGTTGGCGCTCGAGGCGCATCCGGGCCAAACTGGTGACGGTGTCCGAAGAGATGGACACCATGTCGCTCTACGACAGCAACACGGGCTTGCTGAGCCGCAACGGCATCGAGACCGCGCTGGGCCACTGGATTGCCCGGGCCGACCAGGATGGCAGTGCCTTTTGCGCGGTGTTCCTCAGCATCGACGAGTTCAAATCGCACAACCAGGCTTTCGGTCAGGAGTTCGGCGACCACCTGATCCGATTGAGCGCCCAGCGCCTTGAAGCCTTGCTGCCTGCCGGGGCCGATCTGAGCTGCTTCAACGACGGCGAGTTCGTGCTGCTGCTGTCGGGCAATGGCAACGTGGGGTTGGACACCGCCCGCTTGCTGCTGGAGCGGTTTTCGCAACCCCTGAAGCACGCCCACGGCACCACGGTGCTCACCTGCTCGATCGGTGTCTCGATCTACCCTGAGCATGGGGCACGGTCGCGCCTGCTGGTCAATGCCTCGATCGCGGCGCGTCAGGTCAGCCGCCAAGGCGGTGGCGACTTCTGCCTGTATGACCCGCAGATGAGTGCCGACCTGCGCGAGCAGACCTTGCTGGTGGCCGATCTGCGTCAGGCCATCGAACTGGGGCAACTGGAGCTGTACTTCCAGCCCAAGGTGGATGCCCGAACGCTGCACATCACGGCTGCCGAGGCGTTGTTGCGCTGGCATCACCCGCAGCGCGGCCATGTGAGCCCCGCGGTGTTCATTCCGCTGGCCGAGCGCAACGGCCTGATCAACATGATCGGCAACTGGGTGATCGAAGAGGCCTGCCGCGTGGCCGGGCGCTGGCGCGAGGTGGGCCTGCGCATGCGGGTGGCCGTGAACATCTCGGGCTATCAGATGCGGCAGGAAGACCTGGTGGAGCGCATTGCCGATGCCTTGCAGCGTCACCATCTGCAACCAGGGCGCTTCACCTGCGAGATCACCGAGTCGGTGGCCATGGAGGACACCAAGGGCACGCAGCAGACCTTCGAGAAAATGCGGGCCATGGGCTTGCATGTGTCGATCGACGATTTCGGCACGGGCTACTCCAGCCTGGCCACCTTGCGCCGGCTGCCGGCCTCTGAACTCAAGGTCGACCGGGCCTTCGTGTCTGACCTGGCTGAGAGCGAAGATGCGCGCTCGATTGCATCGTCGATCATCGGGCTGGCCAAGGCCTTGAACCTCAAGGTGGTGGCCGAAGGCGTGGAAACCCAGCAGCAGTGCGATTCCCTGATGAAGATGGGCTGCGACGAGTTGCAGGGCTATCTGTTCTCGCGTCCCATCCCCGCCGCCGAGATGGAGCGTCTGGCCCTGGCGGCGCCCAGCGAGCGGCGCGGACCGGGCTTCAGCGATTCGTTGTTCAATGCCACGGTGGTCGCCGATCTGGCCGATCTTTCTGACTTGGGGGGCGGTTCGCGTTGAGCAGACCGAGGTGGTGCCGGAGCACCGCCGGGCGCTCAGTCGAAAGCCCAGGCCCCCAGGGCGCTGGGGCCCACCGCACCACGCCACAGGGGGCGGCCGGGCGCATCTGAGCCGGCGCCGCTGGCCACCATCAAGGGCAGCAGGTGCTCTTCGCGCGGGTGAGAGGCGAGGCCGCCCGGAGCCCGATGCCATTGGGCCAGCCTTTCGGCACGCTGGGCCTGGTTGCCCTGCAGTGCGGCATCGAGCCAGTCATGGAAATCGTGCGACAGCGGAGCCGCCAGCGCGAATTGGCGCAGGTTGTGGTAGCTCATGCCCGAGCCGACGATCAGCACGCCCTCGTCGCGCAGAGGCTGCAGGGCCGCGCCCAGGCGGCTGTGAAGCACAGGGTCGAGGCTGGCCTGCAGCGACATGGCCACCACGGGCACATCGGCCTCGGGGTACATCACCTTGAGCGGAATGAACACGCCATGATCCCATCCATAGTCGGCGTCGACCCGGGCTGGCAGGCCAGCGGCCTGGAGCAGCTCTGCCGCCCGCTGGGCGAGCGCCGGCTGTCCGGGTGCCGGGTAGGTGAGGGCATAGGTCTCAGGCGGAAACCCGTAGTAGTCGTAAATCAGGCCCGGGCGCTCGCCTCCGGTGAAGCTGGGCACCTCGGTCTCCCAGTGGGCCGTGATGATCAGGATGGCCTGGGGTCGCTCGGGCAGCAGGCTGTCGACGCTGCGCAGAAAATCTTCCGTGGCCTGGTAACGCTGTTTGCGCTCGCCGGTCATGAAGAAGGAAGGGCCCCCACCGTGAGGCAGGAACAAGGCAGGTTGGCGCGAGGTGGGCAAGAGAGCTCCGGTGGCGTGCGGCGTTGGGTCGCGATGGTACACGTGGGGCCCGGCCGCGCCGCGCTCGGGATGCCCCCATGGCGCCACGGCCATCAGCCCGAGCCTGGGCGAGCGCCGGTGGGGCCGCCTTATAATCTGCGGTATTTTTCGTCAATATCACCCCGAAGCGGGGCGAAGGAAACTGATAATGAGCCAGACCACCCAGGATTATCCGCAAGACGCCGACGCATTCAAGCGCATTGTCAGTGATTATCAAGCCACTGCCGCCTATAAAAATCCGATTTTGTTTGCAGTGGGTCGTCAGGTTTATACCGCCAACCGCACGCTGGCCTCGGTTCGTTATCCGGTGGTCAATGGCCCGGGCCAGAACACCGGCAGTGCCGCGATCCTGATGAAGGTGCTGGGCGTTGAGCCGGTCGGCGTGCAGAACGTGGTTCTGTCGGCTGCCCAACTGGCCGAGGTGCTGCGTTATTTCGCTCCTTTCGTGAACGACGGCAAGCAGCACCCGAACCTGGTGGCCCTGCAGCAGGCCGCGGCCCAGCTGGCCGCCGCCCCGGCGGGTGCGGCCTCCGAGATCGTCGCCACCTTCATCTTCGACGACATCGATCCGCAAGGCGTGGAAGACAGCACGCTCAAGCTTTATGGCCTGAGCAATCGTCATTTCAAGCCGAATCAATTGAATCTGACCAAGATTTTCACCAAATTTCCGAATGTCGCCTGGGTGGGTGATGTGCCGATGGATTCGGCTGAAATCGATCAGGCTCTGTTGGGCGCTGCATTTGGCAATACCGAATTCGCACCGCACATGGTCGATAAGTTCCCGCTGTATGTGCATCGCATCAATGCCGTGAAAATGGGCGTGCGCATCACCGATCAGCACAAGGTGCGTCTGGGTGCCTACCTGGGCGAAGGCACCACCTTGATGCCAGGGGCCAGCTACATCAACTTCAACGCAGGCACCGAAGGTCCGTCGATGGTTGAAGGCCGCATCAGCTCGTCGGTGTTCGTGGGCGCGGGCACTGACCTGGGCGGTGGCGCTTCCACCCTGGGCGTGCTCTCGGGCGGCAACAACACGCCGATCTCGGTGGGTCGCAACTGTCTGCTCGAAGTGAACTCGGCCCTGGGCATCCCGGTGGGCGATGCCGTGATCCTGGCCGCTGAAGTGGCCCTGATGGCCTCGTCGCTGGTCAAGGTCGATGTCGAGGGTCATCCGCTGAACGGCAAGACCGTGAAGGCCATCGAACTGGTGGGCATCAATGCCGTGACTTTCCGCCGCCACAACCAGACCGGTGGCCTGGAAGTGGTGCGCACCCGCCGCAACATCGATTTCGCCAAGAAGCTCGACAACGGCGAAGACATCCTGAACGGCGATCTGCACAAGAACTGATGCGCCTGTGGTGCCGGGGTTCGATCCCGGTGCCTGAACCCTTGAGATGACGCGGCCGGCCCGGTGAGGGGTGGCCCGTCAAAGAGGGGCAGGGAATGCGAACCGGCAGCGCCGGTTTTCGGGCTCTCCGAGCTCAGGGCGTTGCACGCCACTGAGTCGCGCTGGGTGCAGCTGCCCGGCACCCCGCAGGCCCTGGGTGCTGCGCCCCTGGACCAGCACCCGGCAGTTCTGTCGGGGCATCAGGGCCTGCTCAGCCCCGGCGCTGGGCAGTTCAAGCTCCCAGACTTCGCCTGAATCCGTTTGCAATGCCCACCAGGCAAAGGGGGCGTTGCCTTTGCGGCTCAGCACACCTTCCCACAGCCCTTCGAGGGCCACTGCAGCGCCGGCCTCACCGCCGGTGGCCAAGCCGCTGGCGCAGCCTGCCAAGGTCAGCACCAGGCCGAGGCTGCAGCAGAAGCGCCCCATGTCAGCGGATCACCAGCAGCAAGGTGGCGCCGGCGGGCACGACCACGTTGTTGCGTACATAGCTCACCGCGCCAGCGGCCAGGGTGTCCACTTTGTAGAAGTGACTGGTCGCGGCGAAGCCGCTGGCACCGATGGCGGTCGGTTGGGCAGGCAGTTTGGCTGTGAATTGGCTGGTGTCCACGGCGCCCAGGGTGTAGCCCCCGTCCGTCCGGCTCGGCAGGCCGTAGCGGTCAATCGCCTGGTCCAGGCTCAGGGGCGCGAACAAGGCCGCACCAAAGTGGGAAAACTCATCGGCCAAGCCCGAACCACCGTTGGCTTTGATCAGTGCGTCCATGCAGGTGTAGCTGGTGTTGCTGCCGGTGCCACCATCATTGCAGCTGGTGATCAATTGCTTATAGATGACCAGACCGTAGCGCCGGTTGAGGTAGGCCCCGAAGGCACCGCCGATGGCGTAGTTGGGTCCGGAGAGATCCGGCCAGTTGATGTAGGAGATCCCGCCGCCGGTGGCCATGTAGGTGGGCACCCGGATCGAGGCGATCGGGTTGTAGCCGGCGTTCACGACCGGGGCCACGATGTCTTCGGTCATCATGGCCGAGGTTTCTTCCAGCCAGGTGTCGTGCGAGGTGCTGCGGGCCACGTCACGCTGGTAGAAGTTGGTCATGTGGGTCGCCTCGTGCAGCAGCGACGAGATGGCGTATGAGCGCGATGCCTGGATCTGGCCGGCGTTGATGAAGAACACCAGGGCTTCGTTTGAGTTGGCTGTCTGGCTTGCGGCGGTCTTGAGGTAGTTGTTCACCCCATAGAAGTAGCCGGCCCAACCCGTGCCGGCCGGGGCCTTCATGATGGCGATGTTGATGTCTTGCAGGCTGCTGCCGTCCTGGATGTAGAGGCTGGGTGCGGCGGTGGCTGCGGGGCCCCAGACGTCGCCGAGCAGGGTGTTCAGGCGATCGAAGCCGCCTGCGGTGTCGCAGACCGAGGCCTGCATGGCGCTGATGTCGGCGGCGCTGACCATGCCGGCCTTGGAGGCGTTGCCATCAAGCCAGAACACCACATTGCGCCCGGAGGGCAGGCTGCAGGTGGCGGCCACCGTGGTGTCGTAGCGAGTCGGGGAGGTCAGGCTGTCTGACAGATCGTTCCAGGTGCGCGCGGCCCCGACGGCCGGCGTCGGACTGGGCATGCCGGCCCGCCCCGGCAGGGCTGAGGCCTTGGACGCGCCGGTGGCGGTACGGCTGGGCAACAACGCCCGCAGGGCCCGATTGCGGGCCAGCATGCTGGTGTGGAATTGCGCTTCGGCTTCAGCACTGGCCAAGCGTTCGCCGACTTGCACGGTTGAGGCAGTTCGGGTGCTGGCCTTGTCGATGGCCGCCAGCACGGGGCTGCTCATGATGCCCACCGACGGGTTCTGGTCGGCGGTGGTCGTGCCGGTGTTGCTGAACACCAGCGTGGCCTGCTGTCCCGACTTGACGCCGCTGATGTTGATGTTGAGGGTGGCCGGAGCGCCGCTGGCGTTGACGAAGCGCCAGGCACCGACACCGTTGCCCGAGTAGGTGCTGGCGCTGAGCGCGCCGCAATGGCTGCCGCTGCAATCCACGCTCAGGGCATTGTCCGCAGGGTTGCCCTGGATGGTCTGCCGGAATGTGGCGCTGGCGGTGGAGCCCGCGGTGTCCTGTGCCGTGAGGGTCACGGTGTAGGTGCCGGCGCTGGTGTAGGTGTGCGTGACATTGGCACCGGTGCCGGTGCCACCGTCACCAAAGGCCCATTGGTAGGTGAGGGCGAGGCCCTTGGGGCTGGTGGCCGAACCGTTGAAGCTGACCACCTGCCCCACATACGGTGAGGAGGGCGTGCTGGTGACGGTCGGTGTGGTGATGGCCGGCGAGATGACGGCGATCTGCTGGCTGGTGGAGGTCGACTGGCTGGCCGTGTTGGTGGCCTTGACGACCAGGGTGTAGTTGCCGGCTGCGTTGTAGACATGGCTGACGCTGGCGCCCGATGCGGTCTGGCCGTCACCGAAATCCCAGGTGTAGCCCAGGTTGCGACCCAGCGGATCGGTGCTGCTGGCGCTCAGGCTGGCGGCGGTTGTCGCGTAGATGGTGGCACCGTTGTTGATGCTCAGCTGCGGGGCTGAAGGCGCTGAAGACAGCACCTGGATCGGAATGGTGCTGGTGGTGGCGCCGCCGGCCGTGTTGGTCGCGGTGAGCTTGAGGTTGTAGGTGCCCGCTGCCGGGTAGGTGTGGGCCACGGTGGCGCCAGTCACGGCGGACGATCCGTCGCCGAAATCCCAGGTGAAGCTCAGGGTCCGGCCGGCGGGGTCGGTGCTGCTGGCGCTGAAGCGGACGGTGTTCTGTGCGTAGACGGCGCTGCCGTTCGTGATGGTGACCGTCGGGGCGGAAGGTGCCGACTCGGCACTCTGGGAGCCCGAGCCACTGCCGCTGCCAGCCGTGCCGCCCCCACTGCTGCCGCCACCACAGGCACTCAGCCCGCCCAGCAATACACCCATCGCGGCCAGATGGCCCAGCGACCGGGCCATCGCCCGCAGTGTCATGGAATCGCCCCTCATCAATTGCTCCCTCTCGACCTGCCGGTCCTTTTTGATCACTTGATCATAGTGAGAAAAGCCGTTTGCGCGATGAACGCGGTATCAGGTCCGTGGACCAGGTGAGAGGTGGAGGGGAGCTTGCGACCGGCGGGTACCGGCCGCCTGACGAGGTGGCCGGGTGCCCGAGGCTCGGTGGCTGGCCTGCCTGGATCAGTACTCCGACGGATCCTGCATCAGCTCGTAGCCGACCTTGACACCGATGACGGCGCTCATCTTGATCAGGGTCTTGTGGGCGCATTGCTTCATGAATTCGGCGTCGGCCGGGCCGGCGTTGTGGGCTTCCCACATCACCGAGATGTACTCGGCGTCGGCCAGCTTGAGCTCGACCACGTAGCGCAAAACCGTGTAGTCCTCTTCATCAGCGTCTTCGCTGTCGTCTTCGAGCATTTCGAAGAAGGCGCCGATGCGGCAGGTCTGGGAGGTTCTTTCGTTCACGAATTCGGCATCCCACTCCGGCTCGCCGAAGCGCTCGATCCAGCTCTCCTGGTGGGCCGTGCCGAAGTTGAAGCCTTCGACGCAGCTGGTGAAGATTTCGGCAGGGGTGAGGCCGTTGACCAGGGGCTGGTCGAGGGGGATGGACTTGTCGGTGTCCCGGGTATTGGGCATGTGGGCTCCAGAGTGGGTGGTGCGGGCCGCGATGGCGGCCCGGCGGGGGGATTGTGGCCTGCCGGATGTGGCAGGTGTTTGACGGGTTGTGAGCTTGTCTGGGCTCAGCGCTGCTGGCCGGCCGGTGCCGGGATCTTCAGCAAGGCGTCGATCTCGGCGTCTTTGCGCTCCCAGAGCTCGCCGAGCCAGCGGTGGAAGGTGCCGCGGAATTCGGAGTCCTTGTCGTAGTCGCCCTGGGCGAACTCAGGCGGAATCGCCACCTGGTGCACCCGCACGATCACGCAGGGGCAGCGACCGCAGAGGAAATCCCAGAAGCTGGGTACACCGTCCGGGTAGACGATGGTGGCGTCGATCAGCGAATGGAAGCGCTCGCCCATCGCGTTGAGTGACATCGCCAGGGCGCCGGCCTTGGGCTTGAGCAGGTGCCGGTAGGGCGAGGAGGTGCGGCGGTGCTTCTCGGGGGTGAAACGCGTGCCTTCGGCAAAGTTCATGATGCTGGTGGGCACCAGGGCGAACTTTTCGCAGGCCTTGCGGGTGGTTTCGCGGTCTTGGTCGCGCAGGCCTGGGTTCTTGCGCAGGGCCTCGCGCGAGTGCCGCTTCATGAACGGAAAGTCGAGCGCCCACCAGGCCAGGCCGATCACCGGCACGTAGATCAGTTGCTGCTTGATGAAGAACTTCAGCATCGGGATGCGCAGGTTCAGCTGGTGTTGCAGCGCAAAGATATCGACCCAGCTCTGGTGATTGGCATTGACCAAATACCAGCCCTTGTAGGGCAGTTGATCGACGCCTTGCACGTCCCAGCGGGTGCGCTGGGTGAGGGCCATCCAGCCGCTGTTGCAACTGATCCAGGCGGTGGCGATGCGGTTCAACCAGGGGTCGATGAAGGTGCGCACCCCTTGAAAAGGCAGCACCAGCTTGAACAGCGCCAGGATGAACAACAGGGCACACCAGAACAGGGTGTTGATGACCAGCAGCACGAAAGCGATGACGCCCCTGAGCACGGGCGGAAGAAAACTGAGCATGAAATGGTGAGCAGGGCTGTGGTTGGTGAGAGCGTGCGGCAGCAGCGTCGGCAGGACGTGACCGGCTGCCAGGCCGAGGACGATCGGCTGGGTCAGCGCCTCGCCATCCCCGCACGGGGCCTGAACTTTGGCAGACCCGGTGGGCATTGTGCACAACTGGACCTGGGGTCTCACTGAGATAGGTCAGGTTTTTCGAGGTTTGGATCTAGCCTGTGACCGATGGCCGCCCTGATGGAGGAGGACTTGCAGGCGGGTTCGGCCTGCGGATAGAGGGCTCCCACTAGAATCGCTGGATGCGCCGATTTTGGATAGTTCGTTTCGTCTGGTTGTTGTTGCTGGCTGCGGCCGGCACGGCGGTCTTGCCGATGGCGCACGATCTGTCGCACCGGCATGGCTGGCGCGTGCTGCCGTCCACGGTGGCCTCCGCCGAATCGGCATCCGCCGCCGCTGACGGCGATGCCAACCCCGATGCCGAGGCCGACATCTGCGTGGTCTGCGCGCATCTGGCGAGCCAGCACATCGATTTGCCGGGCGAGCCCCCGGCGCCAGCGCGCTTCAGTGCCGCACCACCGAACCTGCGGCCGAGCCAAGGCCCCAGCGTGCTGCTGGAGGTGGCTTGGCTGACGCCTGCCCCCAGAGCGCCGCCTCTCTCCACGCTTCTCTGATCTGTCTGACCCCTGGTCTGGTCTGCTGCCCTGGTGCTGCAGGCCAGCGGCCGCCTGCCCGTGCCTTCGGCACCGGGGCTTGCAGGCCTCTTGGCCGCTCAGGGTGTCCATTTTTTCTGAGCAATGGGGCCGGTGCGCCCCGTGGAGAGCGTCGTGTTTTTGATTGATAAAAAATGGCTGCCGTTGGCAGTGGCGTCCACCCTGGCGGGTTGGGGGTCTGTGGCCCGGGCCGAGACGGCCCCGGCGATCGTGCTGGGCGAGGTGAGTGTGCATGCCCAGAGCGAAGGGGGGCTGCCGCCGGGCAGTGTGCTGACCTCGGTCGACATCCTGGGGGCCGACAAGATCGAGAACCAGAATGTCATGAACAGCTGGGAGCTGCTCGGTCAGTTGCCCGGCATCCAGCTGACCGAGACCCGCATGGGGGCCGAGTCGGGCAAGGCCAGCTTCCGGGCTTTCAATGGCGAGGGTTACATCAATGGCATCAAGGTGTTGATCGATGGCATTCCCAGCAATGTGAACAGCGGTAACCAGCGCTTCATCGACATGATCTTCCCGCTGGAGACGGATTACATCGAGGTGGTGCGTGGCACCAACGATCCCCGCTACGGTCTGCACAACATCGGCGGCAACATCAACTTCGGCACCCGGCAGGGGGGCAACTACAACGATGCCCGTTTCACCTATGGCAGTGGCGACACCCGGGAGGTGCAGTGGGCCTTTGGCCGCGAGGAGGGCGGCCTGGCCCAGAACTACTTTCTGGCCAAGCAGGATTCCAACGGGGTTCGCAGCCACTCGCAGTCCGAGAAGTACAGCCTGGCGGGCAAGTGGTTCCTGACCTCGCCCGACGGCTTGATGAAGGTCGGGGTGGTGGCACGGCTTTACTCGCATCAGGCCCAGGAGCCAGGCTTTCTGACGGCCGCCCAACTGGCGCAGAACCCCTGGCAGTCGGGGGCGCACAACGCCAACGACGGAGATGACCGGGACATGAAGCATCTCAGCCTGCACTTCGATTGGCAGCTGACCCCCGCGCTGTTTCTCAGCAACAAGTTGTACATGAACCAGTACAGCGATGACCGGCGGGTCACGTTCTCGAACAGCGCGGCCACCAGCCTGAACAACCTGCCCCGTCAGCGGCGCTTCTGGGATGAACACCAGACGGGCCTGATGAGCACGCTCACCTGGCGTGCCAGCCCGGCCTGGGTGGTCGATGGAGGCATCAATGTGGAGCGCCAGAAGAACCTCTACCAGCGCTATCGCTTTGCCTACGCGGTGCCGACGGATTTCTCGCAGCCCACCACCACGTCGAATGACGACCAGTACACGCTGAACAATGTCGGGGCTTTCGTGCAGGCGGTGTTCAAGCCCAGCGAGCGGCTCAAGCTGATCCCCGGCCTGCGGGTGGATCGCTTCACGGGCGATACGCTGATCCGCACCAGTGGCGTGAGTGGCCCACTGCAGGACGCTGGATGGATCAAGCAGCCCAAGTTCAGTCTGGTCTACAGCCTGGACCGCGAGACCAGCCTGTATGCCAACTGGGGGCGCACCTTCCAGGTGTTGACGGGCTCGCGCGCACCGGCCTACCTGACCTCGGCTTCGCAAAGCCGGTTCAGCCCGTCGATCAACACCGGCACCGAGGTGGGCGTGAAGTACAAGCCCGATGCCCGCACCGATCTGCGGCTGGCGCTGTGGTTGCAGGAGGCCACGGACGAGGTGGCGAACATGCCCAGCACCGGCACCACGGTGGGCCTGGGGCAGACCCGCCGCAAGGGGCTGGATCTGCAGGCCTCGACCCGGCTGGGCCCTCAGCTCCAGCTTTGGGCCTCGCATTCACTGCAGGAGGCCCGGGTGGTGAGCGCGTTCACCGCCTCTGGCGTGTCGCTGGCCGGCAAGGAGGTGTTCGCGACGCCGCGCCGCATCAGCACGGTAGGTGCCGAATACCAGGCCGATGCGAAATGGCGGCTGGGTCTGCAGGGACGCGCCCAGGGCTCGTACTTCATCGACGATCTGAACGCGCAGGGCAAGTTCGGCAGCCTGGTGCAGTTCGATGCCCATGTCCGGTATGCCCTGAACGCCACGATGAGCCTGGATTGGCAGGTCCGCAACCTGGCCGATCGCCGCAGCGCCTATGTCTGGTATGACAACTTCTTCTGGCCTTCGGGCAGCGCGCAGCCGATGTTCTCGCCCGGTGCGGGACGGACGGCCTTCGTCTCGCTCAACCTGAAGATGTGAGGGCCGGGCCTGGACGCCAAACCATGAACCCACTTGACCTGTCCCGTCAACGTTGGAGCAGCATCGACCGTCTGCGCGGGGCCGTCATGGCCCTGATGACGGTCGATCATGTGCGCGAGTTCTTCTTTCTGCATCAGCAGGTGGCCGATCCGATGGATCTGGCCAGCACCTCGCCCGAGCTGTTCTTCACCCGGTTGTGCAGCCATTTCTGTGCACCGGTGTTCGTGCTGCTGACCGGTCTGAGCGCCTGGCTGCGGGGCCAGCGCCCTGGGGCCGGGCGGCAGGACACGGCGGTGTACCTGGCCCAGCGGGGGGCCATCCTGATCGGGCTGGAGCTGACGCTGGTGAACTTCGCCTGGTCTTTCAGCCTGCCTCCGCCGATGATCTACCTGCAGGTGATCTGGGCCATCGGGCTGTCGATGCTGGCGCTGGCGCTGCTGATCTGGCTGCCCAGGCCGTTGCAATGGGGGTTGGCGTTGCTGATCATCGCGGGCCACAACGCGTTGGATGGCCTGCACTTCCAGCCCCAGGCGCCTGGGTTCCTGCCTTGGGCCATCCTGCACGATCGCAGCGTGGTGGCGCTGGGCTGGGGTTTGAAGGCCCGCACCTCCTATCCGGTGCTGCCCTGGATCGGGGTGATGCTGCTGGGCTATGCCCTGGGGCCCTTGTATGCGGCCCAGGTGGCTGCGCGTCGGCGCCGGGCCTGGCTGTGGGGGCTGGGTTCGGTGGCTCTGCTGGGTTTCGGGGTGTTGCGGTGGCTCAATGGCTATGGGGATCACCCCTGGGCGCCCGGCGGGGCGCCGCTGCACACTTTGATGGCCTTCTTGAATGTCACCAAGTACCCACCGTCGCTGCAGTTTCTGTTGCTGACCCTGGGGGTAGGCCTGGTGGCGCTGGCCCTGTTCGAGCGGTCGGACCGGGGGCAGGCGTTGGCCGACATCGGGGGCGCACCGATGTTCTTCTACCTGCTGCATCTGTACCTGCTGCATCTGCTGCAGTGGGGGATGGTGCTTGGGTTCGGGCCCAACCACGGGGGGCGCTTCGGGCTGGCCGAGGTCTGGCAGATCTGGGTGTTGGCCGCGGCGGTGGTGTTGTCGCTGTATGTTCCGTGCCGCTGGTTTGGTCGGGTGAAGCGGAACCACCGGCACGTGCGCTGGCTGCACTATTTCTGAGCCCATGGCGGCGGTGGCCCGGCGATGCTAGATTCAGTGCGGTGCTCGTGTGGTATCGCGGGCGCAGCCTGTTTCAACCTCTGTCCCATCATGAATCCGAAACCGAATCTCTCGTGGCGCCTGGCTCTGTCAAGCGGCGTGCTCGCCCTGGTGGGCGCCTTGTCTTTGCCTGCCGTGGCGGCCACTCCGGCGCGTGCGGGGTCAATCGATCTGAGCGGCACCTACGACTGCACCGGCCAGGACAGCCAGGAGGGCCCCTACACCGCCGTGGTCACCTTGACCCGCCAGGGGGCACACAGCGTGGGTCGGCATCAGGCCTACGACTTCAAGATGGAGGTGCCGGGCTATGGCACCTACCTGGGTCAGGCCGTGGGGGCGGGCGCCCACCTGGCCATCCATTTCGCGCTGACCGACCCGGCCACGCACGATTTCGGCACCGGCCTGGCGCAAGTCTTCAAGCGACAGGGCAAGCCGGGCTTCAGCAAGTTCTACTACGAGCCCGAGTTCAAGGGCGGCAACCACGGCACCGAGGAGTGCCTGCGGCGCTGAGCCGGTTCAAGCCCGGCGATGGGCCTTGAGGGCTGAGGCCGCCTCGCTGACCAGGGCCGGCCCACGGTAGATCAGGCCGGTGTAGAGCTGGACCAGGCTGGCGCCGGCCTCGAGCTTGCTGACTGCATCGCGGCCGCTGAGCACGCCGCCCACGCCGATGATGGGGTAGTCGGGGCCCAGGGTGGCCCGCAGGCGGCGGATCACGCGGTTGCTGGCTTCCAGCACCGGGGCGCCGCTGAGGCCGCCGGCCTCTTCGGCATGGGCCTGGCCCTTGACGGCATCGCGGCTCAGGGTGGTGTTGGTGGCCACCACACCGTCCATGCCATGGCGCAGCAGGGTGGCGGCAATCACCTCGATCTGGGCTTCGTCCAGGTCGGGGGCGATCTTCACGAACAGGGGCACGCGGCGCTTCTGGGCTGTCTGCAGCTCGGCGCGGCGGGCCGCCAGGGCCGACAGCAGCTGGTCGAGGGCCTCGTCGCTTTGCAGGGCACGCAGGTTCTTGGTGTTCGGGCTGGAGATGTTCACCGTCACGTAGTCGGCATGGGGGTAGACGCCGTCGAGGCAGGTGAGGTAGTCGCTGGTGGCCTGCTCGATGGGGGTGGCGGCGTTCTTGCCGATGTTCAGGCCCAGCAGCAT
>RXJO01000357.1 GCA_003987795.1 Curvibacter sp.
GCGCAGGCACCTCGCACACCGCCACCTTCCTGCGCGCCCTCGGCCCTGAGCCCTGGAAGGCCGCCTATGTGCAGCCCAGCCGCCGCCCCAAGGACGGCCGCTACGGCGAGAACCCCAACCGCCTGCAGCACTACTACCAGTACCAGGTGGTGCTCAAGCCGGCCCCCAGCAACATCCTGGAGCTCTACCTGGGCAGCCTCGAGGCGCTGGGCTTCGACCTCAAGAAGAACGACATCCGCTTCGTCGAGGACGACTGGGAGAACCCCACCCTGGGCGCCTGGGGCCTGGGTTGGGAGGTCTGGCTCAATGGCATGGAAGTGACCCAGTTCACCTATTTCCAGCAGGTCGGCGGCATTGACTGCAAGCCCATCACCGGCGAGATCACCTACGGCCTGGAGCGTCTGGCCATGTACCTGCAGGGCGTGGACAACGTCTACAACCTGAAGTGGACAGACACATTGAGTTACGGCGACGTCTACCACCAGAACGAGGTCGAGCAGTCCACCTACAACTTCGAACACAGCGACGCCGAGTTCCTGTTCACTGCCTTCGGCGCCCACGAGAAGCAGGCCAAGTACCTGATGGAACAGCAACTCGCCCTGCCGGCCTACGAGCAGGTGCTCAAGGCGGCCCACACCTTCAACCTGCTGGATGCGCGGGGCGCCATCTCGGTGACCGAGCGTGCCGCCTACATCGGACGCATCCGCAACCTGGCCCGCAGCGTGGCCCAGGCCTATTACGAGAGCCGCGAGCGCCTGGGTTTCCCCATGGCCCCGCGCGAGTGGGTTGAACAGATTGCCAAGAAGGCCGCCTGAGCGGGAGAACAAGACATCATGAGCCAACAAAATCTTCTGGTCGAACTGTTTGTCGAAGAGTTGCCCCCGAAGGCGCTCAAGAAGCTGGGCGAAGCCTTTGCCGGCGTGCTGACCGAACAACTCAAGGCCCAAGGCCTGGCCGCTGCCGACAGCATGACCACCGCCTTCGCCTCGCCGCGTCGCCTGGCGGCGCACATCACCCATGTGGCGGCCAAGGCGGCCGACCGCGCCGTGCAGCAAAAGCTGATGCCGGTCAGTGTGGGCCTGGATGCCGCCGGCAACCCCACGCCAGCCCTGCTCAAGAAGCTTGCCGCCCTGGGCGCCGATGCCTCCGCCGTGGCGGGCCTGAAACGCGCGCCTGACGGCAAGGCCGAGGCCCTGTTCTATGACAGCGTGGTCAATGGCGCCACCTTGGACGTCGGTCTGCAGAAGGCCCTCGAAGAGTCGCTGGCCAAGCTGCCGATCCCCAAGGTCATGACCTACCAACTCGAGACCGATTGCGAGCTGCCGGGCTGGAGCAGCGTGCACTTTGTGCGTCCGGCGCATGGCGTGGTCGCCCTGCATGGCAGCAGCGTGGTGCCGCTCAAGGTGCTGGGCCTGAAGTCGGGCAACACCACCCTGGGCCACCGCTTCGAGGCCGCCAAGCCGGTGGTCACCATCGAGCATGCCGACGCCTACGCCGACACCTTGCGCCGCGACGGCGCGGTGATCGCCAGCTTTGCCGAGCGCCGCGCCGAGATCGTGCGCCAGCTCACCGAAGCCGCCGCCCGGGTGGGCAACGGCGTGCGCCCCATCGAGGACGAAGCCTTGCTTGACGAGGTCACGGCCCTGGTCGAGCGGCCCAATGTGCTGGTTTGCGAGTTCGAGAAGCAGTTCCTCGATGTGCCGCAGGAATGCCTGATCCTCACCATGAAGGCCAACCAGAAGTACTTCCCGCTGCTGGACGCCGCCGGCAAGTTGACGCACCAGTTCCTGGTGGTCAGCAACATCAGCCCGGCCGATGCCAGCGCCGTGATCGGTGGCAACGAGCGCGTGGTGCGCCCGCGCCTGGCCGACGCCAAGTTCTTCTTCGACCAGGACCGCAAGAAGACCCTGGCCTCGCGTGTCGAGGGCCTGGGCAAGGTGGTCTATCACAACAAGCTGGGCACCCAGGGCGAGCGCGTCGAGCGGGTTCGAGCGATCGCTCAGGCGATTGCCGCCCAACTGGGCGATGCGACGCTGGTGTCCCAGGCCGATCTGGCCGCGCAACTGGCCAAGACCGACCTGGTGACCGACATGGTGGGCGAGTTCCCTGAACTGCAGGGCACGATGGGCCGTTACTACGCGCTCAACGATGGCCTGCCCGAGCCCGTGGCCGACGCCATCGAAGACCATTACAAGCCCCGTTTTGCCGGCGACACCCTGCCGCGCGGCACCGTGGGCGTGGTGGTGGCCCTGGCCGACAAGCTGGAAACCCTCACCGGCATGTTCGGCATCGGCAACCTGCCGACCGGCGACAAAGACCCGTTCGCGTTGCGCCGCCACGCCCTGGGTGTGGTGCGCCTGCTGATCGAGAACCAGCTCCCGTTGGCCCTGGGCACGCTGCTGCAAAGCGCTGTGCCCGCCTTCGGCGACAAGATCAGCGACGCCAGCACGGCGTTGGCCGACTTCATCTACGACCGCCTGGCCGGCAGCCTGCGTGAGCAAGGCTTCAGTGCCCAGGAAGTGGATGCGGTGCTGGCATTGCGCCCCGAGCGCCTGTCGGATGTGGCCCAGCGCCTCGAGGCCGTGCGCGCCTTCGCCAAGCTGCCTGAAGCCGCTGCGCTGGCCGCTGCCAACAAGCGCGTCAGCAATATCCTGAAGAAGGCGGGTGAGGTGGATGCCCACGTCAGCCCGGTGCTGCTCAAGGAAGCCGCCGAGCAGGCGTTGTTTGCCGCCCTGCAGGCCACCGCGCCGCAGGCCAAGGCCCAGTTCGATGCCGGCGACTACACCGCCTCGCTGCAGACCCTGGCCGCCCTGCGGGCCCCGGTCGATGCCTTCTTCGAGGGCGTGATGGTGAACGCCGAAGAGCTGGACCTGCGCCTGAACCGCCTGGGCCTGCTCAAGACCTTGCACGACGCCATGAACCGCGTGGCCGACCTGTCCCGACTGGCCAGCTGACCCCCAACGCCACCCCAGGATGCTCCCCATGAAACTCGTCATTCTCGACCGCGATGGCACCATCAACGAAAGCAGCGACGACTTCGTGAAGAGCCCCGAAGAGTGGCTGCCCCTGCCCGGGGTGCTGGAGGCGATCGCCCGCCTCAACCACGCGGGCTTCCAGGTGGTGGTGGTGTCCAACCAGGCCGGCCTGGGTCGTGGCCTGTTCGACATGGCCCAGGTGAATGCCATGCATGCCAAGATGCACAAGCTGCTCGCCGCCGCCGGCGGGCGGGTCGAGGCGGTCTTCTTCTGCCCGCACGCCCCCGATGAAGAATGCCGTTGCCGCATGCCCTCGCCCGGCCTGTTCGAGCAGATCTCAGAACGCTATGGCATCAGTCTGCAGGGCGTGCCCATGGCCGGCGACAGCCTGCGCGATCTGCAGGCTGGCCACTCAGCCGGCTGCGAGCCCCATCTGGTGCTGACCGGCCTGGGCGCCGAGTGGCGTGATCGCCCCTTGCCTGAGTCCTTTCCGCCGGGCACCCGCGTGCATGCCGACGTGGGCGCCTTTGCCGATCACCTGATCGCACGCGACGCCGAACGCCAGCGCGCCGTGGCCTGATCGCGGGCGCTGTCCGCAGCGTCTTCACTGATCTCCACCGACGAAAAGACCCCACCCATGTCCTTGCTGCGCTCCATCCTGCATACCTTGTGGATGCTGGTCACCGTGATCCCCTGGGCCCTGATCATGCTGGTCGCCTCCTTGTGGCGCCGTGGCACCCCGCTGTGGTGGATGGCCGTGCGCTGGCTGGGCTGGGCCGTGTCGGGGGCCCGCGTGTTGCTGGGCATCCAGGTTCGGGTCAGCGGGCGCGAGAACCTGCCCGTGGGCGAGACCAGCCCGGCCATTTTGCTGGTCAAGCACCAGTCGACCTTCGAGACCTTTCTGATGCCCACGCTGATGCCGCATCCGCTGGCCTACGTGTTCAAGAAAGAGCTGCTCTACGTGCCCTTCTTCGGCTGGGCGATGGGGCGGCTCGACATGATCCACATCGATCGCAGCCAGCGTGCGCAGGCCTTCAACAAGGTGGTGATCCAGGGCAAGCGGCTGCTCGCGCAGGGCATCTGGATCATCATGTTCCCCGAGGGCACGCGCATTGCGCGCGGCCAGAAGGGCCAGTACAAGAGCGGCGGCACCCGCCTGGCCATCGAGACCGGTGCGCCCGTGATCCCGATCGCCGTCACCTCGGCCAAATGCTGGCCGCGCAAGGCGTTCATCAAGCACCCTGGCGTGGTGGATGTGTCGATCGGCAAGCCCATCCCGTCGGCTGGGCGCGAACCCGATGAGCTGATGCGTGAGGTCGAGGCCTGGATCGAAGCCGAGATGCATCGCCTGGACCCTGAAGCCTATCCACCCGCCCAGGGTTGAGCACGCGT
>RXJO01000541.1 GCA_003987795.1 Curvibacter sp.
GCGTGCAGCGGCTGGCCTGTAAGGCCAGCATTCGCCGCAGGCGAATCTGAAGCCTTGCGGCAAAAGGCTCATGTCGGCTCTGCCGACGTGAAGGCGCAACGCGCCGGGCTGCAGCCACAAGCCCCCCACCGCACACACGGGAGAGACGCGCCGCCGTCTTCCGACGGTGACGGCTCCATTCGTAACCTTACGTATCTTGCGGCTGCCCGGCCGTGAGACAATTCCGGCCGCTTTGGCGAAGCTGATCGGCAGCCGCCGATCTGGACAGGGTGGGAGACCGCCAGCCTCCAGCGATCCGCCGGCCCAAGGCAACCAGACCCGGCCGCCCACCACCTCCGCCGGTGTACACCCCCAGCCAGCCCCTCCAAACTGCCTTCCTGCCGTGCCTGCCGTCCCCCTTCCAGCCCAGCCCTCCGGCCAGCACAGCACACGTCTGCTCATCGTGGCCTACTGCCTCGCCTGGGCGCTGGTGCATTGGTTCGCCTACCCGAACCTGGACCCCTACAACGACATGCTCGAGAACTTTGCCTGGGGGCAGACCTTCGAGTGGGGCACCTTCAAGCACCCGCCATTCTTTGTCTGGGCAGTCGAACTCTGGTTTGCGGCCATGCCGCGCAGCGCACTGTCTTACAAACTGTTGTCTTATGTGAACGTGGCCATCGGCCTGTGGGGGGTAGCCCACCTGGCGCGCCTGCTGGGCCTGCGCCGCTTCGCACCCAGCGCCGTGCTGCTGCTGATGTGGACCCTGCCCTACACCACGCTGGCCGCCAAGTTCAACGCCAATGCCATTCTGCTGTCGGTCTGGCCCTGGACGGCCGTGGCCTGGTTGGCCAGCCTGCGCCAGAGTGGCCGCGCGGGGCTGACCGCCTCGATCTGGCTGGGCTTTCTCGGCGCGGTGTGCATGCTGAGCAAGTACTACAGCGGCGTTTTCCTGTTCTCGCTCTTCATCACGGCCCTGCTGCGGCGTGACATGCGCCGCTGGTTCGGCAGCCTGCGCCCTTACCTGGCCCTGCTGAGCCTGGCGCTGTTCCTGCTGCCCCACGCCTGGTGGCTCTGGCACCACGATTACCCCACCCTTCGCTACGCGGCTGACCAGGGCGGTGGCCAGGTGGAGTGGCATTTCCTGCTGCATTTCGCGATCACCCCGTTGCTGTTCGTGCTGCTGGCCTGGGTGCCCTGCGTGCTGGTGTTTGCGTGGCAGGCCAGCGCGCCGGGCACGGGACGCTGGCGCCGCCTGCTGCGCCAGATTCCGCGCCTGGCCTGCCTCAGTTGGCTGCCCCTGCATTGGCAGGACACCGTGTTCTGGCTGGCGGCCCTGCCCGGCGCAGTGACCCTGCTGGCCGGCATGGCCGGCATAGCTGAGCTCTCCAGCCCCTGGGCCATCCCCATCATCTACGCCTTCCCGCTGCTGTGGCTGCGCAACCTGGAACAGGCCACTGCCGCAACGGAATCAAGCCAGACGACCGCCGAGACACCCACCACACGCAGCCTGCGCGCCCTCCAGCGCTCAGCCTGGCCGGTGCTGATCGGCGTGGTGCTGGTCGGCGGGGTACTGGCCCTCACCCAGGCCAGCCAGGGCAAGCGCAGCTATTACGAAGCCAATGAGGTCGCCGCCGAACTCATGATGCAAGGCTGGCAGCAACGCCATCCCGACCTGCCCCTGGGCTGGACAGGCGGCGAATGGGCCGAGAACGCCATGGTGGCGTTCTTCGTGTCCGATCAGGTGCGCGCGCTGCCCGGCATGCCCGACGAATGGCCCACCACCCTGGCCCCCCACCCCGGCTGGGAGCGCCAGGGTGGCCTGATGATCTGCCCACGCGGCCCCGTGAAGAAGGCCCAGGTCTATGAGGCCAGCAACTGCGAGGTCGAAGTCCAGGAATGGCTGGAGAAGACCGGCCGCCCCATCCGCCCGTTGTGGCTGACGGCGGCCCGCTCAGGCTGGCGCTTCCCGCACCCGATGGAGTTCGCCTGGGTGGTCTACGACGTGCTGCCCACGCCCTGACCCCCTGACGGCGGCAGCTGCATCAAAGGCTGGCCGGCCCGAACCCGAAGCCCCGTGGTCACGCCGTCGATCAGGCGAAAGCCCTTGGGGGCGAACACGATGATCGTCGAGCCATGCTGGAACCAACCCAGTTCCTGCCCCTTGCCCACCGCCACATCGCAGGGCAGTTCGTGCGGACCCGGGTAACGGCCATGCAGCAGCAGGTCCAGCGCGTGCAGGCGCAGGCTGGCCACCAGGATGGCCGCCACCGGCACCAGGGCCAACGGGTGGCCGCCGCGATCAAGCCTCAGATGCAGGGCGGCACGCTCGTTGCGGCAGAACAGGCGCTCGACGCGCTTGAGCGCGATCGGGTTCACGTTCCAGGTGTCTCCGCTCAGGTGCGTCACATGCTGCAGGCGGGCGTCGTGCGGCGCATGGAAACGGTGGTACATGGCCGAGGTCAGTCTCAGCGTCACATAGCAGCCATCGCGAAAGGCCTCGGCCCGTGCCGGGTCGCCGAACAGGTCTTCGAGCCGGTAGGGGAAGCCCTTGGCCTGCCAGACCTGCAGGCCGGCCACCTCGCCACAGGCCCCCACGATGCCGTCGCAAGGGCTGGCCAGCACCTCGGGATCGGGTTCGAAGGGCCGGGCGCCCGGCTTGAGTTCGCGCGTGAAGCAGTCGTGCAGGCTGTCGAAGTGCTGCTTGCGCGCCTCGCTCAGGTCCAGCTCGGTGAACAGGCGCCACACCGCGATCGAGGCGTCACGCACCAGGGGCTGGCGGATCTGGCTGAACCAGCCCATGAAGCGCGTGAGCGCGATGCGCGGCACCCGGTTGGTCAGCAGAAAGTTCAGGTCTTCCTGCTGCAGCAGGCGGTCACGCAGTTTTTGGATATTCATCAAGATGTCAATCAGTCAAGTTACAGATGAGGCATCGCGCTTTTGGCGATCTCGCTTATTCGACCTTCGGGACCTCATCACATGGACGAAACACTGGCTTTCTGGGCCCTGGGCGGCGCGGCCTTCGCCGCCACCCTGCCCCGGCTGATCCGCCGACTGGAACTGTCGCGGGCCAAGCACCCCTCGCTCACCGGCCATTCGCGAATGGCCAAACGCGTGGCCTCGTGGCTGCCCGGTTACGCCTACGGCGAGGAGCGCTTCTTCAACTCCGACGGCGCACCGGCCGAGGTGGCCGAACAACGGCGCCATGCCTTGAAGCAACTGGGAGAGACGCTGGTGGGCCGCTGCCCACGTACCTTGGCGCTCACCGCCAGCGCCCGTGAAGGCCTGCCCGACCTGCAGTTCACCGGCGCCTACCGGGTACCCTTCCAATACAGCCCGCTGCTGCGTCAGCATGTGCAGGTCGGTGCGTTCATGGAAGCCTCTGAAGGCGTGACCCTGACCGACCTGGACGGCAACACCTACTACGACCTCACCGGCTCGTACGGCGTCAATGTGTTCGGGGTCGACGTGTACCGCCAATGCATTGCCGAAGGCAGCGCCCGGGCTCAGGCCCTGGGGCCGGTGCTGGGCAGCCTGCACCCGGTGGTGGCCTCGAATGTGGCGCGCCTGCAGCGCCTCTCGGGGCTGGAGCAGGTGTCCTTCCACATGTCGGGCACCGAGGCGGTCATGCAGGCCGTGCGACTGGCCCGCTACCACACCGGTCGCCGCCATCTCGTGCGCTTCTGCGGCGCCTACCACGGCTGGTGGGAGGACGTTCAGCCTGGCCCCGGCAACCCATTGCCCCCGCGTGAGACCTACACCCTGCGCGACCTGCACGAGAACAGCCTGCAGGTGCTGCGCAAGCGCCGCGACATCGCCTGCGTGCTGGTCAACCCGCTGCAGGCCCTGCACCCCAACAAGGCCGCCCCCGGCGATTCCTCGCTGGTGGACAGCTCGCGCAACGCCGGCTACGACCGCGCCGCCTACACCGAGTGGCTCAAGCAATTGCGCGAGGTCTGCACGGAGCGCGGCATCGTGCTGATCTTCGACGAGGTGTTTCTGGGCTTTCGCCTGGCCCCGGGTGGCGCCCAGGAGTACTTCGGCGTCAAGGCCGACATGGTCACCTACGGCAAGACCCTGGGCGGCGGCCTGCCGGTGGGCGTGGTCTGTGGCAAGCGCGAGCTCATGAAGCGCTACCGCGAAGACCGGCCGGCCGACCTGTGCTTTGCCCGCGGCACCTTCAACTCGCACCCCTATGTGATGGGCGCCATGGAGGCTTTCCTGGACTACCTGGAAACCCCCGAGGCCCAACTCATGTACGTGGAGCTGGACGCCACCCAGAACCGCCGCGCCGCGCAGCTCAACCAGCGGCTGCAGGCCATCGGCGCCCCGGTGCAGGTGGCCAACATGTCCTCGGTGTGGAC
>RXJO01000577.1 GCA_003987795.1 Curvibacter sp.
CCCAGGCCTTGCGCGAGCAGTTGCACCACCATGCCCACCGTTATTACGTGCTGGATGCGCCCGAGATCCCGGATGCCGAGTACGACCGCCTGTTCCAGACCCTGCAGGCTCTGGAGGCCGCTCACCCCGAGTTGCTGACCCCCGATTCACCCACCCAACGGGTGGGCGGGCGTGTGCTCGATGCCTTTGCCAGCGTGCGCCATGCCGTGCCCATGCTCAGCATCCGCACCGAGACCGACACCGAAGCCAGCGGCGCCGAAGCCTTTGATGCCCGCATCCGACGTGAGCTGGGCCTGGGGGAGGGCGCTGAGCCGGTCGAGTATGTGGCCGAGCTCAAGTTCGACGGCCTGGCCATGAACCTGCGCTACGAAGACCGCGTGCTGGTGCAGGCCGCCACCCGGGGCGACGGAGAACTGGGCGAGGACGTGACCCCCAACATCCGCACCATCGGCCAGATCCCGCTGCGCCTGCCGGCCAGTGCCCCGCCGGTGCTGGAGGTGCGGGGCGAGGTCTACATGCGGCGCGCCGATTTCGAGCGCCTGAACGAAGCGCAGCGGGCCCGAGGCGAGAAGCTTTTCGTCAACCCGCGCAATGCAGCGGCAGGCGCGGTGCGCCAGCTCGACTCCAACATCGCCGCCCAGCGGCCACTGAGCTTCTTTGCCTATGGCCTGGGCGAGGTCACCCCCCCTGAGCAAGGGGGACCCGCCTGGCAGACCCACTTCGAGATCCTGCAAACCCTGAAATCCTGGGGCTTTCCGGTGGAGGCGCTGGACCAGACCGCCCGGGGCGCCGCCGAGTTGGTGGCTTTCCACCAGAAGATCGGCGCCTTGCGTGACCAATTGCCCTATGACATCGACGGCGTGGTGTACAAGGTCAACAGCCTGGCGCTGCAACGCCGACTGGGCTTCGTGACCCGCGAGCCGCGTTGGGCCGTGGCCCACAAGTACCCGGCCCAGGAACAGCTGACCACGGTGCTGGGCATCGCCGTGCAGGTGGGTCGCACCGGCGCCATCACGCCTGTTGCCCGCCTGGAGCCCGTGTTTGTGGGCGGCGTGATGGTGTCCAACGTCACCTTGCACAACCAGGACGAGATCGCCCGTCTGGGCCTGTTGGTGGGCGACACGGTGATCGTGCGCCGCGCCGGCGATGTGATTCCGCAGGTGGTGGCGGTGGTGGCTGAGCGCCGTCCACCGGAGGTCGACCTCACGGCCGAGGAGCTGCCCGAGCCCTACAAGCGCTTTGTGATGCCGACTCAGTGCCCCGTCTGCGGTTCGCACGTGATGCGTGACGAAGGCGAAGTGGTGGCCCGGTGCACCGGTGGCCTGTTCTGCAAGGCGCAGCGCAAGGAGTCGATCCGCCACTTTGCCGGCCGCCGCGCGATGGACATCGAGGGCCTGGGCGAGCGTCACATCGACAACCTGGTCGAATACGACCAGATCGCCAGCGTGGCCGACCTGTACAGCCTCACGCTGCAGCAGTTCCTCGACGTGAAGCGCCGCGTGGACGAGCGCGACGGTGTGGCCGCCGAATTGCAAGGCCGTGAGGAGGTGCCCACCAAGTGGGCGCAGAACATCCTCGATGGCATCACCGCCAGCAAGCAGCGCCCGCTCGGGCGCTTCCTGTTTGCCCTGGGGATCCGCCATGTGGGCGAATCCACTGGCAAGACCCTGGCCGACTGGCTCGGGCGGCTGGATTGGGTTCGGCGTGCACCCTTGCCCTTGCTGCGGGTGTTGCCCGATGTGGGCGATGTGGTGGCCACGTCGATCTATGAATTCCTGCAGGAGGACCACAACCGCAAGGTGATCGACACGCTGATCGAGCAAGGTGTGGTGCCCCCCGACACGGGACTGCCCAACCCGGCGCTGGCCGACAAGCTGAGCCTGCCCAGCCTGCTGGTGGCGCTGAAGGTGCCCAAACTCACCCCGCTGCGGGCTGAACAGATGGCCCCGCACCTGAAGGCGCTGAGCGACCTGCTGGACCCACAGGGTGCCTGGCAGGCTTCGGCCGACCTGCCGGCTGAGGTGCTCAAGTCGCTGCAGGCCTTTGTGGCCGAGCCCGGCCAGGCCGAGGTGCTGCGAGGGCTCGATGAGATCCGCGCCGAACTCCTGGCCGCCTTGCCGGCCCCGAGCACTGGCCCGCGCTCGTCGCTGGCCGGCAAGACCGTGGTGTTGACCGGCACGCTGCCCACGCTGGGCCGCGATCAGGCCAAAGACCTGCTGGAGGCCGCCGGCGCCAAGGTGACCGGCTCGGTGAGCAAGAAGACCGATTACCTGGTGGCCGGCGCCGAAGCCGGTAGCAAGCTCGACAAGGCCTTGAGCCTGGGCGTGCCCGTGCTGGACGAGGCTGGCATGTTGAGCCTGCTGGCCCAGACCGATGCCGGGTCGTCAGAGCCAGCGCCTCCTGTGGCCGAGCCCCCCCAGGGCGAACTGCCCTTCACCCTGACCGGAGACTGAACATGGCGATCCGAGAGATTTTGAAAATGGGCGACCCGCGCCTGCTGCGGGTGGCCCAGCCCCTGGCCGAAGCCGACTTCGACAGCGATGCCCTGCACCTGCTGGTGCGTGACATGTTCGAGACCATGGCGGCTGTCAACGGTGCCGGATTGGCTGCACCACAGATCGGTGTGGACCTTCAATTGGTGATCTTCGGCACCGACGCCCCCAATCCTCGCTACCCGGAAGCGCCGCCGGTACCGCGCACCGTGCTGTGCAACCCGGTGCTCACGCCGATTGGCGACGAGGAGGTGGATGACTGGGAGGGCTGCCTGTCCGTGCCGGGCCTGCGTGGTGTGGTGCCGCGCTTCAGGCGCCTGCATTACCGGGGACTGGACCCTTATGGCGACCCGATCGAGCGCACGGTGGAGGGCTTTCATGCCCGGGTGGTGCAGCATGAGTGCGACCACCTGATCGGCAAACTCTACCCCATGCGGGTGCGCGATTTCTCGCGTTTCGGATTCACCGAGGTGCTGTTTCCGGGCCTGGATCCGAAGCAGGACGACTGAATTCCATGCCGGGCGGTCAAGGGGCCCGACCTTTGCCAAGCCCCTCATCACAGCGCGTCATTCAGCCCCTGCGACGCCAGCCAAAGCCTGACAGCAGGGTGAGAGACAGCATCAGCAACATCATCGGAGACAGGGTTGGCACGGCCTGGACATCGGCTTGCGTGCCGACACAAGCCACCCGGATGCCTGTCACGTTGGCCGCGGTCACGGCGCCCGAGCCCGAACTGATGTGGCAGACCTGCCCGTTCGGCTGGGTGCCGACCGTCGCAAGGTAATTGAAGCCGTCGGTCACCGCCACCCGAAAGATGAAGCTGCCGTCGCCACTGACTGTCAGGGCGCTGCCGCCGTTGTTCAGCAACACCACACTCTGGCCCGCCATCAGGCCGCTGACGGTGCCGCCAATGGTGAAATACCCTGGAATCTTGCACGGCTGATTCAGATTCTCCATGCTGATATTCGTCACCACCGGTGAAGACGCCGTGGTGCCAGCTTCATGAAAGGTGATGTCCAGTGTCGTGCTGGTGGCACAGACCTCGGCACTGATATTTTGCGGGCCGCTGCCTTTTTGCATATTCAATTTGGCGGTGACCGTGCCGAATATCAGCCCCAAGGCGGTCGATTCATCCACATTATCGGTCCAGGCCTGCGCTGATACCCGATAGGTCTGACCGGCCGTCAATCCTGAGACTGTTCGGGTCATTCGACCTTGGGTTCCCGATTCATTGAGCCAGATGGCCTGGGTTGCCGTGCCAGGAAATGGGGTGCCGCTGACGTACTGGGTCAGATAGGCATCGCCTGAAAAGGTCCAGCCAGTGCAGCTGACTCTGCCCGGAAGATGAAAGACCCGCAGAACAATCGGTTGATCCAGGGCCACTGCCGTGTTCGCAATCACGTTGAAGTCGGAGCTGGTGCAGCTCGAGAAATCATCGAAAAACACGGGAGCCGCACGAGCTGGCGACACGACAGAAAGGGCCAGGCCAAGCCAAAATGCCAGCCAGCATGTGCTTTTTACATATTCAAACATTCTGAATATCGAAGATATTTTCTTGGGCGATTGACATAAAGAATATTCAAATCGCCAAAATGCAAAAATTGATTTTTTCATTGTGCTTTCTGATGGGTATTCATGATGGATTCGATGTCAAATGGGCGTGACAAAGCGAGCAACCCAGAGGGGGGGGTGCGGATAAAAACTTGGACTGGTTTTATGCCGCAAGTCCAAGACTCACCCGGTATTCGATCGGGCTGAGGGCCCCCAGGGAGATCTTG
>RXJO01000233.1:0-1375 GCA_003987795.1 Curvibacter sp.
TCCGCGTTCGGGACGGTGGCGCGCAGCAGGATCGTGCCGGTGGCGTTGTCGACGCGGTTGTCGACGAAGTCGAGGGTGCCCTTGCGGGTCGGCTTCGCCTCGCCGGACAGCGAGATCAGGATCGGCACGCCCTTGCCCTGCTGGGTCTGGCCCATCCCGATGCCGAGGCTGTTCTGGTACTTGAGGAACGCCTTCTCATCGACCGTGTAGCTGAAATAAATCGGATCGAGCGAGACGATCGTGGTCAGCATCGTCTGGTCGGCGCTGACGATGTTGCCCTCGGTCACGAGGCGCCGGCTGATGCGGCCGTTGATGGGCGCCTTCACCTCGCTGAAATCGTAGTTCAGCTGGGCGTTGTTGAGGGCGGCCTGCGCGCTGTCGACGTCGGCCTGGGCCGTCTGGGAGGCCTGCCGGCGCTGGTCGGTCACCTGTTCGGAGATGTTGCCGCTGCGGGACAGGGTCTGCGCGCGCTCGAGATCCGTCTGCGAGAAGGACTGGCGCGCCTTGGCCGAGGCCAGCGCGGCCTGGGCCTGCTCCAGGGCCGCCTTGTAGGGGCGCCGGTCGATGACGAACAGCACATCCCCCTTCTTCACCGTCTGTCCGTCGACGAAGTTAATCTTCTCGAGATATCCGGTGACGCGGGCCCGGACCTCGACGTAATCGATCGCGTCGAAGCGACCAGTATACTGGTCCTGCTCGACGATCTGGCGCACCACGGGCTTGGCCACGGTGACCTTCGGCGGCGGCCCGCCCGGCGCCTGGGCGCGGGCCGCTGGGGTGAGGGGACCTGCCGCGAGACCCGCGACGAGGGCTGACAAGAGGGTGAGAAGGCTGGGAAGCCGGCTGCGCATCGGGTCCTGCTGTCCGTTGGCTGACCGTGCGGTCGCGCCGAGCTTGACGATTGTTCCGCCGCGGGTGCGGCCTAACCCGCGCGCCACGCTGTTGCTTGTGCGCGAGCGCACATCACGGTCTCGTGTACCGGATTGAATCCGCAGGTCAGGCGATCGTCTCACCTGCGCTGTACCAGTCCTTGAACCCGCCTTTGTAGTGTTCGGCGAGATCGAGTCCGGCATTCTGCACGGCCATCAGCGCGTGGATCGAGCGGACGCCCGAGCCGCACGAGAAGACCGCGCGCCGACCATCGGCGGCCACGAGATCCGCCACCGCCTGCGGATCGAAGCTGGAGAGGGGATGCTAGACGGAACCGGGAATGTGCCCGGCCTCGAATTCGTGCGGCTCACGCACATCGATGATCAGCATCGAGCCGTCGCTGAGCCCGCGCTTGACCGTATCGCGATCGAGGTCGACCACCCGCATCGGCAGGATCTCCGTTCCGCCCGCTCTCGGCCAGGCTGGTTGACTGACGCTTTTCCTT
>RXJO01000233.1:1456-4254 GCA_003987795.1 Curvibacter sp.
ATTGCTGCTGCGACGAGCGGCCAACCCGACGAACGCCACGGTCATCAAGGACACTCTCATTGAAAATACTGGTCATCGAGGACGAGGCTCGAACCGCGGAATACCTGCTCAAGGGCCTGACTGAATCCGGATTTGTTGTCGATATTGCCGCAAACGGCATGGACGGGGCGCATCTCGCCAGCGAGGTGCGGTACGACCTGATCCTGCTGGATGTCATGCTGCCGGGTGCAGACGGCTGGAGCGTGATCAAGATGATCCGGCAGAAGAGTGATGTCCCGGTTCTGTTTCTGACGGCGCGGGATGACGTGGCCGATCGGGTACGTGGTTTCGAACTCGGCGCCGACGACTACTTGGTGAAGCCGTTCGCGTTTGCCGAACTGCTCGCCAGAATTCGCCGCTGCCTGCGGCAAAGCAGCGGTCGCGAATCCGAGCATCTGAGCGTCGGCGATCTCGATATCGATGTCCTTGGCCGCAAAGTCGTACGCGCCGGCGTCAAGGTGGAGTTGACCAGCCAGGAGTTCGTCCTGCTCCATCTGTTGGCTCGCCGCAGTGGGGAGGTGCTTTCCCGCACGTCCATCGCCTCGCACGTCTGGGATGTCAACTTCGATACCGACACGAACGTCGTGGACGTGGCGATACGCCGTCTTCGCGCCAAGCTCGATGAGCCGTTCGATACCAAACTGATCCATACCGTCCGGGGCATGGGTTATGTCCTTGATCCTCATCGCGGAAAATGAGACGTGGCGCGTTCACTGATCGGTCGGCTGACCTCGCTATTCTCGATCCTGGTCACGTTTGCGCTGGCTAGCATGGGGGCCTACGCCTACTACGCCCTGGATACTCAACTACGCTCGCGGGACGTAGAAATCATCGAGGCCAAGCTGACGCAGGTGAGCCACCTGGTCCGAGACGCTGGCAGCCTTGAGCAGACCGAGAAATTCGAACACAGCTTGTTCGATCTGGTCAGGGGATACGATGGTTTGGCGTTGAGACTCCGAACACCGCAAGGCAGGCTCGTCTATCGAACGGCTGACGGCCTGCGATCGGATTTCGATCTGGCTGCCACTGGGTCCGGAATTCATGACGACGGCACATGGATCATGGGGAAGCGTATCGTCGAGGCGAGTGATGGCGTACCGTTCGCCACAGTATCGGTGGCCAAGAACGGAAACGATCGGCGCCAGGTGGTGATCCGGCTGGGCAATAGCATCGTCGTCGGCATTCTGGTGGGCGCGGTTCTCACTGCGCTTCTTGGTGCCTTGATCACCCGGCGTGAACTCAGGCCAGCACAGGCACTGATTCAGCAAGTGCACCGGATTAACGTCGAACGACTCAGCTACCGCGTCGACGCCCCCAGTACGCCAACGGAAGTCCACGAAATTGGCGTCGCATTCAATGCCATGCTGGAGCGACTGGAGTCGGGCTATGAGCGGTTGTATCGTTTTTCCGCCGATCTCGCGCACGACCTGCGCACGCCATTGAATAACCTGATCGGCCACACCGAGGTGGCGCTCTCGCGTGAACGAGAAGTAGCCGACTACGTGACCCTGCTGGAGGACAACTTGGCGGAATATCAGCGCCTCTCGCGCATGATCGACTCCATGCTCTTCCTGGCGCGCGCCGATGCGGCAACGGTCGAACTGGACCGTGTGCCAATCGAGCTCGGCACCGAATTGTCCAAGCTGGCGAGTTACTTTGCCGTACTGGGTGAAGACAAGGGCGTGAAGATTGAGGTCTCGGCGTCCGGCAGTGTGAGTGCCGACCTGACCATGTTCCGGCGCGCCGTCGGCAACCTGCTCTCGAACGCGGTCCGCCATGCTGACAATGGCTCGGTCGTGAGCTTGAACTGTCAGCGTGACGAAGACTCTGTCACAGTGCACGTATTGAATCAGGGCGTCCCGATACCTGACAAGGATAGGGAACGCGTTTTTGATCGGTTCTATCGTGGCGACCAAGCGCGTTCCCACTCTGATCAGTCGACCGGTTTAGGGCTCGCCATCGTGAGATCTATCATGGAGTTGCATGCGGGCACTGCATCGGTCGCGACATTCCCTGGCAGCGTCACCCGGTTCTCACTCCGGTTTCCGTTCGTCGATTAGCGAGCTGGGTGCGCGTATAGCGAGGCTTGGCGTCTCGCATTTGACAAGCATGCGAGCCGGCCCGACAGATGCAAGACCAGCGGAGATTGGCTGCTGGGGCACCACCATACGTTGCCGTGGAAAGGTGAACGTTTTTGGGGTGTGGCACTTGGCATCTCGCCTAACGACGAACCGCGGCTACGCAAGGTGAGTTTTCGCGTTGCCGGCCGCAACGTACTGTCGCCTTCCGCCGTGAGACAGGTGAGCGCGGCCAGCATTTCGAGAATCGCGCTTTTCTGGAGTTTCGTACCGAAGGTTTGGACTGGAGCCCTATGTGAGAGGTTTCACACGTGATAATCCGCCATTATCGTGTGTGAAAAATTACCAGAATTCTGTAGCTTGATGCCTCAATTTGGTACGTATATACATGGTACGTATTACGGTATCAAATTGTAGGAGCACCATGGCCCGTGCAGGACTGAGCCGCTTGGACGTGAAGCGCGCCCGCGATTCGCTGGCTGCCCAAGGGCAGCACCCCTCGATCGATGCGATACGTATCGCGCTAGGCAACACCGGCTCGAAGACGACCATCCACCGCTACCTGAAGGAACTGGAAGAGGAGGACGGCACGGCGCTGACGCGCACCGGTTCGCTCTCCGACGCCATCCAGGATCTGGTGGCCCGGCTGGCGGCGCGCCTGCACGAAGAGGCGCAGGCGAC
>RXJO01000080.1 GCA_003987795.1 Curvibacter sp.
CGCCGTAGGTTTCGGCGGGGCGTTCGCCGTGGGCGTAGAAGATGTTGGGGTGCAGGACCTGCTTGCCATTGTTGATGAACTCGACGAAGCCCCGCACGCCGCCGGCGCCCGAGAAGTCGTCTTCCTTGCCGCTGCGCTCGTCCTTCAGGCGGATGCGCACGCCGTTGTTCAGGAAGCTCAGCTCGCGCAGGCGCTTGGACAGGATCTCGTAGTGGAAGTCGTTGTTCTGCTGGAAGATCTCGGTGTCGGGCAGGAAGTGCACTTCGGTGCCGCGCTTCTCGGTGGCGCCGGTGACCTTCATCGGCGAGACTTCGAAGCCGTCGACGGTTTCGAGCAGGCGGTTCTGCACAAAGCCCTTGGCGAATTCGATCTCATGCACCTTGCCTTCGCGGCGCACGGTCAGGCGCAGCCATTTGGACAGCGCGTTCACGCAGCTCACGCCCACGCCGTGCAGGCCGCCAGACACCTTGTAGCTGTTCTGGTTGAACTTGCCGCCGGCGTGCAGCTCGGTCAGGGCGATTTCGGCGGCACTGCGCTTGGGCTCGTGCTTGTCGTCCATCTTGACGCCGGTGGGGATGCCACGGCCGTTGTCGGTGACGCTGATCGAGTTGTCGCTGTGGATGGTGACGACGATGTCGTCGCAGTGGCCGGCCAGGGCCTCGTCAATCGAGTTGTCGACCACTTCGAACACCAGGTGGTGCAGGCCCGTGCCGTCCGAGGTGTCGCCGATGTACATGCCGGGCCGTTTGCGCACGGCCTCCAGGCCTTCGAGGATCTGGATGGCGCCTTCGCCATAGCCCTCGGACGCCCCTGCCTGGTTGGTGTCGATCTTGGTCTGCGGCAGGTCGCTGAAGGCTTCGTTGGAGCTGGTTTCAGCGTCGGACAGCGGCTTGTTGGGTTCGGTCATGGTGCTTTTTCTCAATCTCTTGATGGACCAAACCCGCGCAGAACACAGCTGGTTCAGCGCGGGTCGGGTTCAGGTTTGTGGCGTTGTGCGCAAGGCCTGTGTTCCGCTGGAGGGGCCTCAGATGCGCATCGGCATCACCACGTACTTGAAGCTGTCGTTTTCCGGGATGGTGACCAGGGCCGAGCTGTTGGAGTCGGACAGCTCGATCTTCACCATGTCCTGGTCCATGTTGCCCAGGGCATCGATCAGGTAGGTGACGTTGAAGCCGATCTCGATGGTGTCGCCACCGTAGTCGATGTCGAGCTCGTCGACGGCCTCTTCCTGCTCGGCGTTGCTGGAGGCAATGCGCAGGGTGCCGGGCTCGAGGTTCAGGCGCACGCCCTTGAACTTGTCGCTGGTCAGGATGGCGGTGCGCTGCAGGCTGGCCAGCAAGGTGGTGCGGCCCAGGGTCAGGCTGTTGCGGTGGCCCTTGGGGATCACGCGGTTGTAGTCGGGGAACTTGCCCTCGACCAGCTTGGTGACGAACTCCATGCCGCCGAAGCTGAACTTGGCCTGGTTGTTGGCGAACTGCATCTCGATGCCGCCTTCGGCATCCGACAGCAGGCGCTGCAGCTCCAGCACGGTCTTGCGCGGCAGGATCACTTCCTGCTTGGGCACTTCGACGTCCAGGGTGGCCGAGGCGAAGGCCAGGCGGTGACCATCGGTGGCGACCAGGCTCAGGGTATTGCCTTCGGCCACGAACAGGATGCCGTTGAGGTAGTAACGGATGTCGTGCACGGCCATGGCAAACGACACCTGGCCCAGCAGGCTCTTCAGCGTCTTCTGTGGCACGCTGAACACGGGGCCGAAATTGGCGGCCTCCTGCACCAGCGGAAAGTCTTCGGCCGGCAGGGTCTGCAGGGTGAAGCGGCTCTTGCCACCCTTGAGGATCAGCTTGTTCTGGCTCGATTCCAGGCTCACGGTCTGGTCGCCCGGCATGGTGCGCAGGATGTCGATCAGCTTGCGGGCGCCCACGGTGGTGGTGAAGTTGCCCGCGTCGCCGTCGAGCTCAGCGGTGGTGCGGATCTGGATCTCCAGATCGCTGGTGGTCAGTTGCAGTGCGCTGCCGGTCTTGCGGATCAACACATTGGCGAGGATCGGCAGGGTGTGGCGGCGCTCGACAATGCCCGCAACCGATTGCAGAACCGACAGGACTTTGTCTTGTGTGGCCTTCAGGACGATCATGTCAACCTCTAGTTCAAATTCTTTGTAGCAGCTTCAAGCAACATTCCGGTGCCGGGGTGGTTCGGCAAGGGGCCGACCCGGGACCCTCCCAGGAAACATGCCATTTTCACTGTTTTTCGGGGCATTTTTGAGTCAGGGCACCGCTTGTTCGGCCTTCTTGTGGCCGCTGGCGGCCTGATGCGCATTTCATCACATCAGCCCTTCAGGGTTTGCTCCAGCACGTGAAGCTGCTGGTTGAGTTCGGTCAGCTGCTGGCGCTCGCCTGAAATTTTGCGCACCGCGTGCAGCACGGTGGTGTGGTCGCGCCCGCCGAACAGCTCGCCGATCTCGGGCAGGCTCTTCTGCGTCAGCTCCTTGGCCAGGTACATGGCGATCTGGCGCGGCCGGGCGATGCTGGCCGGGCGCTTCTTGCTGTACATGTCGGCAACCTTGATCTTGTAGTAGTCGGCCACCGTCTTCTGGATGTTCTCGACGCTGATCTGCCGGTTCTGGATCGACAGCAGGTCGCGCAGGGCCTCGCGGGCCAGTTGGATCGAGATCTCCTTCTGGTTGAAGCGCGAGTAGGCCAGGATCTTGCGCAGGGCGCCTTCGAGTTCGCGCACGTTGGAGCGCACGTTCTTCGCCACGAAGAAGGCCACTTCCTCGGGCATTTCGGTGCCTTCGGCACGCGACTTGTTGATCAGGATCGCCACCCGCATTTCGAGCTCGGGGGGCTCGATGGCCACGGTCAGGCCCGAGTCGAAGCGAGACACCAGGCGCTCGTGGATGTCGGCCAGGCCTTTGGGGTAGGTGTCGCTGGTCATCACGATGTGTGATTTCTTGGCCAGCAAGGCTTCAAAGGCGTTGAAGAATTCTTCCTGGGTGCGGTCCTTGTTGGCAAAGAACTGCACGTCATCGATCAGCAGCAGATCCAGCGAGTGATAGCGTTCTTTGAACTCGTCAAACGCCTTGCGCTGGTAGGCCTTAACCACATCCGACACGAACTGCTCGGCATGGATGTAGAGAACTTTCGAATCGGGCTTGTCGGCCAGCAGCCGGTTGCACACAGCGTGCATCAGGTGGGTCTTGCCCAGGCCCACACCGCCATAGATGAACAAGGGGTTGTAGAGGTGGCCTGGCGTGCCGGCCACGTGCATGGCCGCAGCCCGCGCCATGCGGTTGGCCGTGCCCTCCACCAGGGTGTCGAAGGTGAGCGCTGCGTTGAGCCGGTTCTTGAAAGTGCCGGTGCCCGGGTCTTCGTTCGGGGCCGCGGGCTCCGGGGCTTGTTGAGGCTCGGATGTCGCTGAAATCGAGGGCGCCGAATAAGCTCTGGCCGCAGGTTCACGCTGAGTGAGCGCTAACTCGATGGGGACGGCTTGGCCATACAGGCGCTCCAGCATCTGGGCGATGCGGTTGGCGTATTGGGCGCGGATCCAGTCCAGCTTGAAGCGGTTGGCGACGTAGATGGTGATCTTCGAAAGATCGTCCGGGGCCTGGGCCACCAGGGGCTTGATCCAGGTGTTGAATTGCTGTTCAGGCAGTTCCTGGGCGAGTTGCTCGATACATGCCTGCCAGAGGCTGTGTCCTGCGTTCGGGGATGCGCTCTCGGTGGCGCTGTTCAGGTTTCCCTCGGTCATTCTTGGTCTGTTTTCTGTGGATAGTCAATTGCGGACAGCGGGCTGGATTCTAGTTTGTCAAACGGTTATCCACAACCTGAACGGGCGAAGGCCCTGACCCCTGATGCCACAACCCCAGCGGCTGGCAAAGACCTTCAAAATGTGCTTGTACTTGTCGCAGTCATGAAATGTTGCGATAATCGCGGGTTTCCCCGATGCGGCAGACACTGTGGTGCTTGCTTGAGTCGGGCGATTAGAACAAGGCCCCTGGTTTGGGCGCGGTTTGCAGCGATGTCGTCAGGCTTGGGTTTGGCGGTGTTGCACGAGCAGTGCATGAACGAATGGCCAGAACTGAACCTCTAGGAATTCATCATGAAACGCACTTACCAACCTTCCAAAATCCGTCGCGCCCGCACCCATGGCTTCCTGGTCCGCATGAAGACCCGCGGTGGCCGTGCCGTGATCAACGCACGCCGCGCCAAGGGTCGCAAGCGTCTGGCTGTCTAAGCCAGACATTGCCTGGTGAACTCCGGGCTGCTCGCGTGCAACGGCTGAAAACCCGTCCGCAGTTCCAGGCCGC
>RXJO01000298.1 GCA_003987795.1 Curvibacter sp.
GTGGCCAGCTGGTTTGCCGGTCTGTTTTACCTGCCTCGCATTTTTGTCAATTTGGCCATGGTGCCGGTGGGCTCAGTGGCAGAGCGTGAACGCTTGTTGCTAATGGCCCGCAAATTGTTGCGATTCACCACCTTGCTGGCGGTTCCTGCGGTGGTGCTGGGAGGGGTTCTCTGGCTGGGCTATGGCATTGGCCGAGGCCCGGGCAATGGCTGGATGCATGCCAAACTGGCTGTGGTGGTGGTGGTTCTGGCCTATCACCATGTCTGCGCCAGATTGCTCAAGCAGTTCGTGGCCGACCAGAACCGGCGCGGGCACGTCTGGTTCCGCTGGTTCAATGAGCTTCCTGTGCTGCTGTTGTTGCTGGCGGTGATTCTGGTGGTGGTCAAGCCGTTCTGACGACAGGGGCTCGGGCCGTGTCTGAACACAAAAGCGCAGCCTGGCCTCTGGCCCAGGTGTATGCGACGCTGATTGTTTATGCCAGCCTGTACCCGTTCGGTGAGTGGCGCACCCAGGGGATCTCGCCCTTTGCATTTCTGTTGGCGCCCTTGCCGCGGTACTGGACCGGCTTTGATGTGCTGTCGAATGCCTTGGGTTATGGCCCGCTCGGTTTCCTGATCACCTTGGGGGGGCTGCGCAGCCGCTTGGTGCGCCCTTTGCTGTTGGCTGTGGGCGTATCGCTGGTGCTTTCGCTGGTGATGGAAAGCCTTCAGAGTTACCTGCCCTCGCGGGTGCCGTCCAATGTGGATCTGTTCCTCAATGCCATGGGCGGGGCGGCCGGAGCCCTGGCCGCGTGGACCCTGGAGCGTCTGGGGGCCTTGGATCGCTGGACTCTTTTCCGGGCCCGTTGGTTCATGCCGGAGTCGCGTGGGGCGCTGGTGCTGCTGGCGCTTTGGCCGGTGGCGCTGTTGTTCCCGACGGCGGTACCGCTGGGGTTGGGGCAGGTCATGGAGCGGGTTGAGGAGGGTTTGGCCGAGTGGTTGGCCGATACGCCATTGCTCGACTGGCTGCCGGTGCGTGATGTGGAGTTGCAGCCCTTGATCCCCAGTGCTGAGCTCCTGTGTGTGGCGCTGGGCGCGCTGGTGCCTTGTCTGCTGGCCTACAGCATTGTTCGTTCGCTGCCGAGGCGGATGGCGATGCTGATGCTGGTGATGGGGGTGGGTTTGGGCTTTACCGCCTTGTCGGCCGCCCTGAGCTACGGGCCGGTCCATGCCTGGAGCTGGCTGAGCCTGCCGGTCCAGTTGGGCCTGGTTCTGGCCGTGCTGCTGGCCTTGCCGTCGCTGTGGTTGACGCGGCGCGGTTGCGCGGCCTTGTGTCTTCTGGCCCTGGGTATCCACCTGTCCATCCTGAACCAGTCTCCGACCAGTGCCTACTTTGCCCAGACCTTGCAGACCTGGGAGCAGGGCCGATTCATCCGCTTCAACGGTCTGGCGCAGTGGGTGGGCTGGTTGTGGCCTTACGCCACGCTGGTGTATCTGATCAGCTGGATGGCGCGACGCGAGCCGGGTTGAGTGCAGGGCTGACGGCCTGTCGGAGCCGCTTCTCTCTAAAATGAAGCCATGTCCGAATCCTCTTCTCCTCAAGCGTCCAGTGGCCCGGTGGCCGGTGGCGCATCGCTGCCTGCTGCACAGGCCTCCTATTACCAGCGGCACATCTTTTTCTGCCTCAACGAGCGTGCCAACGGTGAGGATTGCTGTGCTCACCATGGTGCCAAAGAGGCTTTTGACCGATGCAAGGCGCAGGTCAAGGCCGCTGGGCTGGCTGGGCCAGGTCAGGTGCGGGTGAACAAGGCCGGCTGCCTGGACCGTTGTGCTGGCGGTCCGGTGGCGGTCGTGTACCCGGAAGCTGTCTGGTACACCTTTGTGGATCCCAGCGATGTGGACGAGATTGTCGAATCTCACCTTAAGAACGGCCAAGTGGTCGAGCGCCTGCTGACCCCGCCCCACCTCGGGCGTTGATTCTTCCGTTGGCTGTCGAGTCGGGCGCACCCTGGCGGGGCGACTTGGCGCTGTTTGAGAAAGTACCTATCGGCATGAATGCCCAAACCCTGAAACTTGAACTCCTGGGGCCTTCCGGCGCGCTGCAAGGTTTGCGCGATTCGGCGGTCGTGCCCGAAGGGAATGCCCCCCGAGGGGTGGCCATCATTGCGCATCCTCACCCGCTGTTTGGCGGGACCATGGACAACAAGGTGGTGCAAACCTTGGCTCGGGCCTTTGTGCAGTCGGGCTGGGACGCGGTCCGTTTCAACTTCCGGGGGGTCGGGGGCAGCGCCGGCGTCTGGGATGAGGGGCGCGGCGAGATCGACGACTTTCTGGCTGTGCTGGAACAGCAGGCACCCCATGGGCCGATCGCGATTGCCGGGTTTTCATTCGGGGCCTATGTGGCCAGCCACGCCCTGCGTGCGGTCTGGCCGAGTCGGGTGGTCGAGCGGGTCGTGCTCGTCGGCACGGCGGCGTCGCGCTTTCAGGTGGCCGAGTTGGCCGCAGACGCCCATGAGCGGGCCTTGATCCTGCACGGCGAGCAAGACGACACGGTGCCGCTGGCTGCGGTCATGGACTGGGCGCGCCCGCAGTCCTTGCCGGTGACCGTCGTGCCGGGAGGGGGGCATTTCTTCCACGGGCAGCTGCCGTTGTTGAAGGCCTTGGTGGTTCGGCACCTGCGCCCCTGAGAGGGGCTGTCCCAATGAACTTCGAAGCGCCTCATGGGCTCCCATGGAGGGGGCGCGGCTGGGCGGCCCCTTTTGTTTGGCTCTTTGCACGCTCTGATCCCATGACATGTTTCCTCAAGGCGCTGCTGTCGGCCGTGGTGCTGGCGATGGCGCTGCCGGTGGCGGCGCAGTCACCCCAGGCCCCCGCCATCGCGGCTCGCAGCTATTTATTGCTGGATTTGACGGCCAGCCAGGTTCTGGCCGAAAAAGAGGTTGACTCAACGGTGGAGCCGGGGTCGTTGACCAAGCTGATGGTGGCCTACCTCGTCTTTGACGCCTTGAAGGCCGGCCGGGTTGATCTCAAGCAGCGCATGGCGGTCAGTGAGCGAGCCTGGAAGATGCCGGGTTCGCGCATGTTCATCGACCCCAAGATGAGCGTTCCGGTCGAGGATCTCATCAAAGGCATGGTGGTCCAGTCTGGCAATGACGCCACCGTGGCCTTGGCTGAGGGGGTGGGGGGCTCGGTCGAGCGCTTTGTGGAGCTCATGAATGCTCAGGCCGAGGCCCTGGGCATGAAGAGCACCCGTTACAAGAACCCGGAGGGCACTGCGGAGCCCGGGCATGCCTCTACGGCCCGGGACCTGGGCGTGCTGGCCGGTCGCTTGATTCAGGACTTTCCTGAGTTCATGGCTTTCTATGCCCTCAAGCAATATCGGTACGAAGCTTCGCCCTCCACGAATTCGGGCAACCGCAATCTGTTGTTGTTCCGTGATCCGACCGTAGACGGCTTGAGCACGGGATACACCAATGCGACCGGCTACGCGCTGGTGGCCACCGCCAAACGTGATTTCCCGAATGTGGGCGGGCGCCGACTGCTGTCGATTGTTCTGGGGGCAGCCAGCGAGAATGCGCGCGCCAACGAAAGCCAGAAGCTGCTGAATTGGGGCTACACGGCCTATGAAGCCGTCAAATTGTTCGATGCCGGGCAGGCAGTCGTGGTCCCCGGTGTCTGGAAGGGTCGGGACAACACCGCGCGCCTGGGCCGCCCTGAGGCGATCGTGGTGGCGGTGCCCGCAGGCCAGGCCAGCCGCTTGCAAACCCAGGTGACCCGGCCAGAGCCGGTGGTGGCCCCGCTGCAGAAGGGGCAGGCGGTTGGCATGCTGAAGATCAGTCTGGGGGAGCGGCCTTTGCTGGAGGTCCCCTTGCTGGCGCTGGATGGCGTCGAGCAGGCGGGCGTCATGGGGCGGGCCTGGGATGCCTTGCGTCTCTGGATCAAGTGACAAGGCGGGGCCTTGTCAAGCCGTACTTGCCCCCAAAAGCCCGACCTGATACAGTAGAAGGCTTTTCGGAATTTCCGAAGGGGTGCACATTTGCGCGTCAATCTGATTTGACTTGCGCGGGCCGTGTTGCCGCAGTGACTGCCGGGTGATCTATTTGGATGGCTCGACGGTGCAATGCTGTGATGTTTTCGGCCCGACGTTGTGGTTAGACCGGCGCGTTTCACGCGTGTGCAGTGCCGATTTGCTCGGCTTTTTTGTAATTTTCAAACGTTTAGGGACGTTTCATGCCAACCATCAACCAGCTCGTGCGTCAGGGGCGC
>RXJO01000333.1:0-2935 GCA_003987795.1 Curvibacter sp.
GCCACGATGGCGGGCCATGATCCTTTGCAACAAGCCTTGCTGGCGCCCGGGCAAAATGAGTTGCAGCGCACCCTTGACCGTTGGCTGCGCGAGCAGCTCCGCCGCAAGGCCCCGGCCGAGCTGAGACCCGCCGTTGCCGATGCACTGGCCCGCATCCCAGACCTGATGGAAGGAACCCCCATGCTGGCAGACACGATGGGCCGCCTGTTCAGGCAGGCCATTCAGAAAGGACGCAAGGAAGGCCGAAACGAGGCCTACACCGCACTGCTCACGCAACTGATCGAGCAACGCTTTGACGCCTTACCTGATTGGGCCCGCGCGCGCATCCAGTCAGTCGGGCATGAGGAGCGCGAGCGCTGGCTGCGCAAGGCCCTCAGCGCATCTTCGCTGGAGGCCATTTTCGAGCCAGGCGATCCCAGCCATTGAGCGGGGCCCAGGCTGGGCTGGCGATGGCCGGCCGGCGTACAAAGGGTGTATGGCGGAATTCATCGATGTCCTCAGCGCGATCTTGCGGGCGGTGACACCGTCGAATCGCTACTTCCTGTTCAAGTCGAATGTGGGTGCCAGGCCTTTCATCAAAGAGCTGTCGGTGCAACGTGCCCAATGCGTGCTCAAAGCCCGATTCCGCCGACATGGCGAAAGCCGCTCGGTCAAGGACGAGGCGGGTGTACCTCGTGCGGCCCCTCGGTGATCTCAAACACGTCGCCGTTGCTGGGTGTGGCCGACTCATGGTAGATGTCGTAGAGGTACTGGGCCAGTTCGGCGTGCGGCAGATCGGCTGGAATCGCCAACAGGGCTGGCTGGCGCTTTCCGTCGTCACCGATCAGAAACGGCGCCCAGGCGCCTTCGCGTCGCTCGACAGCGACGATTCGTCCGAAAACACGAAAGCGGTAACGCATGGCCGTTTCATTGTGCATCAGGCTGGCGGGCCCAATCGGCGCTCGGGCGGGTCTGTGTGGCGCCGGGCGTGCCGTGGGTTTGGCAGTTCGGGCCGCTCTGGCCAGGGCATCACGCGCCTGGTCTCAAGGTAGTTGGCCCACCAGTTCATCAGCTTGATGCGCTCGTCGAAGTAGGTCGCCCGGTGGTAGGCCGCGCGGATCTTGTTGCGTTCGGCGTGGGCCAGTTGTCGCTCGATCACATCGGGGTTCCAGCCCGCTTCGTTGGCGATGGTCGAGAACAGCGCCCGAAACCCGTGGGCCGTGGCCGTGCGCTTGTAGCCCATGCGGGCCAGGGCCGTGTTGAGGGTGTTCTCGCCCAGGGGTTTGTGGCGGTCGAGCGGGCTGGGCAAGACCCAGCCAGCGCCGGGTGGCCGGCCCAGGCCTTGCAGGGCGTGCAGCACCTTCAGCGCCGGGGGCGACAGCGGTACCCGATGTTCTTTTCGCATCTTCATGCGCTGGGCCGGGATCGTCCAGAGGGCGGCGGCCAGGTCGATCTCATCCCAGCGGGCGCCGCGCAGCTCGCCGGGCCGGGTGGCGGTGAGCATCAGCAGGCGCAGGGCCAGCACGGTCTGGGGGCTGCCCGCGTAGGCCTCGAGCCGGGCCAGGAATTCGGGCAGCGACCGGTCACTGAGCGCGGCCCGGTGTTGCACCCCGCGGGGCTTGAGGATCTCGGAAGGCACCAGGTCGAGCATGGGGTTCGATTCGATCCGCTCGTGGATCACCGCCCAGCGGTAAATGGCCTTCACGCGCTGCAACACCCGGCCCGCCAGATCGCCGGCGCCTCGGGCCTCGATCTTCTGGATCAGCGCCATCATCTCGCCGGGCTTGATGCCGGCCATGGGCCGGTCGCCCAGCATGGGAAACACATCGGCATTCAACGAGGCCTCGATGCGGGCCTGATGGGGCGCACCCCATTTTTGGGTCTGGTGGTTCATCCAGTCGGTGGCCACCCCCTTCAGGGTGGTGCTGGCTTCTTGCTTTGCCCGGGCCTTGCCAGCCCGGCGCAGCAGGCTGGGGTCTTCGCCTGAATACAAGGTCTTGCGGGCCTCGTGTGCCAGCGCCCGGGCATCCTTGAGGCTCACAAACGGGTAAACGCCGAAGGCCAGGCGCTTTTCTTTGCCGCCAAAGCGGTATTTCCAGCGCCAGTAACGGCCGCCGGCCCGGGTGTGCTCCAGGTAGAGGCCGGCTCCGTCAAAGTGCTTGCCGGGGTCTTCCAGGGTGCGCAGTCTGGCTTCGGTCAATTTCATGGGCTGGGGGCAGACGGTCGCACCGTGCGGCCTGGCGCCTGCGCTGGGTGTCGCGCATTTTTGCACTGCGTCCCTGCCGGGCCCGTTGCTCTTGCTCACCCACCGGAAGCACGGTCGATTCCGGCGCTTGCCCGTTGCCCGTGGCCCGTGGTCGATCAGACCAGCACGCGGTTGTTGCGCCGCAGGCAGTTGTTGAGCAGCTCGGGGTCGTTGATGATCAGCGAGATGCGCAGCACATACACCGGCACCGATTCGGTGGGCTGGCGCGTCTCGCCCAGAAACGCCTGGGTGGCGGTCTCCATGGCCTCGATCTCAAGCTTGAGCTCATCGGCGCCGTCCTCCAGCGTCTTGATGACGGCGCTCAGCGGCAGTGGCAAGGCGCCGCCGTGGGCCAAGTGTTGGTGCGTGGCCTCCAGCGAGATCAGCAGGCTTTCGGTCTTCTGCAGAAACCGGCACAAGGCCTGCATGAAAACCTCCATGTCTCGCTGCGTCAGGACCTTGAAGGGCTCGATGCGTGCCACGCCAGCCCCTCAAACCAGGGCCAGGGCGGCCCGAGGCGCCTGGGCTTGGCCTTGCCTGAACTCGGCATTCAGGCCCCAGAGCACGGCCCGGAACAGCAGCAGATCGATCGGCCAGCGCAGCGCGTGGTGGGCCCCGGCCTCGGTGGCCAGGCGGGCCTCCTCGGGCGAGCGCACCATCACCATCTGCTCGATCTCGGGCTGGCGGGCCAGTTCGCGCATCAGGGCGGGC
>RXJO01000333.1:2985-4305 GCA_003987795.1 Curvibacter sp.
GCAGGCCGTCGAAGATCACCAACTGCTGGCACAGGCCGGGGCGCCATCGCGTCAGGGTGCTCAGCTCGCGCGGCTCGCTGAGCAATCGAACATGGGCCACATCGGTGCGGTGCAGGGCCTTGAGCACATCGAGCGCAACCGGGTCGAGCGGTTTGCCGAAGAAGCACACGGCCACCTGCAAGGCCGAGAACGGCGCTGAGGCCTGGCGAGGCGGTGCCAGGGTGTCCATCGGGCAGGGCCGCGCAGGGCCAGCAACGTTGAGCTCGGCAGCGACGCCGAGGATGAGGTCTTGGTTGAGCAAGGTCATGGTCAGTACTCGATGATCACCTGCAAGGCGGCGTTGAAACCCGTGCTGCCCAGCGCATGGCGGGGCAGCACGGTGGCTTCGGCAAACACCACGTCGAAAGTCGAGGCGCAGGTCTGGCCGGCGGCGGCCACGCCGCTGTAGCCCGCCAGGGGCAGGCGGGCCACTTCGGTATCGACCTTCTGCCCGCAGACCTGGCGCAGGCGCAGCTGGCCCTGCAACTCGGCACCTGAGGCCGTGCGGAACGTGGCACTGCCCGGCGTGGTGGCGGTGCTGTCCTGAAACAGCAGCCGGTAGGGGGTGGGGCTGTCGCAACTGAAGGCGAAATGCCCTGAGATCGTGGGCGCGCGCACCCGCTGGGTCTGCGCGCCCGCGGCCGTCAGCGTGGCCGTGGCCGCGTTGGCGGTGGGGGGCGTGGTCATCTTGCAGGCGGCCCAGGCAGCGCTGGAGAGCGCCAGGGCCAGGCCGATCACCCCGGCCCCCTTCAGCCGGGGAATCCAGGGCGCTCGTGCGCGCCCCCTCCGACACATCTTCCGACACATCCTCTGACCCGGGTCGGGCCTGACACTGGAAACCGGTGTGCGCATGGCAGTTCTCCCAAAAAAACAAGACAAGCAGACGACTTCAAGCTCGGGGCCTTCAGGCCGGGCCCCAGCGGCGCAGCGCTGAGTGGGTGATCAGGGCAGCCCCACCTCCACCCAGCGGCTGTCTTTCTCCACCGTCAGCTGCACCTCCAGCTGGCGCAAGTTGCTCCCGCCTGCGGGCAGCTCCAGCCGGAACTCGCGCTCGCGCTGGGCCAGCACCACGCCCAGCGGGCGCTCGTGCAACACGCCGTCGATGCGGTAGCGCGACAGCGCCACGTGGCGCTCGCCGGGGTTGTCCACCCGCAGCAGCCAAGCCCCATCCGTGCGCGTGGCCCGCAGCTTCACCTGTGCCAGGGTGTCGGTGGCCTTCGAGCGGTCGGCCACATACACCGGCACCTTCATCGCCATGCCCACGCTGAAGCCCTGGCGGAT
>RXJO01000532.1 GCA_003987795.1 Curvibacter sp.
CTTCTGATCGGGGTCAGCCTCGCGCAGCGCGGCGATGCGGGTGTTCACGGCTTCCACCAAGGCCGGGTTCAGCGGCCCCTGGTTCGAGCCGCTGGAGGCGCCGGCGTTGTAGGCCATGGGCCCGGTGGCCGAGGGGCGGCCCCAGAAGTGGCCAGGGTCAGAGAAGTTTTGTCCGATCAGGCGCGAGCCGACGGGGCGCCCTTCGCGAAGCAGCAGGCTGCCGCTGGCCTGGTCGGGGAACAGGGCCTGGCCGAGCCCGGTGACGGCCAGCGGGTAGAGCACGCCGGTGAGCCCGCTCAGGGCGATGAAGAGCACCAGGGCGGGGCGCACAAGGGGAGGCATGGACAGAGACATGGTGATTCTCGAGGCAAGGTTGGATGAGGTTCCGGCGAGGCTCATGCGAGGTGCAGCGCCACCAGCAACAGGTCGATCAGCTTGATGCCCGCAAAAGGCACCACCAGACCGCCCAGGCCGTAGATCAACAGGTTGCGGCGCAGCAGGGCGGCGGCACCGATGGCGCGGTAGCGCACCCCTTGCAGGGCCAGCGGGATCAGGAACACGATCACCAGCGCATTGAAGATCACCGCCGACAGGATGGCCGAGCTGGGGCTGGCCAGGGCCATGATGTTGAGCGCGCCCAGTGGTGGGTAGGTCAGCACGAAGATGGCCGGGATGATGGCGAAGAACTTGGCCACGTCGTTGGCGATCGAGAAGGTGGTCAGCGAGCCGCGGGTCATCAGCAAGGCCTTGCCGGTCTCCACCACCTCGAGCAGCTTGGTGGGGTTGGAGTCGAGGTCGACCATGTTGGCCGCCTCCTTGGCGGCCTGGGTGCCCGAGTTCATGGCCACGGCCACATCGGCCTGGGCCAGGGCCGGGGCGTCGTTGGTGCCGTCGCCGGTCATGGCCACCAGCCGACCCTGTTGTTGGTACTGCCGGATCAGCGCCAGCTTGGCCTCGGGGGTGGCTTCGGCCAGGAAGTCGTCCACCCCGGCCTCGGCTGCGATGGCGGCCGCCGTGAGCGGGTTGTCGCCGGTGATCATCACGGTCTTGATGCCCATGCGGCGCAGGGCTTCGAAGCGCTCCTTGATGCCCGCCTTGACGATGTCCTTGAGCTCGATCACGCCCACCGCCACCGCACCTTCCGCCACCACCAGCGGCGTGCTGCCGCGGCGCGCCACCTCTTCGGCCGCCCGCACCAGCTCGGGCGGCATGCGGCCGCCCAGGGCTTCGACATGGCGGCGCACCGCGTCCACCGCCCCCTTGCGCAGCACGCGGGTGTGGTGGCCCTCTGGCAGGTCCAGGCCGCTCATGCGGGTCTGGGCGGTGAAGGGCACGGGCTCGGCCTGGCCCAGGCCAGCTTGCAGCTGCGCCAGAGTCGGGGCGTTCAGCTTCTGTGCCGCCAGCGTCACGATGCTGCGGCCCTCGGGGGTTTCGTCGGCCTGCGAGGCCAGCCAGGCCACCTGGGCCAGGGCGGTCTCGGTGTGGCCGAAGCCGGGCAGCAGGGTGGCGGCCTGGCGATTGCCGTGGGTGATGGTGCCGGTCTTGTCGAGCATCAGCACGTCCACATCGCCTGCCGCCTCGACGGCACGACCCGAGGTGGCGATCACATTGGCCTGCATCATGCGGCTCATGCCAGCCACGCCGATGGCGCTCAGCAAGCCGCCGATGGTGGTCGGGATCAGGCACACCAGCAGGGCCACCAGGGCCGTCATCGTGACCGGGGCACCGCTTTGCGCCGCCTGCACGCTGAACACCGAGTAGGGCAGCAGGGTCACGGTGACCACCAGGAACACGATGGTCAGCGCCGCCAGCAGGATGTTGAGCGCGATCTCGTTGGGGGTCTTCTGGCGCTTGGCGCCCTCGACCATGCTGATCATGCGGTCGATGAAGCTCTCGCCCGGATTGACACCGACGCAAACCACCAGCCAGTCCGAGAGCACCCGGGTGCCGCCCGTGACTGCTGAGAAGTCACCCCCCGATTCGCGGATCACGGGGGCGGATTCGCCGGTGATCGCCGACTCATCGACCGAGGCCACGCCTTCGATCACCTCGCCGTCGAGCGGGATCACGTCGCCGGCTTCGACCAGCACCACGTCGCCCTTGCGCAGCAGCAGCGACTCCAGCGGCAACCAGGGGCTGCCGTGGCGCGGGTGCTGCAGCTTCTTGGCCCAGCCGGTCTGCTGCAGCTTGCGCAGCGAGGCGGCCTGGGCCTTGCTGCGCCCTTCGGCCAGGGCTTCGGCGAAGTTGGCGAACAGCACGGTGAACCACAGCCACACCGCCACGCTGAAGATGAACAGGGGCGAGGCCTCGCCGTGCCCGCCCAGGGCCTGCAGGCCCAGCAAGGTGGTGAACAGGCTGCCCACGTAGACGACGAACATCACCGGGTTGCGCCATTGCACGCGCGGGTTGAGTTTGGCGAAGGCCTGTCCGATGGCGGGCTTGACCAGGGCTGGGTCGAAGAGTGCGAAACCGCTGGATTGACTCATGATATGGATTCCTTCTGGGGCGGGTTCAAGGCTTGGGCCAGAGCATGAAGTGCTCGACCACCGGGCCCAGGGCCAGGGACGGCACGTAGTTCAGCAGGCCCACCAGCAGCACGGTGCCCACCAGCAGGACGACGAACAGGGGCCCGTGTGTGGGCAGGGTGCCGGCGCTGGCCGGCAGGCGCTGCTTGCGCGCCAGGGCGCCGGCCAGGGCCAGCACCGGCACGATCACGCCGAAGCGCCCCAGCCACATCGCCAGGCCCAGCGTCAGGTTGTAGAATGGGGTGTTGGCCGACAGCCCGGCAAAGGCGCTGCCGTTGTTGTTGGCGGCCGAGGTGAAGGCGTAGAGGATCTCGCTGAAGCCGTGTGCCCCCGGGTTGGCGACGCCAGCCCGTCCGGCCTCGGTCAGCACGGCCACGGCGGTGCCCACCAGCACCACGAGGGGGGTGACCAGGATGACGATCGAGGTCAGCTTCATCTCGTAGGCCTCGATCTTCTTGCCCAGGTATTCGGGCGTTCGGCCGATCATCAGGCCGGCGATGAACACCGCCAGTACCGCGAACACCAGCATGCCGTACAAGCCGGTGCCCACGCCGCCGAAGACCACCTCACCGAGCTGCATCATCACCAGTGGCACCAGCCCGCCCAGCGGCGTGAGCGAGTCGTGCATGGCGTTCACCGCGCCGCACGAGGCCGCCGTGGTGATGACCGCGAACAGCGCGCTGGCGTTGACGCCGAAGCGCGTTTCCTTGCCCTCCATGTTGCCGCCGGCCTGCTGCAAGCTGGCCACCTGGTCCACGCCCAGGGCGCTCAGCTGCGGGTTGCCGGCCTGTTCCGCCGGGGTGATCACCAGCACGGCAGCCACGAACATCAGTGCCATCGCGGCCAGCACGGCCCAGCCCTGGCGTCGGTCTCCGACCTCGATGCCGAAGGCCAGGCACAGGGCTGCCGGGATCAGGAAGATGGCCAGCATCTGCAGCAGGTTGCTGAAGGCGCCCGGGTTCTCATAGGGGTGGGCCGAGTTGGCGTTGAAGAAGCCCCCGCCATTGGTGCCCAGCATCTTGATGGCTTCTTGTGATGCCACAGGGCCCATGGGCAGCAGCTGGGTGTCGGTGCTCTGGGCCTCTTGCACCGGCTGGCCCTGGGCGTCGATCCGATCACTTTGGCCCATGCGTCGGGCGGGTAGTTCAGCCGCGTGAACACGGTGGTGGCGGCCACCACGGGAAAGAACGACAGGCCGAACACGAATGCCGACGCCATCAGCAGCGGCGGCGACGTGCCCAACTGCGCGATGAATGTCCCGAGACAGGTGACGGCGATCATGATCGCGATGGTCGTGCCGCTGTTGCCGCGCGCCATCACGCCGCGCCACAGCCACGATCCTGCGAACGACATCAATCCGATCAGGCACCAGAACGCACTCTGCGCCGCCGCTCCGCCGCCGCCATCGCGGACATAGGCGATCATGAACGTCATGTAGGAGATATA
>RXJO01000088.1 GCA_003987795.1 Curvibacter sp.
GTGGAAAGCCTGGGCCTTGAAGGGTTGGACTTGGGTGTTGATCAGGGACATTGCTGTTTCCTCACTTGGGGTTGGTTGAACGACAGCCGTGACTTTATCGCAGCCCAACCCATTGAACCAATTAATTGAAAATATTCATACGATTACAGATACCTATCGCCGAGCGCCATTTGTCACCACAAAGTCACAAGCCGCACCACCGCGGCCTGGGCTTGCCGCCACAATGTGGGCATGGCTACGAAGAAAACCGCCCCCTCTGTTGCCGTGGAAAGCGTGGACACTCGCTACCTCGAAACCCTGATGGGCTACAACGCCCGCCGCGCGGCCCTGACGATCATCGAGGTCTTCATGGAGCGCATGTCGGTCTATGGCCTGAAGGTGGTCGATTTCTCGGTGCTTTCGCTGGTCGCCCATAACCCGGGCATCACCTCGCGCCAGTTGTGCGCCACCCTCAACATCCTGCCGCCCAACCTGGTGGGCATCATCGCCAGCATGGACCGGCGCGGCCTGATCGAACGGCGCCCCCACCCCAGCGATGGGCGGGCCATGGGGCTGCACCTGACCGATGCGGGTCTGGCGCTGATGAAAGACGCCGAACAGACCGCCGCCGACCTGGAGGACGACGCCACCAGCCGGCTCACGGCCCATGAGCGCAAGACCCTGATCCGGCTGCTTCAAAAAATCTACCTGTGAACCTGCAGTTCACTGGCCTGTGACAGATCCGGACCCGACTCATCCTGGATCGGCAGCTATGAAAGACGTAGCAAACTTCTGCGTTTGGGCTATAGTCGCGCCATGATGGCAGGCGCCTTCCGATGCGCCCGCCCGACCTGCGCATCAGCCGGAGATTGCGACCATGAGTGCCAAGGAAGTCAGCGCCATCAGCCAGTTGTTCGACCTGCTTGAATCCCGCTATGCGCTGCGCGTGCTGTGGGCCTTGCGCGACGAGCATGCACAGACCTTCCGCCTGCTGCAAGACAGCGTGGGCGGCATCACCCCCAACACCCTCAATACCCGGCTGAAGGAATTGCGAGAAGCCGGCCTCGTCGACCATGGCCCGAGCGGCTACCTGGTGACGGACGCCGGCAAAGACCTGCTGCGTCGCCTGCATGACGTGCAGGCCTTCGCGTCCCGCTGGGCTGCCGGGCGCGCCCGGAAGTGAGCCGGCCCCTCGCCTGGGCCACCCCTGGGTTTCGGGGATAATCCGGGCTCTCCAAAGAGCTGCGGCGAGCGCACGGATGCGCCGCCAGGCTCCCGAACTGAAGCACTTCACGCAAGGAATCCCGATGCCCACAACCCCCTCTGGCCTGCAATACGAAGACACCACGGTTGGCGAGGGCGCAGCCGCGCGCGCTGGCGTCGAGGTGAGCGTGCACTACACCGGCTGGCTCTATGAAAACGGCGTCCAGGGCGCCAAGTTCGACTCCAGCGTCGATCGCAACGACCCCTTCGAATTCGCCCTGGGTGCCGGCATGGTCATCAAGGGTTGGGACGAAGGCGTGCAAGGCATGAAGGTGGGCGGCAAGCGCACCCTGATCATCCCGCCCGAACTGGGCTACGGCGCCCGTGGTGCCGGCGGCGTGATCCCGCCCAATGCCACCCTGAAGTTCGACGTGGAACTGCTGGCCGTCGAGTCGCCCGAGTCGGCGGCTGCTGACCTGCAGATCCTGGATACCCAGATCGGCGAAGGCACTGAAGCCGTGGCCGGTCGCAAGGTGCGCGTGCACTACACCGGCTGGCTCTACAACAACGGTGCCCAGGGCGCCAAGTTCGACTCCAGCCTCGACCGCAATTCGCCGTTTGAATTCCACCTCGGTGCCGGCATGGTCATCAAGGGCTGGGACCTCGGCGTCCAGGGCATGAAGGTGGGCGGCAAGCGCACCTTGATCATCCCGGCCAAGCTGGGTTACGGTGCACGCGGCGCGGGCGGCGTGATCCCGGGCAATGCCACCTTGAAGTTCGACGTCGAACTGTTGGCCGTCGCCTGATGCCCACCGGGGCCCAGGAGCGTTCAGCCCAGCAGGGCACGCTCCAGGGCCTGATACCGGGAGGCGCCCACCGCCTCACGGATGCGCGGTGCCACGGCCAGCAGCGCCTGGTAATTGCCCGCAGCCTCCACCGCCAGGTTGAGGCGAAACCCTCGCAAGCCCAGAGATGCCGTCAACGCCACCGCCACCGGGTAGGCGTCGTTGAAGCGTTGACGCTCGGTGCGGGCACTGTCCTGCGGCAACAGCGACAAGGAAATGTCCACCGCCGACTCCCCCTCTTCAAACGGCTCCGGCGGCTGGGACGACGCGCCGCTGACGGCCTGGGGGGCGACCGGGTTGACCGGGGCCAGCAGGCCCGCCTCCAGCATGTGCCGGACGTCGGCCTGGGTGATGCCCAAGGCGGTGGTGGCCAGCAACACCTCATCCAGAGGCCGCACCCCGTCGAACAGGATGAAGGCCGACCGCTGGCGAGGCGTCAGCACGGGGTCTCGGGCCTTGAAAAGGCGCTGACCCAACTCGGTCTTGGCATAGATCATCGGCAGTTTGCGTCGCTGGAGCGGGTGCATGCAAGTGGAGGCCAGCCGTATTGTCGGACCAGTTCAACCTGTGCTGTCGCGCTTTGGCATTGAGGGTTTTCCATGACACTGCGCCGCAGCACCCTGGCATCAGCTGTGGACTTCGAGCACCTGGCGGGCTCGACGTGGCGTCAGGATGCTGAACAGCCAGATGACGCAAAAGCCCACCGGCACGCCGAACACACCGGCCGACACCGGCTGAATGCCATACCAGAGCCGTGGGCCTGGCGGCCAGCCCAGCCAGAGCATCAGCATCGCGGAGTTGGACAGCAGGTAGTACACCGTGACCGCCAGCCCTGACAGCATGCCGATCACCGCCGCCTGTTGGGTCGTTCGGCGCCAGAAAATGCCCAGCACCATCGCGGGCAGCAGGGCCGAAGCCGCCAATGAGAACGAGGCCGAGACCAAGGGCAGGATTTCCGACGGCTTGAGCGCAGCGATGAAGGCCGCCAACATGGCGACCGCCAGCAACACGAACTTCGACAGGATCACCCGACGCTCACCCAAGGCCACCTTGGAGGCCGCCTTGCGGAACAGGTGCAGGTCGTGGACCAGGGCATTGCTGATGGTCAGCAGCAGACCATCCGCGGTCGACAGGGCCGCGGCCAGCCCCCCGGCCGCCACCAGACCCGACAGCACATAAGGCAAGCCTCCGAGCTCGGGGGTGGCCAGCATGACGATGTCGGCGCCCAGTTTCAGTTCGGCAAACTGCAGCAGCCCATCGCCGTTCACGTCGCTGACCGACACCAGAGAGGGATCGACCTTGGACCACTGCACGATCCAGGTCGGCAAGGCGCCGAAGGTACTGCCCACGAGGTTGTTCATGATCTCGAACTTGACCAGCACCGCCAGGGCTGGTGCGCTCAGATACAGCAGGGCAATGAACACCAGCGACCAGGCCACCGAGGTGCGCGCATCGGCCACGGTCGGCGTGGTGCAGTAACGGATCAGCAGATGCGGCAGCCCCGCCGTGCCGGCCATCAGGCAGAACATCAGCGCCAGGAAGTTGAGGCGGGACAGGTGGAAGGCCTCGCGCTCGGCCGGCGTACCCTCAGGGTCGCCCGCGAAGGCCTGGCTGTGCCGCGGCATGCCGCCCAGGGGCGCGGCACGCTCCCGGTTCTCCTGGATGGCCCGGGTCCATTGCTCGCGGGCCGCGGCAGCATCACGTGGCAGGCCGGCGACCTCCCGGGTGGCCGCCACGATGCTGGCGACATCGGCATTGCGCTGGCGCAGTTCGCGCAGGTGCTCCTGCGCCGCCTGACGCTCGCGCACCAGGGCCAGGGGCACGTTGTTCAGATGGGCTTCATATTCGCGAGACCGGCGCAGGTATTCGGCAGCCACCTGCCGCTCGGCCGGTGAATCGATCAACTGCTGTTCAAGGGCCTCGATCTTGGCCAGTTGCCGCCCGTACACCAGCGGAGCCAGCGGATTGCCGAGCTGCTTGTAGGCCAGCCAAGACACCGGGATCAGAAAAGCCAGCAGCATGATCATGTACTGCGCCACCTGGGTCCAGGTGATGGCCAGCATGCCCCCAGGAAAGAACACAGCAGCACCCCGCCCAGGCCCAGCATGATGTCGATCTCGAACTGCACGACGGTCAGGCGTGAGGCGATCAGCCCCACACCGTAGATCTGGGCCACCACGTAGGTG
>RXJO01000177.1 GCA_003987795.1 Curvibacter sp.
TGATGCCACTCGTCGAACAGGCTGCGCAGGTCGGCGAGGGTCATCGCGGGGTTGGCGGCCATGCGGTCTGACCAGGACTGGTACAGCGCGCGCAAAAAATCAGACTGGGGTGAAGTACCCATGCTTGTCTCCTTTGGTTGTGGTGAGCAACGCCGGATTATTCGGAGGCAGTGCGCATGCGTATTGAAGGTCTTGCGCAGCGCGTTGTAGAAAATGAGCAAGGGGGGGAGAACCACGGGTTTCCCCCGGGGTGGAGCGTCGGGGATGAGTGGGTTTTTGCCCTGATGTGCGCTGACGTAATGGGATTTGCAGCTCTCAAACCCAAAGGGGCGCGGGCGATTGGTCGCGTCGGTATGCCCCTTCACGCCCTGGCAGAGAGCCTGTGCCCGATTGGATCGATGACGCGTCGCCATCAAGATGAATTCAGGCACTAGCCTTTATTTATCAAGCGCTGGTAGCTATCAAATCAAAAGCGGCCAAAGGCCGCTTTTGTCGTGCCAGTGCGCCCACACAGCGCATCAAGCCCCCAGATACGCCTTGCGCACGTCTGCATTGGTGAGCAGCGCGGCGCCGGTGTCTTGCAGCACTACGCGGCCGTTTTCCAGCACGTAGCCGCGGTCGGCAATTTGCAGGGCGCGGTTGGCGTTTTGTTCCACCAAAAACACGGTGACGCCCTCGGCGCGGATGGCCTGGATGATCTCGAAGATCTGCGCAATGATCAAAGGCGCCAGGCCCAGCGTGGGCTCGTCCAGCAGCAGCAGGCGCGGGCGGCTCATCAGCGCGCGGCCGATGGCCAGCATCTGCTGCTCGCCGCCCGACATGGTGCCGGCGCGCTGGCTGGCGCGATCCTGGAGGCGCGGGAACAGTTTGAAGACATGCTCCATGCCCGCGTCGATGGCGGCGCCGTCCTGGAAAAAGCCGCCCATTTTCAGGTTCTCGGCCACCGTCAGGTTGGAGAAGATGCGCCGCCCCTCGGGCGAGACGGCGATGCCCTTGCGCATGATCTGGTGCGTGGGCAGCTGGGTGATGTCCTCGCCCTCGAAGCGCACGGTGCCGCCGCTGGCGCGCGGCGTGCCGCAGAGGGTCATGAGCAGCGAGGTCTTGCCCGCGCCGTTGGAGCCGATCAGCGAGACGATCTCGCCGTGGTTGACATGCAGGCTCACGCCGTCCACGGCGCAGATGGCGCCGTAGTGGGTGGACAGGTTTTCGACTTGCAGCATGGGTCGGATGGGTGTCTGGGCCATCACGCTTCTCCCAGATAGGCCTTGATGACCCGTTCGTCGTTGCGAATGGCGTCTGGCGCGCCCATGGCGATGGGCTTGCCGTGCTCCATGACCAGGATGCGCTCGGATACGCCCATCACCAGGCCCATGTCGTGCTCGATCAGCAGCACGGTTACGCGGTAGTCGCGGCGCAGCTGGTCGATGAGTTGCTGCAGGTCTTTTTTCTCCTGCGGATTCAGGCCGGCTGCGGGCTCGTCCAGCATCAGCAGGCGCGGCTGGGTGATCATGCAGCGCGCAATCTCCAGGCGGCGCTGGTGGCCGTAGGCCAGGTTGCCGGCCTCGCGGTTGACAAAGTCGCGCAGGTCCATCACGTCCAGCCACTGCAGGGCGCGCTCGATTTTTTCGGCTTCACTGCGGCGGTAGCTGGCGGTGTTGAACAGGCCCGCCAGCAGCGGCGCGCGCGACTGGTGGTGCTGGGCCACCAGCAGGTTTTCCAGTACCGTCATGCCCTTGAACAGGCGCACGTTTTGAAAGGTGCGCACCACGCCGTGGCGCGCCACCTGGTGGCTGGTGTAGCCCGCGATGGCCTGGCCTTGCAGTGCAATCTGCCCGCTGCTGGGCCGGTAAAAGCCGCTGATGCAGTTGAACACCGTGGTCTTGCCCGCGCCGTTGGGGCCGATGATGGCAAACACCTCTTGCGGCCGCACATCAAAGCCCACGTGGTCCACCGCCAGCAGGCCGCCAAAGCGCATGCACAGGTCTTTGACTTCAAGCAGGGGCGCGCTCATGCGGGCACCTCCACATGGTGGCGCTTCATGGGCAGCAGGCCCTGCGGGCGCCAGATCATCATCAAAATCATGACCAGGCCAAAGATCAGCATGCGGTATTCAGAAAATTCGCGCGCCACTTCGGGCAGCACGGTGAGCAAAATGGCCGCGATGATCACGCCCAGCTGCGAGCCCATGCCGCCCAGCACCACGATGGCCAAAATGAGTGCGGACTCGATGAAGGTGAACGACTCGGGGTTCACGATGCCCTGGCGCGCCGCAAAAAACGCGCCGCCAAAGCCCGCAAACATGGCGCCCAGCGTGAAGGCCGACAGCTTGATGCGCATCGGGTTCAGGCCCAGCGAGCGACAGGCGATTTCGTCCTCGCGCAGCGCCTCCCAGGCGCGGCCAATCGGCATGCGGATCAGCCGGTTGCTGATGAACAGCGTAATCACCGCCAGCAGCAGCGCCATCAGGTACAGCGCGATCACCATGTGCAGCGAGTTGAACTCCAGCCCGAAGAACTGGTGGAAGGTGGTGCCGCCCTCTGCCGACGGATTGCGCGTCATCTCCAGGCCCAGCACCGTGGGCTTGGGAATGCTGGAGATGCCGTCCGGCCCGCCCGTCCAGTCGGTCAGGTTGACCAGCAGCAGCCGGATGATTTCGCCAAAGCCCAGCGTGACGATGGCCAGGTAGTCGCCGCGCAGCCGCAGCACCGGAAAGCCCAGCACAAAACCGAACAGCGCCGCCGCCGCGCCGGCCAGGGGCAGGGCTTCCCAGAAGCTCCAGCCCGCCCAGTGGAACAGCAGCGCGTAGGTGTAGGCGCCCACGGCATAAAAGCCCACAAAGCCCAGGTCCAGCAGGCCGGCAAAGCCCACGACGATGTTCAGACCCAGGCCCAGCATCACGTAGATCATGGCCAGCGTGGCAATGTCCACCGCGTTGCGCCCGGCAAAGAACGGCCACGATGCAGCCAGCATCAGCGCCACAAAGATCAGCACCTTGCGCTGGCCTGGCGCGGCCTGCGGCAAGCGGGGCAGGGCAAAGCGCGGCAACCTGGGCGCCAGCAGCGGGCGCAGCAGCTGCACCACAAACACGGCCAGGCAGCCCCACAGCAGCGTGCTCCATTCAGGGACGATGATGGTGCGCGTGCCTGCGCGCTCCAGGTGCAGCGTGAAGATGGGCAGCACCACGATGGCCGCCAGCGCGGTGGCGATCAGCGCGTTTTTGAGATGGGAAGAAAAACCGGCGGCGTGCATCAGACCTTCTCCACTTCAGGCTTGCCCAGCAGGCCCGTGGGGCGCACCAGCAAAATCAGCACCAGCAGGCCGAAGGCCACGATATCTTTGTACTCTGACGAGATATAGGCCGCGGCAAGGGTCTCGGCCACGCCCAGAATCACCCCGCCCAGCATGGCGCCCGGGATCGAGCCAATGCCCCCCAGCACCGCCGCCGTGAAGGCCTTGATGCCCGCCAGAAAACCGATAAAGGGGTTGAGTTTGCCCACAGCCAGCGCAATCAGCACCCCGCCCACGGCAGCCAGCATGGCGCCCAGGATGAAGGTGAACGAGATCACGCGGTTGGTGTCTATGCCCAGCAAATTGGCCATGTGCATGTCTTGCGAGCAGGCGCGCGACGCGCGGCCCATGCGCGAGTGCTGGATGTACAGCGTCAGCGCAATCATCAGCACCACCGCCACCACGATGATCAGAATGCGCGAGTAGGGCACATACACCTCAAAGCCCCCTTCTGCGCCAAAACGCAGCGCGCCGGGTACCAGCGACGGCACAGCCATGTCGCGCGCGCCCTGGCCCAGCGCCACCCAGTTTTGCAGAAAGATGGACATACCGATGGCCGAGATCAGCGCCACCAGGCGGGGGCTGCTGCGCAGCGGCTTGTAGGCCACCTGCTCCACCACAAAGCCATAGACGCCCGTGACGGCCACGGCCACCACCAGCATCAGCGCAATGACGGCCCACACCGGCAGGCCGCTTTGCACGCCGACGGCCGACAGCGTGACCAGGCCGATGTAGGCGCCGATCATGTAAATGTCGCCATGGGCAAAGTTGATCATGCCGATGATGCCGTACACCATGGTGTAGCCAATGGCGATCAGGGCGTAGATGGCGCCCAGCGAAAGAGGGGTCTCCTCGTTTTCAGTGCAATAAGTGACGGTACGCAAAGCTAGCACTGGCGCGGGGGTGGTCTGGGTAGACCGTTGATTTCATTGACTTTC
>RXJO01000076.1 GCA_003987795.1 Curvibacter sp.
ATGGGCCTCCAGCTCGCCGATCGCGCGCGTGACCGCCGGCGGTGAGATGCCCAGCTTTCGGGCCGCACCGGCAAAGCCCCCCACATCCACCACCGCCACAAAGACATTGATCAGGTGCAGTCGATCCATTATTCCTCCGAACGTAATGGTGAATTGGATATGGAGGTCATTCTAATCATCCAACGATTCAACGACAGTTCATCCATCCGCTGCGAAACCAGCGGGTACCCCAGCTGAAACCCCTTTCAACCTTTTGGAGAATGAACATGTCCCGCCTCAGCATCCCCAGCGTCGAGCAATCCCTGCCCGCCAGCCAGCCCCTGTTGGCCGCCGTCGAAAAACAACTGGGTGTCGTGCCCAACCTGATGAAGCTGTTGGGCCAAAGCCCCGTCGCCCTCGAAGGCTACCTGTCGTTGAACGGTGCCTTGAACAAGGGCAGACTGGGCCTGGCGCTGCGCGAACGCATTGCGCTCACCGTGGCCGAGTTCAATGGCTGCGACTACTGCCTGTCGGTGCACAGCTACCTGAGCGCCAACGTCGCCAAGCTCCCCCAAAGCGAGATCGATGGGGCCCGCGAAGGCCGCTCAGACGACGCGCGCACCGCCGCAGCCCTGCACTTCGCGCGCCGCGTCGCCGAATCGCGCGGCCAGGTGTCTGATGCCGATCTGGCCACCTTGCGCGCCGCCGGCTACGACGAGCCCGCCGTGCTCGAGATCGTGCTCAACGTGGCCGTCAATGTGCTGACCAACTACGTCAACAACGTGGCCCGGACAGACATCGATTTTCCGGTGGTGAGCGCACGGCAGCTCGCCTGAACCCGAGGGGGAGCCGAGGCCGGCTGACCACCGCCTGGGCCCCCTCACACCTGGCCGCAAAGCGGCCAACCGAAGAGGACACCCTGACATGCAAGCACTGAACCCCGAAGCCCAGGACATGCGCCAGGCCTTGCTGGCCAGCCTGCTGGTCTCGGCCTGGATGGTCGAGGCACGAGACCCTTACACGGGTGGACACCTGTGGCGGGTGGCTCGCCTGGCCCACGCGCTGGCGCTGCAAACGGGCAGCACACCGCGCGAGGCCAGCCGCATCGCCATCGCGGGGTTTCTGCACGACCTGGGCAAGGTGGGCATCCCCGATGCCATCCTGCGCAAGCCGAGCCGGCTCAGCGATGAAGAGTTCGCAACGATCAAGACACACCCGAGGATCGGTGCCCGCATGCTGGCGGGCCACCCCCTGGCCGGGCTGGTGCTGACCGTGATCCACCACCACCACGAGATGCCCAACGGCCGCGGCTACCCCATGGGCCTGGCGGGCACCGAGATTCCGCACGATGCTCGGCTGGTGGGCATCTGCGACGCCTTCGATGCCATGACCAGCGCACGCCCCTACCGGCAGGGCATGCCCGTCGCCCAGGCCCTGGACATCATCGAATCAGAGCTGGGGCAGCAGTTTGATCGGGCCCTGGGCACGGCCTTTGTGCAGATGGGCCACGCCGGGGCTTTCGACGGCATCGTCGGCCACAGTGACGAGGGCACGCCATTGCAGCATTGCCCGGCCTGCGGCCCGACGCTGGTCCGCACGCGCAGCAGCCGCGCTGGCGACCACTTTGGTTGCCCCGCCTGCACGGGCCGTCTGGCCTGGACCGACACCCCGCAAGGCCTGCGTGCCCTGCCCACCGGCGAACCCGCGCCAGCTCATGAGCTTGAGCCTGGGCTGGACCAGGTGCAGATCGAAGCACTGGTCAACGAATGGGGCGACGCCATAGGCTCCCGTTGAGGGCCTGGCCAGCCTTGAATGAAGGCTCGACGTCCAGGGCTTCGGCATGGCGAGCCGCAACGCCTTGATTCTGATGGGGCTGATAGCGCATCAGCGGCTGCTGTTGGACCATCAAATTTTCTGCATGCCTGGATTGCGGAAACGGTATTTCTCAGCGCAGCATCCTTTGTCCATACTCAAGCCCAAAAAAGGAGACAAGCGATGAACACCACCCGACGCCGGTTCGCGGGCTTGCTGGGCGCATCGGCCCTGGCTGCCCACAGCGGCTTCGCCCTGGCGCAAGACAGGGCCATCCGCGTACTCGTGGGGTACGCCGCAGGCGGCGCGGCTGACACCGTGGCCCGCGCCGTGGCCGAAGGTGTGCGTGGCCACGGCTTCAACATGCTGGTGGACAACAAAGGCGGCGCTGGTGGCCGGCTGGCCACAGAGGCCCTGCTTGCCTTGCCGGCCGATGGCGCCACGCTGCTCATGACGCCCATGGGCAACCTGACCCTCTACCCCCATATCTTCAAGAGCCTGTCGTACGACCCGCTCAAGCAGTTCGTCGGCGTGGGCAAGGTCTGCAGCATGAGCTTTGGCCTGGCAGTGGGCGTCAACAGCGCCGCAAAGACACTCAAAGAATTCCTGGACCTGGCACGCAAGGACAACACCCAGGCAGCCTTCGGCACCCCCGGTGCAGGCACCGCCATGCACTTCATCGGCCAATTGCTGGGCAGAGCCGCCAAGGTGCCGCTGGCCCACGTGGCCTACCGCGGCGGCTCGGCCGCAGTGACCGATGCGGTCGGCGGCGTGCTGCCCTGCGTGATCACCACGCTGCCCAACCTGCTGCCCATGCACCAGGCGGGCAAGCTGCGCATCCTGGCGATCTCAGACGAAGTGCCGCTGGCGTCCCTGCCTGGCGTCCCCACCTTCAAGTCAATGGGCTACAACGATCTGGCGATCACAGAGACTTTCGCCTTGTTCGCCAGAGCTGGCACGCCCGCCCCCCTGGTCGCTCAGTTGAACAAAAGCGTCACCGAGGCCGTGCAGTCCGACAAGATCGCCTCGCTGCTGAGCAAGCTGGAGTACCAGCCCCAGACCGCCACGACCCAGGCCCTTGACAAGCAGTTGCGCGAGGACCATGCGCGCTGGGGCCAGATTGTGAAGGCCTCCGGCTACACACCTGAAGACTCATAACTTGAAGAGAGACCACCGACTCATGCCTCGCCGCAACGTCATCGTGATCATGTCCGACGAGCATGATCCCCGCATCATGGGCTGTGCCGGCCACGCCTTCGTCAAGACACCCCATCTGGACGCACTGGCCGCGCGCGGTGTGCGTTTCACCGACGCCTACACCCCCAGCCCCATCTGCGTGCCAGCGCGCGCCGCCTTTGCCACCGGCTTGCGCGTGCATCAGACGCGCCATTGGGACAATGCCATGCCCTATGTCGGCGACCCGCGCGGCTGGGGTCATGCACTGCAGCGCCAAGGCATCCGGGTCGAGAGCATCGGCAAGCTGCACTACCGAGCCGAGGAAGACCCCGCCGGCTTTGACAAGGAGCACATCCCCATGCACGTGGTCGGCGGCCATGGGATGGTGTGGGCATCGATCCGCGACCCCTACATTTCAAGCCCCAGTGGCAAGCGCATGTTGGGCGAATACATCGGCGCGGGTGAATCACACTACACCGCCTACGACCGTGAGGTGACCGGCCGTGCTGTCGACTGGATCCGTGACGCAGGCACCCGCCCCGAAGAGCCTTTTGTGCTCTATGTGGGCCTGGTGGCCCCGCACTTTCCGCTGGTCGCGCCCGAAGCGTTCTTTGCGCTTTACTCCGACGAAGTGATGCCCGAGCCCAAGCTGCAGCCCCAGAGCGGCTACCAGCGCCACCCCTGGGTGCAAGCGTATGCCGACTTCATGGACAACGAGGGCGATTTCAAAAGCCCCGAGGAACGGCGCCAGGCCTTCGTCGCCTACTACGCGCTGTGCAGCTTTCTGGACCACAACGTGGGCCGCATCACCCAGGCGCTGCGTGATGCAGGGCTGGAGGGGGACACCACGCTGGTCTACACCTCAGACCATGGCGACAACCTTGGCACGCGCGGGTTGTGGGGCAAGTCCACCCTCTACCAGGAGAGCGTGCGAGTGCCGATGATCGTGGTGGGCCCGAACGTGCAGCCCGGGGTCTGCGAGACACCGGTCGATTTGCTGGACCTGTTCCCCACCATCTTGCAGGGCGCAGGGATCGACCCCACGCCCGAGATGCAGGGACGGCCAGGCCGCTCGCTGCTGGAGCTGGGCGCAGCCCCCGCCGAACCGGAGCGCGTGATCTTCAGCGAGTACCACGCGGCCGGCAGCAACACGGCCGGCTTCATGGTGCGCAAGGGGCGCTTCAAGTACCACTATTACGTGCGCCATCGACCCGAACTGTTCGACCTGTTGGCCGACCCCGAGGAACTGGCCGACCTGGC
>RXJO01000251.1 GCA_003987795.1 Curvibacter sp.
GGCGCTCTCGCTGATGGGGACCTCGGACACAGCATCGACCCGGCGCTGATCCTGGGCGGGCGGAACAGTCGGCACGCCAGATCGGGTGAAACCCAGCTTCGCGAGGTAGGCCTCCACCAGGGGCACCCAGTGATCCATGTCGGCGCTCATGCCGTTGTGGCCGTCCTTGCCCGAAGCGGGCAAAGTGTGGAATTCAGCCAGACCGCCGCCCGCGGTCCAGGCCTGTTGCCAACGGCGAGGGTTGTCCTCGCCCCAGTACAGGTCGTTGGCCCAATACAGCCACAGCATGGGCACCCGGGCCCCTTTGGCCTGGGCCTCCCAGGCCTTGGCAATGACGGCCGGGCCGCAGGGGTTGCCGGCCCGGCGCTCAGGGTCACCGCCGGTACCGCCCGAAAAGTTGATGCCCCCCACCAGCCCGGCAGGATGACGCGCGACCGTGGCCACGGCGGTCAGCCCGCCGACGGACTGTCCCATGACCAACCAGCGCGAAGTGTCGATGTCGGGCCGGCTCTGCGCGTAGGCCAGCGTGGCCAGCACCTGGTCCGAGGCGGCTTTGGCCATGGGCTCGATGCGCATGGCATTGCAGGCACCGCTGTCTTCGGGGTCGAAGTCGCCGTAGGTCTCCCAGTAACCCAGGCGGGTGGGCACCATCACGGCAAAGCCTTTGCTGACCAGGTAGCGCGCCATGTTCTCATAGCGCTGACGCCCCTGCTGGGCGCGCTTGTCGCGGGTAGGCCGGCCGTGGTTGAGGATCACCAGCGGGTGCGGACCAGCACCTGCGGGACGGAACACCGTGATGGGGATCTGACGCGTCTCCTGGCGCTCATAGAGGTCGCTCACCGTGACTGGAATGCGCTGAATCTCTTCGTGCAGGTCGGTCGCGAGCACTGGCTCGGCAGGCAGCGCTGCCGCGGGACTCTGCGCCCTCGCCTGCCCCAGCGGGCCCAGGGCGAGCATGAGCAGACCGGCCAGGCCCAGAAGACGTGAACAAGTTGACAGGCTGCGCATGGCTCAACCGGGCAGCCAGTTCGGCTTGCGCTTCTGCAGAAAGGACTGGATGCCCTCGCGTCCTTCGGGGCTGACACGCACATCGGCAATGCGCTCGACGGTGGACGCGATCAGAGCGGTGTCGATGTCGTGTCCGGCCACGTCCTGCAACAGACGTTTGCTGAGGCGAACGGCCTCCGGACCGGCCGCCAGCAGGGCCGTCGTGACGGCATCCACCCGGGCGTCCAGGGCCTCGGCGGCGACCACCTCGTGGACAAAGCCGATGCGCAGGGCTTCGGCCGCGCTGAAGCGCTCGGCGCTCAGGAAGTAGCGGTGCGCCGCGCGCGCACCCATGGCCCGGATCACATAGGGGCTGATGGTGGCGGGGATCAAGCCCAGTTTGACCTCGCTGAGGCAGTAATGGGCCGTGTCGACACTGATGGCCACATCGCAGGCCGCGACCAGCCCAGTGCCGCCGGCATAGACATCGCCCTGCACCCGGGCCACGGTGGGCTTGGGGCAGGCATACACCACACGCAGCATCTCCGCCAATTGCCCGGCATCGGCCAGGTTCTGTTCGCGGCTGTAATCGGCCATGCTGCGCATCCAGTTGAGGTCGGCCCCGGCACAGAAGGCTGGGCCCTGACCGGCCAACACGATGGCCCGGACATCAGGATGCTGCCCCAGATCGCGGAAGGCCTGGGTGAGTTCGGCGATCACGGTCTCATTGAAGGCATTGCGCACTTCAGGTCGGTTCAAGGTGACACGGGCCACAGGGCCGATGTCGACGGTGATGGTGCTCAGCGCGGCCATGTCTGGAGTCCTCTCAAGGTTTCGATCACGTCAAAATCTGCATCACGGTGCAGCAATGGGTGGCCATGTTGGATGCAGAAGCTGGCCAGCAGGATGTCGATGGGGCTGCGGATGGTGACGCCTCGGGCACGCAACTCGCGGTACTCGCGGGCCGCCAGCAGGGCGGCCGATGAGCCACCCAACTGGACCTGCGGCAGACTGCCCAGGTAGTGCTCGGCCAGCTCCAGCGCACGTCCGGAGCGGAAACCGCGCAACACCTCGAACATCACCAGGTCGGCCACAGCGATGTCTCCACGATTGCCTTGCAACAAGGCTCTCAAGGCCTCGACGGCCCGGTTGCTTCGGCCTATGAAGAAATCGATCCAGACACTGGAATCCACCAGAATCATGGGTGCCGCCTTTTGACTGGACGGGCCACCGAAGGCGCCGTCTTGTAGGCCGGAGCGGGCGTTTCTGCAACCGCCATGGCCGGGCCTTGCTGGCTTGTCATCTGGGCTGACGCCTGAGCCCAGCCCTCATCAGAATCATCCCAGTGCAACTGGCCTTGCAAGGCCAGCAGGCCGTCATAGATCTTTTTGCGAGCCAAGAGCCGCAAGCCTTCTTCCACGGCCTCTTTTTTGGTCTTGAAGCCTCCGGCCTCCATGGCTCGCGCCAGAAGTTCGCCGTTGATGTCGATGTTGGTTCGCACAGCCGGCCTCGAATGTGTATGAATTCAGAAAAATATACACATCACATGCGGAAGACGCCAAACCGAGTGTCCTCGATCGGCGCATTGCGGGCGGCCGACAGACCCAGAGCCAGCACGCGGCGTGTGTCGGCGGGGTCGATCACGCCGTCATCCCACAGGCGGGCGGTGGCGTAATAAGGGTGGCCCTGGTCTTCGTACTGTTGGCGGATCGGGGCCTTGAAGGCTTCCTCTTCATCGGCGCTCCATTGACCGCCCTTGGCCTCGATGCCATCACGCTTGACGGTGGCCAACACGCTGGCCGCCTGCTCGCCGCCCATGACGCTGATGCGGGCGTTGGGCCACATCCAGAGGAAGCGCGGGCTGTAGGCACGCCCACACATGCCGTAGTTGCCGGCACCGAAGCTGCCGCCGATGATGATGGTGAACTTGGGCACACTGGCAGTGGCCACCGCCGTGACCATCTTGGCGCCATTGCGGGCGATGCCTTCGTTCTCGTACTTGCGGCCGACCATGAAGCCGGTGATGTTCTGCAGGAACACCAGCGGGATCTTGCGCTGACAGCACAGCTCGATGAAGTGAGCCCCCTTGAGCGCCGATTCGGAGAACAGGATGCCGTTGTTGGCGATGATGCCCACGGGCATGCCCTCGATGCGGGCGAAGCCGGTGACCAGGGTGGTGCCGAAGCGGGCCTTGAACTCATCGAACTCGCTGTCGTCCACGATGCGGGCGATGATCTCGCGGACGTCGAACGGCTTGCGGGTGTCGGTGGGAATCACGCCGTACAGCTCACTGGCCTCGTAGCGCGGTGGCTTGACCGGCTCGGCAGGCACCGGATCGGCCTTGCGGGCGTTGAGGTTCTTGACAGCCTGGCGAGCCAGCGCCAGCGCATGCAGGTCGTTCTGGGCCAGGTGATCGGCCACACCGGAGAGGCGGGTGTGCACATCACCGCCGCCCAGATCTTCGGCGGTGACCACCTCGCCGGTGGCAGCCTTCACCAGGGGCGGGCCACCGAGGAAGATGGTGCCCTGGTTCTTGACGATGATGGTCTCATCGCTCATGGCGGGCACATAGGCGCCGCCGGCCGTGCAACTGCCCATCACCACCGCGATCTGGGAGATGCCCTGGGCGCTCATGTTGGCCTGGTTGAAGAAGATGCGGCCGAAGTGGTCGCGGTCGGGGAACACCTCGTCCTGGTTGGGCAGGTTGGCGCCGCCCGAATCGACCAGATAGAGGCAGGTGAGGTGGTTCTGTGCCGCGATCTCCTGCGCCCGCAGGTGCTTTTTCACCGTCATGGGGTAGTAGGTGCCCCCCTTGACGGTGGCGTCGTTGCACACGATCAGGCAGTCCACCCCGTTGACGCGGCCGATACCGGTGATCACGCCGGCGCAAGGGGCCGCATCGCCATACATGGCATGGGCCGCGAGCGGGCTGAGTTCGAGAAAGGGCGTGCCGGGGTCCAGGAGCATCTGAACCCGCTCGCGCGGCAGCAGCTTGCCGCGGGCCGTGTGCTTGGCCCGGGCGGCCTCGCCGCCACCGGCCGCCGCCCTGGCGACCTGCACGGCCAGGTCGTCGACCACGGCGCGCATGGCGCTGGCATTGGCCTGGAACTCGGCCGAACGGGGGTTGAGTTTGCTTTCAAGAATCATGGGGGCCTCAGGCGGTCTTGGTTTCTTCAAGACCCAGTTGGGTCTTCATCTCATCGCGGATCTT
>RXJO01000435.1 GCA_003987795.1 Curvibacter sp.
CATGGTCGCTATTCCTTTAGTGAATAACGAATGGTAAAGCCACACCTGCTTTTCGGCGAGACCCCAGGCAGTTCTCGACCAACACGCCCGGGAAAGATCGGACATCAGATCCGCGGTGGGTGACAGCAACCCAAGGCACGGCTCAAGCAAGCCGGTTGCCCCCGACGCCCTGCGGCCGGCGAGAACCGGGCGCGCAGATCATGGCGAAAGGACGGCGCACGGTGGCCCGACCAGGCCATCGGCGCCAACCTGACGCGCCGACGGACTCAGCCTGGCTGCACCAGTTCGCGCACCTGCTGCAAGGCGGCCGGGTCATCCATGGTGGTCAGGTCCCCCGGATCACGGCCTTCGCAAACCGCTTGCAGGGCTCGACGCAGCAATTTGCCGCTGCGGGTCTTGGGCAGCACATTGACAATCAGCACACGCGAAGGCCGTGCCACGGCACCCAATTGTCCGTCGACCACCTTCATGATCTCGCCTTCGAGCTTCAGGCGCGCAGCGTCGCCATCGAGCGCCGACGCATCCTTGGGCACCACAAAGGCCATGGCCACCTGTCCCTTGAGGTTGTCGGCCACGCCGACGACCGCCACCTCGGCCACATTGGGGTGGCTGGAGATGCTTTCCTCGATTTCGCGGGTGCCCAGGCGGTGACCCGCCACATTGATCACGTCGTCGGTGCGACCCAGGATGAAGAAGTAGCCGTCTTCATCGCGGATGCCCCAGTCGAAGGTGCTGTAGACCAGTTTGCCCGGGATGCTCTTCCAGTAGGTGTTCACAAAGCGTTGGTCGTCGCGCCACACGGTCTGCATGCAGCCCGGCGGCAGCGGGCCTTCGATGGCCACCACCCCTTTCTGGTTCGGTCCCTTGAGTTCTTCGCCGGTGGATTCGTCGAAGAGCTTGACGTCGTAGCCATACATGGCCACGCCGGGGCTGCCGAACTTGCTCGTCTGGGCCTGCACACCATTGGCCAGCGTGAGAATGGGCCAGCCCGACTCGGTCTGCCAGTAGTTGTCAATGATGGGCACATTGAGCGCACTGCTGATCCACTGCGCGGTGGGCTCATCCAGCGGCTCGCCGGCCAGGTACAAGGCCTTGAGGCTCGACAGGTCGTACTTGCTCAGGTAGGCCGGATCCTGCTTCTTGAGCACCCGCACGGCCGTGGGCGCACTGAACATGCGGGTGACCTTGTACTTCTCGACCAATTGCCACCAGATGCCTGCATCGGGTCGGGTCGGCAGCCCCTCATAGACGATGGTGGCCATGCCCGCGATCAAGGGCCCGTAGACGATGTAGCTGTGCCCCACCACCCAACCGATGTCGCTGGTCGAGAAATAGGTCTCGCCCGGATTGCCCTGGAAGATGTGCTTCATGCTGGCGGCCAGCGCCACGGCGTAGCCACCGGTGTCACGCTGCACGCCCTTGGGCTTGCCGGTGGTGCCACTGGTGTAGAGGGTGTAGCTGGGGTGGGTGGCATCGACCCATTCGCAGGGCACCCGGGCATCGAGATGCTGTTGGCGCAGATCAGACCAGCGATGGTCACGACCGGCCGTGTAGTTCATGCTCACCAGCCCCCGGTCGACCAGCAGCACGGCCGCGGGCTTGTGCGCGGCCAGGCTGATGGCCGCATCGAGCAAAGGCTTGTAGGGCACAGGCTTGCCCCCCCGTGAGCCACCGTCTGCGCTCACGATCACCACCGGCTCGGCATCGTCGATGCGCGAGGCCAGGGCACCGGAGGCAAAACCACCGAACACCACCGTGTGCAAGGCACCGATGCGGGCACAGGCCAGCATGGCAAAGGCGGCCTCGGCAATCATGGGCATGTAGATCAGCACACGGTCACCCTTGCCCACACCCAGGGACTTGAGCGAGGCCGCCATGCGTTCCACCTCGCGCTGCAGTTCCGCATAGGTGTAGACGCGTTCCGTGTCGGTCTCGGTCGAGACCGCAATCAGCGCAGCCTGATCGCCCCGGGCGGCCACATGGCGGTCCACCGCGTTGTGGCACAGGTTGGTGGTGCCGCCGACAAACCAGCGAGCGAACGGCGGGTTGCTGTAGTCGCACACCTGCTGCGGCGGCTGTTGCCAGTCGATCAACGCTGCCTGCTCGGTCCAGAAGGCATCGCGCTCTGTCAGGGAACGCTGGTGGAATTGTGCGTATGTCATCCGATTGATCTCCTCTCACCGACTCCGGGGCCCCACAGCAGCCCAGTGGGCCGCGGGAGTGGTTTCATTGAATTGAATTCATAATTATTCATCAGGGGCTTGCTCAGACCTGACACGGATGACCGACAGTTCGCGCCGGCGACGCCTGCCGCTACCAGGCCCCTCGATACATCTTGATTTGAATCAAGATAAATTGATACTGAAGCCTTGGGGCCCCGTCCATCGGTGCTCCAATCACGTGGGCGCTCCATGACCGAAATTCCCATCCCTCACTTTGTCGACCTGTTTGCCGGCGCCCGCAGCCTGAGCGAGCGGCTGCGGCAGATGCACGAGCATCTGCGATCCTCGGTGCCCCAGCTCGATCGCGTGGCCTGCGCGCTCTATGACGAGAGCGAAGACCGACTCAAGACCTTTCTGCACAGCACCCGAACCGGTGAGGCACTGCGCGGCTACGAGTTTCCCCTGCACGAAAGCCAGTCTTTGCTGGCATTGGCACGCAGCGGCGAGATGCGCGTGCTGGACCACATCCCCAAGGTGATCGGCCAGGGCAGCGAACACGCGCGATGGCTGAGCCAGCAGGGTTACCAGTCCTCTTTCACCGTCCCCATGTACGGGCAAGGCACGCTGCTGGGCTTCGTGTTCTTCGACTCGCTGCAGCCTGGGATCTTCGATGCCGCGGTACAGCGTGATCTCGTGCTGGCCTGCAGCCTGATCAACATGATGATCAGCAGCGAGATGGCCACGGTGCGCATGATGCTGGCCTCAACCCAGATCGCCCGCGACTTCGCCAACCTGCGCGACTTCGAGACCGGTGCCCACCTGGAGCGCATGTCGCGCTACGCACGCCTGATCGCCCGTGCCGTGGCACCCCGTTACGGCCTGGACGACGAGTTCGTCGAGAACATCTACCAATTCGCGCCGCTGCACGACATCGGCAAGATCGGCATTCCCGACCGCATCCTGCTCAAGGAAGGGTCGCTGGACCCGGCCGAGCACAGCATCATGGAAACCCATGTCGAACTGGGCTGCGCTCTGGTGGGCAAGATGATGGGCGATTTCAAGCTCAATGACCTGCCCCATTCGGCCATGATGCACAACATCGTGGCCTACCACCACGAGCTGCTGGATGGTTCCGGCTATCCGAAGGGGCTGAAGGCCCCCGACATCCCGATCGAGGCCCGCATCGTCACGGTGGCCGACATCTTCGATGCCCTGACCAGCCCGCGTCCCTACAAAGAGGGGTGGCCCACTGACTGCGCCCTGGCCGAATTGCAGCGCATGGCCGAGATCGGACAGCTCGATCCCCATTGCGTGGCGGCCCTGATCCAGGAACGCGCCACCATCGACGACATCACGCGCCGCTTTCGCGACGCGCTCTGAGCCGATCGGCCCAGCCGACTCACTTGATCAAAGCCTGCACCGCCTTGAACTGGGGATGTTCGGCGGTGCGCAGCCACTCGAACAACACCATCTCGGTGGTCACGAGTTCCGCGCCCGCCCCGGCGAGGCGATCAAATGCCGCATCGCGATTGCGCTCGGTGCGCGAGCCGCAGGCATCGGTCACCACCCAGACCTCGAACTCGTCCTCCAGCAGATCCAGCGCCGTCTGCAGCAGGCAGACATGGGCCTCGCAACCGGCCAGCACGATGGCGCTGCGCTCGGCTTCGGTCTGGGCCGGCTTCTGCAGGTGCTTGGGCAGGCTGCGCGCATTGCCCTGCACCGGCTTGGCCGGCGGACGCAGCCATTCCGACAGGCCTTCTTCGACGGCACTGAAATGCATCTTGGCCAGCGTCCTCTGGCACAAGGATTTGAGCTCGGACGGGTTCTCGCCCAGCTTGGAGGGGTTTTGCTCGGTTCCGAACGCGGGCACCTGCAACAGGCGGGCCGCACGGGCCAGGCGCAGCGCGTTTTCGAGCACCAGCGGGCCTTCGTGGATGGCGGGCATCAGGCGGGTTTGGTAGTCGACCAGCACGAGCTGGGATTCCT
>RXJO01000253.1 GCA_003987795.1 Curvibacter sp.
CTGTTAATCCGTAGGTCCCTGGTTCGAGCCCAGGTCGAGGAGCCATTCAAAGGTCTTGCAGGCTAACGCTTGCAAGACCTTTTTCTTTTTCGGTCATCGGCGTCACAAAATCGATGTGGGCCACACATCGATCCGTTCAAGTCAGCGGCATGGGCTGACTCTCCGCACCACCCGCACGGGCTGGAAAAAAGATGTGGAACTCCGCACCGCCGTCTGAGACGTTGCATGCATGGATGCGGCCGCCGTGCCCTTCAACGATCTTGCGACAGATGGCCAGACCCAGCCCGGTGCCACCAGAGCCGTTCTTGGTCTTGCTGGATTGGACGAAGGCCTCAAAGATTTTCTCCAACTCAGCCTCGGGAATGCCTGGACCATGATCACGCACGACGATGTGGATCTCGCCGGCATCCCCCATCTGCGCAGACAGCGCAACCCGCTCATCATTGGGAGAAAATTTGATGGCATTGGCCAGGACATTGCGCACCACCTGCTGGAAGCGCAAAGGATCAGCCCGAGCGACCAGAGGCAGATCCGACATGTCCATGTCGAGAGCGAGATTCTTGCGCGCCAGCAAGGGGCCCATCTCACGCGCCACAGGCCTGATCAAAGAGCGTAGATCCACGCTCTCGAGATGGAAAGTCCCTACCGTGCTTTCGATCTTGGAGACATCCAGGAGATCATTGACCAGTGCCAGCATCCGCTGCCCTGATGCATTGATGTCCTGGAACATGGACACAATGCGATCACTGCCCTTGCCCCGCATCACACCCAATTCCGAGAATCCGATGATCGATTGCAAGGGAGTGCGCAATTCGTGGCTGATGTTGGCCACGAACTCCGATTTGGAACGCGAAGCCTCCTCCGCCACATCACGCGCCTCACGGATGGCGCGCTCCGCTTCGCGGAACTCCGTCACATCGGTCAGCACCGTCAAAACGCCAATCAAAGTCCCCGACTCGCCCGGTACCATGACCTTGCTGATCAGGACATCACGCATGCCCAGGTCATAGCGCGAGATGCGTGACTCGAACCGGATTTCTCCCCCCTGTCGAACCAGTTGAGCCTCAGAGTGCTCATGCAACTGCGCCTCGCTGGCCGGGAGGAAATCTGCAAAGCGTTTGCCGATCACTTGCCCCCGATCAAGACCCTTGAACTGCTCCCAGGCCTTGTTCACCATCACCAGGCGACCCAACTCGTCCGCCATCGACGTGGGCTCGGGGCTGATCTCAAGCATGAGCCCGATCAAGGACAGCTGCATCTGAAGCTGGCGTTGAGTCTCCAGCAGTTCAGTGATGTCCACCGCACTACCGGCAAATGCAGTGATCCGGCCATCCACCAAAAGGGGCACCACAGCCAGCTCGAAATGTCGCGTGCGCCCATCTGCACCCACCGTGGATGCCCGGCAATGACGAACGCCGTCAAGGTGATCCAATGCGAACAGCGTGGTGCGATCGGTCGGACGCTCGGGCACCAGCACGTCCAGCACACTGCGCCCCAAGGCCTGATGCGCCTGTGCTCCGAGCAAGGCAGCCCAACGGGCATTCACATAGGTCACCACACCGGAAGCGTCCGTCCGGAAAATCAACTCCTGCAGACTTCGCAGCAGCACACTGAGCTCACGCTCGCTGCGCACGACCTGATCACGCGCCCGATCAAACAGCACGCGGGAACGCTCGCGCGCCCGCAAACTTCGATACAAAACAACGGCCATGCCCAGCAGCATGAATACAACCACCAAGCCCGCCACCAACACCGGGCGAGCTCTCACCAGCCAACGCTGGGTGGATGCCGCCTGCGCCTGCTCCACCAAAACCACCAAGGGCCACGCCCTCGACGCCCGGAAGGCCACCAGCGTGTCCTCCCCAGAGGGCGCGTGCTCCCGGTAGCTGCCGTGTTCCCGAGCCACCTGGCGCTCACTGAAGAGGCTGTGGTGAGCCAGACTCAAACCTGGCGCATCCACCATGTCTACCGTGCTGGTCAGCAACAGGCCGGTGTAGCTCGCCACAATCACCGACAGAGGGTTGTCGCCAATGACCTGCCGCTGAAAATTCACCAACGCGTCAGGATTGATGAGGGCCACCACGAGCATGGGCTGCCCCCCTGCCAGGGCAAAACCGTACATCATGGGCAGGCTGTTGATGCCAGAACGCACCTCTACACGCGAGACACCCACCTCAAAATCACTCAGATTGCGACCGCGGATGAGAGGCCCCAGCAAGGTCTGACCGCGTGCCGGACGAGGCCCCAACAAGGAGAGATCCACCTGGCGCCGAACCTCGCTCGGCGAGGAGCTAACCAGAACACGTCCTTGAGCATCCAGCACGGCAATGGAACGGACGAATGGCACTCCGCTGAGCACCTGGGTCAGCTGGTGACTCAAATGAGGGATATCGGCCAGCGAGTCCTGCAGCAGGACCGTCTCTGCCAAAGAACTCTGCACCACAGCCACCGCGTCAAATGAGCGGCTGGCATGGTCTTCGATCACACGTGCATAGAGCTCCTGCTGTCGCAAGTCCTGCTCGACGACCTGTTGGTGACCGCGCCATGACATCCACACGATGGCCATCAGCAACAGCAATGCGAACAGCACCCCCGTGAACAGGGCCAGTTGGCTCGAAAGCCATTGGGCGGACGACTTCAAGGAAGAATCTTGGCGCATGTGAACCGAGCCCACCCACACATCAGGGCTGAACCAGCATGGAGGTCAACCCATGCCGCTTGGCATGGGCTTCCAGGCGGCCATCCTTTTGGATCCGGGCTACAAAATCATCCACCAGAGAATACCAACTGTCGTCACCAGGCTTGACGGCGTAGCCATAGGGCAGAACATGAAATGGTTTGGGAGGAGAAATCAAGGTCGCCCAGTCAGCACTGTCGAGCAAACGACGGCTGTAAGGGTAGTCGGTCATGAAGACATCGATGCGTCCGGCCTCCAGTTCACGCTCACGGGTCTGCGGTGGTTTGATGCTGATCAACTTCGCGTGCTTGAGGTGCGCCGCCATCACAGGCTCCATGAATGTGCCACTCTGGGCTCCAACCAGGATACCCGGGCGATCAATGTCGGCCCATTGCTTGATGGTGGAACTGGCACGTGTGGTGATGGCATAGATGTCGCTGCGCATGTAGGGCCGGGTGAATCTCAGATACTGCATGCGCTGCGGGAGCATGGCCACAGCGAACATGGCAATATCGCAGCGATCACCCAGGAGATCTGACACGAGAGAGGCAAAGCTTGAATCAACAAACTCGACCTTCATCGACAGGTCAGCCGCCAAATCCTGTGCCAAATCAATATCTATGCCCACCAATTGCTGGGTACGTGGATTGCGGTAGGTGATCCCGTAATAGTCTGGCCAGATGCACACACGCATGGCTTTGCTGGCCTGCACGCGATCAAGGATAACCCCGGCCCGCGCAGCAGGCGCAGCCAGCAAAAGCCCCGTCGTCAAGATACAAGCAGCCAGAAACCGATGCAACATGATCCACTCCAGGTATCGACCACTGCCGCGTCTTCCAAGTGACAGACCCGCCTGTGTCTTGAGGACAGCCCCTGCATTCATCAGCCCAGGAGCCTGGCTGAGTCTGGGGCGCACCTTCACACGCCAGGAAGGTCGTCAGGACGACGATTCTTCGAGTTTGTTGATGGTTTCGATCAATTGCAACAGGCTGAAGGGCTTGACCAGATACTCGTCAGCCCCTGCCGCAAAGCCCGCGGCACGGTCTTCGCTTTGCCCACGGGCAGTCAGCAAAATGACTTTGGAACCCACCAATTGCGGATTTGCCTTGATTCGACGACACACCTCCAAGCCATCTATGCCCCCCGGCATCATCACATCGAGCAAGACGAGATCCGGCTGCAACTCCTCGGCCATGCTGAGACCTGCCTGCCCATCTGCCGCTTCAAATATTTCGTACGCGACGAACTCCATGGTCATCCGCAAAAGCTTGCGAATATCCGCATGGTCGTCGACGATCAGTATCTTTTTCATGCAGTACCTCGCGATAATTCAAAAATCGCCTGACAAGCTGATTTTTGACAAGATAAGTATATCATATAAATTATTTTTATCATTTGTCAAGTCTTTTTTTACAGCAGTCGTGCCAAAATACAGCGCATCATGACCCAAGAAGAAAATTCCACAC
>RXJO01000119.1 GCA_003987795.1 Curvibacter sp.
ACGGTATTGCAACCGGTCAAGAGAACTGCAGCCAGCGGCAGCAATCCCCGAAGGGGCTTGAGGAGGGTCATGCCAGGGAAAAGCAGTATGTGCTATGGAGATTGGGTGCGGTAATCTAGCGCTGCCTGCCGTGTTTGGCGATTGGACGTTTTGTCCCAGGTCAAACCTCGGTGGGGGTCCGCGCCGGTCCTGACCGGGCGGATGGCACAACTATTTGAGAGGCAAACTATGGTGTCCAGCATGACTCATACCCTCGGCCTTGGCGCCGACGCAAACCTGCCGTCTCAGGACGCAGCCCGCCGTGAGGGCCCCGGTGCCCACGGCAGTCCCATCGCCCCCGGCGAGATCGCGGTGGGCGTGATCGTCGGGCGAGCGTCCGAGTATTTCGACTTTTTCGTCTATGCCATCGCTTCGGTGCTGGTCTTCCCCAGTGTCTTCTTCCCCTTCGAGGGGCGTCTGGAGGGCACGCTGTATTCTTTCGTGGTGTTCTCGTTTGCCTTTGTGGCGCGGCCGCTGGGGTCGGTGCTGTTCATGGCCATCCAGCGGCACATGGGGCGTGAGGCCAAGCTGACCCTGGCCCTGTTCCTGCTGGGGCTGTCCACTGCGGGCATGGCCTTTTTGCCCTCGTACGCGCAACTGGGCATGGCCTCCATCGTGCTGCTGTCGGTGTTCCGGGTGGCCCAGGGCATTGCCCTGGGGGGCTCGTGGGACGGCCTGCCCTCGTTGCTGGCCTTGAATGCGCCAGCCGAGCGGCGAGGCTGGTATGCCATGCTGGGTCAACTGGGGGCCCCGCTGGGCTTCTTTGTGGCCGCCGGCCTGTTCTCCTACCTGCTGGGCAACCTGGAGTCTTCTGATTTCCTGGAATGGGGCTGGCGTTATCCCTTCTACGTGGCATTTGCCATCAACGTAGTGGCACTGTTTGCCCGCCTGCGTCTGGTGTCCACCGATGAGTACTCCCGCCTGCTGGAAGAGCGCGAGCTGCAGCCCACCCGGGTGACAGAGCTGGTCCGATCGCAAGGTCGCAACCTGATCATTGGCGCCCTGGCCGCCCTGGCCAGCTATGCGCTCTTTCACCTGGTCACGGTGTTTCCGCTGTCCTGGATCACGCTGTACTCCAACCGATCCATCAGCGAATTCCTGATGGTTCAGATGTTCGGTGCCGTGCTTGCCGGTGGCGGCGTGGTGATGTCCGGCCTGATCGCCGACCGTTTCGGGCGTCGCACCACGCTGGGCACCCTGGCGGCCCTGATCGCCTTGTTCAGTGCCGCGGCGCCCACACTGATGGGCGGCGGTCAGTCGGGGCAGGATGCCTTCATCGTCACCGGTTTTCTGTTGCTGGGCCTGTCCTATGGGCAGGCGGCAGGGGCGGTGACGGCCAACTTCCCGGCAAAGTTCCGTTACACCGGTGCTGCACTGACCTCTGACCTGGCCTGGCTGGTGGGGGCGGGTTTTGCGCCGCTGGTGGCCTTGGGTCTGTCGGCTCATTTCGGCCTGGCCTACGTGGGGATCTATCTGCTGTCAGGCGCCATCGGCACCCTGGCGGCGCTCAGCCTCAACCGCGCACTCGAGCTCCGCGACTGATCCCTGACCTGTCCACCACGGGCCTCAGGCTGGGGCTGCGTGGCGGGCTGTCCCGGATGTCCAGCGCTGCGTGCGCTGTGATCGTGCAAAATGTTCGATTTGGCCCCTTGGCGGGCTCGATTCTCTGTCCGGGGCCCTTGCGGCGCCCGGCTTTTCTTTTCTTGAGATGCGACTTTCCCATTCCCGTGCGGTCGTCTTGATGGTGGCCGTGACCCTCATGTGGTCGATTGCCGGCGTCGTGACGCGTCAACTCGAACATGCCCAGAGCTTCGAAGTCACTTTCTGGCGCAGCCTGTTCAATGTCCTGGCCTTGTTGCTGATCCTGCCGCTGGTGCAGGGGCGCGGTGTGTTCAGCAACATGCGTCATGGCGGCCGGGCTTTGTGGATATCGGGGGTCTGCTGGAGTGTGATGTTCACCGCGTTCATGGTGGCCATCATGTTGACCACGGTCGCCAATGTGCTGGTCACCATGGCCTTGGGGCCCCTGTTCACGGCCCTCATCGCCCGCGTGTTTCTGGGGCATCGCATCGCCACGCGCACCTGGCTGGCCATCGTGGTGGCGGGCCTGGGCATCGCCTGGATGTATGGCAGCCAGTTGGGGCATGCCCCCTGGGTGGGCACCCTGGTCGCCCTGTGCGTGCCTTTGGCGGGGTCGATCAACTGGACTGTGGTGCAGCGATCGCATGCCCAGGGCCACAGCATCGATCTGGTGCCCGCCGTGCTGATCGGGGCCTTGATTTCAGTCTTGACGACCCTGCCGCTGGCGTTCCCGTTCCGGGCCAGTGGCGCCGACCTGGGATGGCTGGCCCTGTTGGGGGTGGTTCAATTGGCGATTCCTTGCGTGCTGGCGGTGCGCTGTGCGCGGGTGCTCAAGGCGCCCGAGGTGGCCTTGCTGGCCCTGCTGGAGGTGATTTTCGGCATTCTGCTGGCCTGGCTGGGTGCCGGCGAGCGGCCGGCGCCGCAGGTGCTGGCTGGCGGGGCCCTGGTGATCGGGGCCCTGGTATTCAACGAACTATTAGGTTGGAAGGAGCAAAACACATGAGTCTCTTCAATGGTGAGGTGGTGACCGAGGTGCGTGGCCGCATGGGCCTGATTACCCTGAATCGGCCGCGCGCGCTGAATGCGCTGTCGCTGGGCATGGTGCGCGATCTCACGGTGGCCTTGCAGGCCTGGGCCCAAGACCCGACTGTGCTGGCGGTGGCCATCCGTGGCAGCAACAAGGAGGGGGTCTTCGGTGCTTTCTGTGCCGGGGGCGATATCCGCTTTCTGCATCAGGCCGGGACCACGGGCGACCCTGATCTGGAGGCCTTCTTCACGGAAGAGTACGCGCTCAACCATCTGATCCATGCCTACCCCAAGCCCTACATCGCCTTCATGGATGGCATCGTCATGGGCGGCGGCATGGGCATCAGCCAGGGCGGCAGCGTGCGCATCGTGACCGAGCGCACCAAGATGGCCATGCCAGAGACCAACATCGGCCTGTTCCCGGATGTGGGGGGCGGTTATTTCCTCTCGCGCTGCCCCGGGCGAATCGGCGAATGGCTGGCCCTCACGGGCGACACCATCGGTGCTGCAGACGCCCTGGCCTATGGCCTGGCGGATCATTTCCTGCCCTCAGAGCGCCAAGCCGGGCTGTGGGAGGCACTGGCCCAGGGCACCTGGGATTCGACCGACGCCTTGCAAGCCTATCTGCAGACGCAATGGGCTCAGTCGCCAGCGGCTGAGCAGGCGCATCGTGCTGCAGTCGATCACCATTTCGCCTTGCCCGATGCGACCGCCATCGTGCACTCGCTGGAGGCCTCGACCGATGAATGGGCTCGGCAGACGGCCGCCACCTTGCGCAAGCGTTCACCGCTGATGCTGCATGTGGTGCTGGAGCAGATCCGCCGTGCCCGCGAGCTGGATCTGGTGCAAGACCTGCGCATGGAGCGTGACATGGTGCACCGTTGCTTCCACCTGCGCCCGGGCCAAAGCGAAACGGTGGAGGGTATCCGTGCCCTGGCCGTGGACAAAGACCATCAGCCGCGCTGGAATCCGGCTCGGGTCGAAGAGGTGCCTGCCTCCCTGGTGACCCAGTTCTTCAGCAGCCCCTGGTCGGCCACCGAGCACCCGCTGCGTGATCTGAAGGCTTGAGCCGCCCGCGCCAGGCGCCGGATCTCAGAGCTGCTTGTAAACGGCCAGGGCCAGGTCGAGCAGCGCCTGACGGGGCAGATCCGCCTGCAGGGCGTAGCCGAAATCGCCTTCGACCCAGTAGAAGGAGGGCACGGGCCCTTCCTGGTTGAAGCTGAACCCGGCGAGCGGGCTCGCTCCCATCGCGGCATGGGGGGCGCTGCTGCTTGGGGGCCCCCCAGGCGCTGGCGTTGGGGGCAGGGCGCCCAGGTACAGGGTGAGCCGGTGCGCCTGTGCATCCTGGTACATGAACTGGGCGCGTGCTCCGGTGTCGCCGGAGGCCTGGGTCACGATGGCCACGCGCAGCTCGTCGTAATCGTCATAGTCAGACAGGCTCTGGGCCACCGCCGGGTCGGTGTCGTCCAGACCGGGGGCCAAGGCCTCCTCG
>RXJO01000586.1 GCA_003987795.1 Curvibacter sp.
CGCCCAAGGGTGACTGGGCGCTGATGCCGGGGCCTCATGCGGCCCAGCGCCAGCACGTGGCCCGCTCAGACATCGCTCGGCCCAGCAACGTCTTCTACCTTCTGCTTCGCAAAGCGCGGGCTGAAGCCGTCGAATGGGCCGAACGGCTCGCATGCCCATTCGAGGTCCTGGCTTCGACCGCCCCGGGTGCTGCTGACACTGACTGACCTTGGAGATCTGCCCGGCCCACTGAGGGGTGGTGCACCACAGGCGCAGCCGAGGACACGGCCCTGCGCGCCTTGAAGGCGCGGGGTGCAGCCCGCGAGCCCGACGGTGGTACGCCGGGATGTGCGCTATTGATGTTGCAAACGCTTGGAACGATAGCTGCGTGGGCCTGTACAAAGGAAAAATCAACGCTCACCATGTCCGAAATAAAACCACATATTTCGGACAATGGATTGTCAATTGTCCGAAAAAGATATATAAATATCGGACAGGAGAGGCAATGTCCGCACTCAAATCTCACATCTCTGCTCTGATTGAAGCGGCTGAAACCGGACAAGTTTGGGTGCCAACCGACTTTGCACAGTTGGGCAGTCGTGATGCCATCGACAAGACTCTGCAGCGCATGGTGCAGGCGGGAGAGTTACGGCGCATTGAAAGAGGCCTATATGACAGGCCCAAGATCAATAGCCTGACCAAACGTCCCACAACCCCAGACTACCGCGCGGTGGCGGAAGCCATTGCCCGCCGCGATCACCTACGCCTGCTGGTAGACGGCATGACCGCTGCCAATGATCTCGGTCTGACCGACGCGGTACCTGCTCGCGTCACCATCCATACCGATACCCGCCGACGCGCGGTTCAACTCGACAAGCTCACCATCGAGTTCAAGCAGACTGCGCCCAGCCGTCTCTACTGGGCGGGGCGCCCGGCCATGCGTATCGTGCAGGCGCTGTACTGGTTAAAGGACACACTGACTTCGGAGCGTTCTTCCATTCAGGGCAAACTGACTAAAGTGCTGGCCGATCCCGTTCATGGCCCGGCGATCCGCCAGGATCTGCTCGATGGTTTCAATGTATTGCCGGCGTGGATGCAAAGCTTGATCCGAGAACTCCCTGGCTGTGACCCGCAGGAAACAAGGGCCGCAACATCCCAAACTCTCGACACCAAAAAATCTCAGTCTGCACGCCGCCGCGCGGCCAAACACGGGGAGACCCCGTGAATCCAGCATTCAATACCATCATCACAGCTAGTGACGCCGAGCGGCGAGACTTGTTTCTTGGCGCCTCAACCCGCCTCGGTACAGCGGTTCAGAATATCGAAAAGGATTTCTGGGTCTCTTGGACACTAGATGCGCTGTTCAACGGCCTGGAAACTGGTGGCCCTCGCCTGCTGTTCAAGGGCGGCACTTCGCTCTCCAAGGCCTTCGGCCTGATCTCTCGCTTTTCCGAAGACATCGACATCACAGTGTTTCGTGATGACTTGGGACAAAGGGCCGAGGTTGCCGATCTGGATGCGCTGAGCGGCAAGAAGCGCCGTGCACGTCTCGAAGCCATCCGCAATGCGTGCCAAGCCTATATAGCAGGTCCATTGACCGCGCAGTTCACTCATATCGCGGCATCGGTCATTCCCGAGAACCGCTTTCGGTTAGAACTTGATCCCGACGACAAGGATGGCCAGAGTTTGCTGTTTTGGTATCCCTCTGTCACAGCCACCGCCGGCGACTACATCCGCTCAGCGGTCAAGATTGAGGCCGGTGCCAAATCGGCACTTGATCCGCATGTCGCGGCTTCTGTCACTCCGTACGTCATACAGGATCTGCCCGACCTGGACTTGACCGTGACGAACGTAATCACCGTGAAACCCGAACGCACCTTTTGGGACAAAGTCATGATCTTGCACGGGCTACGCCAGTGGCATGACCGTCGCGCTGAGCTACGACACGGCGGGCAACGTGTCTCACGTCACTACTATGACGTACATCAACTAATGCAGGCACCGTTGGCGGCTGCTTGGCAAGAGGATCACGTGCTTGCGACCGACTGCGCCCACCATGCGAGGCTGTTCTTCGGCAGCGCCGATTTGGGGCTCGACAGTGCAGTACCCGGTACGTTTACGCTAACGCCAAGTCCGGCGATGCGAGAGGCACTTGAAAAAGACTATGAAGCAATGGCTGGCATGATTTTCGGTGATGTTCCTCCGCTCGATGCGGTGCTGCACAGCGCGGAACACTTCGAGCAGATCGTCAATGGCGCTGCAATAGTCGCACTCACCACAAAAAGAATGTAGCGTTCATGAGCGATTACTTCAGTGATCGAGAGAATGGCCCTCGCGCCCGTACTGATCAGGTGATATCGCCTGTCGTATGGGCAGGGGGTAAAGCCGTGGTGCGAGGTGTGTGGTTTTGATGCCGAGAATGATTCTGTCCTCGGCGAGATGCCTTCGGCTCTGTAACGTGCAAACCGGCTATCCTGATAACAGCATTCTGAGCACTGAGAAAGATGATCTTGTCCATAGCCCCTGTCCTGATCACCCGTGATGGAGTGGAGGTATGCCCGGGGCAAACCTGGCGTACCTACTCCCAGGCCTATCCTGGCCTGTGCCTGGTGCAGTCGCTCCGCGGTGGCAATGCCATCCTTCACGGAAACTCGGAGGTGGTGGTACCCGTATCGCGCATGCACAAAGGGCGGCGGGGCTGGGCACTGGTACAAGCCCCATCGGCGGAATACAGACGCTTACAGGCCCTCGTCGGCCAGCCGGTGCACTTGGTGCGTGGCGCGAGGGGGCGGACCGAGGGGCCTGGGCATGAGAGGCGGGTGATGGCAAGGCTTGATAGCGTCTCGCTCAATTTGGTGATGGCGACCTTGCTGCAGGACGACCCCGTGGCTTCGACTCCACCTCATAACGCGGGAGAGCAGGGCACCTGGCACGGCTACTCCGTTGTTGAACCGATGGAGCGGCTCCAGGGAGGTCACTGATGCCCATCACCAAGCGCCCCTGTTCCAACTGTCCGTTTCGTCGTGACGGTGCCGGCGCCGAGTTGCGTGAGGGCCGACTCCAGAACATCGTTACGGGACTACTGGCGGATGACACTCGGACTTTCCTGTGCCACAAGACATTGGATTCGGAGCGTATGACCTGTGCTGGTGCCGTGGGCATCATGAGCAAGGCAGGGCGCCTGCCGGTGATCGCTCGGCTGGGTCTGGTGTATGGGGTCGTCACTCAGAACGACATTGAGGCTTCCGCAGCCATGGTGATTGACCCGCAGTCATTGGGGATTGGATTGGAGAGCCTTGAAGAGTCAAAGGAGGCTCACCATGGACCAGCATCCTGATCAAGTGCAGGTCAGTCAGGACGGTCAAACGGTGTGGGTCCACAGCATGGACGGTAGCACTGTAGGGCGGTTTTCAAGGCGGTTCGGCCTCGACGTGCATCGGACTGTGACGGAGCAGCTGCAGGGTGCACCTCAATGCTTGCATTGCACCCATGAGGTACCCAGTCATGCTGACTGGGTGCTCTTCTGTCGCCTCATGCGTGAGCATTTCGGAATCCAGGTGGACGTGGGCCTGCTGACAATGGCGCCAGCTTGACCCTGGCATACCTTGTAAGGAGAGAACAGAGATGGTGAGTGCGGCCCTACAGCACAAGATCGCCCAGCAAAGGGCTGCAGCCCCTTTGGAGTTGCCCAAGGCCCGCCTGTGTGCCCGCGTGGTGCTGGCCACCCTGGCAGAGGATCCTGCGGCCCCGGGCGGGGCGGATCTGGTTGCAGCCCTGGCCGCGTTGAAAGCAGGTCTCGGCCAAAAATGGTCTGCGGTGACCGCGATTCAGTACATGTCCGGGCGCCAGGCGGAGTTCGCCGCTGAATGCGGGTTGCCGCAGGAGCGCGCGGGGCTGCTTTGGGCTCATCTCGTTGCCAAGGCCTTGGCTGATGGCGCGCAAGGCCTGGGGGGGCTCAGCAATGCACATGTGAAGACCCTGCAGGCGCAGGCTCACGAGCGGTTTTCAGAGGAGAAGCCTCAATGAGTTGCATGTACGAGGTAATGGCCATCTGCGTGGTCGCCTCGATGTCGCGGGCGACTGAAGGCCGCGCTGGGTGGGCAGGTGTACCCCTTGTGCGTGCTTCGTCGCCCCAAGCCCTGTCGGAGATC
>RXJO01000395.1 GCA_003987795.1 Curvibacter sp.
CACGGTGCGGATGGGGATGACGGCGTCGGGCGCGTCGATGGCGACGCCGCAGCCGTAGGTGTGCTCCAGGGCCACCACGTCATCGACATGGGGGTAGCGGGGCAGGAGCTCGGCCTTGATGCGCTGGACGGCGAAGTCGGTGACGCCGGCCACGCACTGAACGGTCTGGGTGACAGCCAGGATGTTGCGCGTGCCCACCGAGCCATCGGCATTGCGGTAACCCTCGAAGGTGTGCTGCTCGTGGGCTGGCGGGGCCGGCACGGCCAGCGTGCCCACGGGCAGGTCTTCGAGGCCAGGCGGGGTGGGCATGCGCATCACACGCTCGTTGACCCAGCTGCCGCGGGGCAGGGGGCGCGCGGCGTAGCCGATCACCACGTTGTAGCGGCGGATCACCTCGCCCTCGGCCAGGTCGGTCAGGGCCACCTTGTGGCCCTGGGGCACCGCCTCGACCAGGGCCAGGCCACCGGGCAGCACGCTACCGGCCGGCAGACCTCCGTCATTGACGACAATGGCCACGTTGTCGGCTGGATGGACCTGGATGGTGCGGGGCACGGCAGGGGTCGTAGAGCTCATGGCAGGGGCTTTCGGTTCGGCTTCACTTGGTCATGAAGATGCTGGGCAGCCACATCGAGAACGAGGGCACATAGGTGACCAGCAGCAGGGCGAAGATCAGGGCGCCATAGAAGGGCCAGATGGTGCGCATCACCGTGCCCACCGACACGCCGCCGATGGCGCAGCCCACGAACTGGGTGGTGCCCACCGGGGGGGTGTTCAGGCCGAGCGCGCAATTGATCAGCAGCATGATCCCGAACTGCACCGAGCTCATGCCGTATTGCTGGCAGATCGGCAGGAAGATCGGGGTGCACAGCAAGATGGTGGCCGCCATGTCCAGGAAGGTGCCCAGCAGGAACAGCAACACATTGACCATCAGGAAGATCACCCAGGGCGTGGTGGTCATCTGAGACAGCATCTGGCCCGTGAGCTCGGCCACGCCATACAGGCTGATCAGGTAGCCGAAGGTGCTCGAAATGCCGATCAGCAGCAGCACCACGCCCGTGGTCTTCACGGCCTTGGCCGCTGCCTTGATGAAGTGCTCGCGCTTGATCGAGCGGTACACGAAAACGGTCAGTGCCAGGGCGTAGAGCACAGCCACGGCGGCCGATTCGGTGGCCGTGAAGATACCTGACAGGATGCCGCCCAGGATCAGCACCACGATCATCAGCCCCGGCAACGAAGCAGCCAGCGAGCGCGCGACGATGGACCAGCCCGGGAAGGTGCCGGCCGGGTAACCCCGGTGGATGGCAACCAGGTAGGCCGCGGCCAGGTTGCACACGGTCAGGATGGCGGCTGGCAGCAGGGCGGCCAGGATCAGCGCGGCGATCGACACCTTGCCACCCGCGGCGAGCGAATAGATGATCAGGTTGTGGCTGGTGGGCATCAGGGCGCCCACCAGGGCCGCATGGGTCGTCACGTTGACGGCGTAGTCCGCGTGATAGCCCTCTTTTTTCATCATCGGGATCATCACCGCGCCCATGGCCGACACATCGGCCACCGGCGAGCCGGAAACACCGCCGAACAGGGTGCAGGCCACCACGTTGGACATGCCCAGGCCGCCGCGCACATGGCCCACCAGGTTGCGAGCGAGGTCCACGATGCGGTCGGCAATGCCGCCGTACATCATCAACTCGCCTGCAAAGATGAAGAACGGGATGGCGAGGAACGAGAAGATGCTCATGCCAGAGGTCATCTGCTGGAAACCCACGGCCAGGGGCAGGCCTTCATACAGCAGGGTGGACAGGGCGGACAGGCCGATCGAGAACGCCACCGGCACCCCCATCAGCAGGAACAGCGCGAAGCTGACGCAGAGAATTGTCAAGGCCATGGTGATCAGCTCCAGCAGGGTTCGACTTCGCGGCCCTGGGCCAGCGCGATGATGTGCTCGATCGAGAACATCACGATCAAGGTTCCAGACAAGGTGGCCGGGATGTACTTCCAGCCTTCAGAGATCCACAGGGTGGGCAGGCGGTAGCTCCAGACCGAGGCAGCCAGCTCGGCGCAGCTCCAGGCCATGGCGGCACCGAACAGGCCGACCAGCAGGTGGATCAGGATCTCGATCTTGTTGCGCATCTTCTCGGGCGCCAGCACCAGCAGCGACTCCAGCCCGATGTGGCCCGCGTCATGCACGCCGACGGCGGTGCCCAGCATGGTCACGTAGAGCACCAGCAGCAAGGCCAGGCTTTCTGCCCAGGTGGGTGTGTTGTTCAGGACGTAGCGGCCAAAGACCTGCCAGCTCACCGCGGCGATCAGGGCCACGATGCCGGCGATGCCCAGCCACATGCAGCTGCGAGCCAGCCAGCGGCAAAGTTTGGAATACATGGTGTCGACTCTTCAGAAAAAGGGTGCAGCCAGCCCCCCGGCCTGTCAATTCAGGCCGTGGCACACATAGAAGGGGGGCCGAGCAGGGCGATGCTTACTTGGTTTCCTGGACGCGACGGACCAGGTCTTTCAACTTCGGGTCGGTGATGAACTTGTCATACACCGGCTTCATCGCGTTCTGGAACGAGGCCTTGTCCACCGTGATGATCTCGGCACCGCCGGCCTTCACCGCGGCCAGCGACTTGGCTTCACGCTCGTCCCACAGCTTGCGCATGTAAGGCACCGACTCCTTGGCGGCCTGGCGCAGGGCGGTTTGCTCCTCTGGGGTGAGCTTGTCCCACACGCGCTTGGAGAACAGCAGCATCTCCGGGGCCATGGAGTGCTCGGTCAGCGAGAAGTACTTGGCCACCTCGAAGTGACGCGAGCTTTCGAACGAGGGGTAGTTGTTCTCGGCGCCATCGACCAGGCCGGTCTTGAGCGCGGTGTAGACCTCGCCGAACGGCATGGGGGTGGCGTTGGCGCCCATGGCCTCGAGCAGGGCCACCCACAGGTCGGATTGCTGCACACGGATCTTCAGGCCCTTGGCATCGGCCAGGCTGCGCACCGGCTTGCGGGCGGTGTAGATGTTGCGCGCGCCGCTGTCGTAGTAGGCCAGGCCGATGAAGCCCTGGGGTTCGCACGACTTCAGGATCTCTTCGCCGATCGGGCCGTCCAGCACCGCACGCAGGTGCTCCTTGCTGCGGAACAGGAAGGGCATGGTCGGCACCTGGGTGGCCGGGCAGATGTTGTTCATCGGGGCGATGTTGACGCGCACCATGGCCAGAGCACCGATCTTGGTCTGCTCGATGGTGTCCTTCTCATTGCCCAGCGAGCTGTTGTTGTAGATCTTGACACTGTCCTTGCCGTTGGTGAGCTGCTTGAGGCGCTCGCCCAGGAACTTCACCGCTTCGACGGTGGGGTAGCCGTCGGGGTGGATGTCGGCCGAGCGGAACTCGGTGGCCTGGGCGGCCAAGGGGCCCAGGGCCAGGCTGGCGGCCAGCATCATCAGGTGGTGTTTGAATTTCATCTTTGTCTCCTTGAGGATCGGGTTTGTCTAACTTCGGGAAGCGAAAAAATCAGGGCTTGGGCTTCAGTCCTGGTAAGGCGGCTCTGGCAGACCCTTGACGCCGGGGTGCAGGGCGAACACGCCACCGGCCAGGGGCTGGTCGCTCAGGTCGATGCCCTCCGGGCGGATGCTGGTGACATACAGGGTGTCCAGCGCAGGCCCGCCGAAGGCGCACATGGCGGGCTTCTTGACGGGCACCGTCAGTGAGCGGTCGAGGCGGCCATCGGGGGTGAAGCGGTGCACCAGGCCGGCGTCGTTGCCGCAGATCCAGTAGCACCCATCGGCATCGACCGCCGCCCCGTCGGGACGGCCTGGGTGTTCACGCATGTCCACAAACAGGCGGCGGTTGTGCGGCATGCCGGTGTCCATGTCGTAGTCGAAGGCCCAGATGGCCTGCACCGTCGGGTGCGAATCCGACAGGTACATCGTGCGGCCATCGGGGCTGAAGCCCAGGCCATTGGCCACGGTCAGCCCGCGCAACACGGCCTGCAAGCCCCGGCTGGGGTCGTGGCGGTACAACTGGCCCAGCGGCAGGTTGGCGCTCATGTCCATCACCATGGTGCCGGCCCAGAAGCGGCCCTGGCGGTCGCAGCGACCGTCGTTGAAGCGCATGCCCCGGCGAACGTGCTGCACGCTGGC
>RXJO01000559.1 GCA_003987795.1 Curvibacter sp.
TGCTGGAAGAGGCCGTGCACATCCGCGACATCCGCACCATCATCGAAACCCTGGCCGAGTACGCCGGCACCATCACCGATCCGGTGGAGCTGGCTCGCCGCGTGCGCATCGCCCTGTCGCCGGCCATCGTGCAACAGATCTACGGCCCGGCGCGCGAGCTCAACGTCATCGCCATCGAGCCCGGCCTGGAGCGTCTGCTGGTGCAGGCCCTGAGCAATACCAATGGCACCGCCCTCGATCCGGGCGTGGCCGACGCGCTGACCCGCAGCGCTGCCGAAATCGCCAACAAGCAAGAAGAGATGGGCCTGCCCGCCTGTCTGCTGGTCCCTGACCAGATCCGCGGTGCCATGGCCCGCCTGGTGCGCCGGCTGGCGCCCCGCATGCAGGTCCTGGCGCACAGCGAAATCCCTGAAACACACACGATCCGCATTGGTCCGATCCTGAGAGGTGCCGCATCATGAACATCAAGCGCTTTCACGCCGCAACGTCCCGCGAAGCACTGGCCAAGGCACGAATGGCTTTTGGTGAGGGCACGCTGATCCTGTCCAACCGCCCCACAGCCAACGGCGTGGAAGTGATGGCCACGGGTGAAGATGCCCTGTCGGCCCTGGAACAGCACACCGAAGGCGGTCCTTCGCAAGGCCAGGGCCTGACCCAGGTGCCGGGCTCCAGCCTGGCCCGCAAGCTGGCGACCATGAACCCGCCCGAACTGGGCCCACGCGGTGTGCGCGAAGACACCGCCGAGCTGGCCATGAGCACGCTGTCCTTCCAGGATTACGTGCGCGAACGCATGCTGCGCCGCCGCCAGGAGGCCATGGGTGCAGAGGAAAGCGCCCCGATGGCGCCGCGCAGCCAGCGCGAGATGCCCGCCCCCAAGGACATCCAGCCGATCGCCTTCAAAAAGGCCCCGGCGCCGCGTCCGGCCGTCACCCGTCCGGTGTTCGAAGACGTCACCCCGACCCGCGCCAAGGCCCCGGTGGCACAGGCAGCGGCCCCGGCCGTGAACCAGCAAGGCATCGTCAACGAACTTCAGGCCATGAAGGAGCTGATCGAGGAGCGCTTCAATACCCTGGCCTGGCTGGGCCAGGCCAAGCAGGACCCGATCCAGTCCAACCTGATGCTCAAGATGATCCGCGCCGGCTACTCCCCCGCCCTGGCCCGAGCCATCCTGGAACGCCTGCCCGCAGAAACTGGCCCCGCCGAAGCGGTCCGCTGGCTGATGGAGGTTCTGGAGCGCAACCTCAAGACCGACGCAGACAGCTACCCGCTGTACGAAGAAGGTGGCATCTTCGCGCTGGTGGGGGCCACCGGCGTGGGCAAGACCACCACCACCGCCAAGCTGGCCGCCCTGTGTGCCCGTGTCCATGGGCCGGGCAGCGTCGGGCTGATCACGCTCGACACCTACCGCATCGCCGCTCACGAGCAACTGCGCACCTATGGCCGCATGCTCGGGGTGGTGGCCCACCTGGCCCACGACCGCGCCGCCCTTCAAGACCTGCTGGGTCTGTTGGGCAACAAGAAAATGGTCCTGATCGACACCACCGGCCTGGCCCCGCGCGACCCGCGCAAGCGCGAGATGCTCGACGTGCTCGACCTGCCCGGCATCCAGAAGCTGCTGGTGGTGAACGCCGGCAGCCATGGCGACACCATCGACGACACGCTGTCGTGCTTCAAGACCACGGGCGTGCAACAGACCATCCTGTCGAAGGTGGACGAGGCCGTGAAGCTCGGTCCGGCACTCGATGCGCTGATCCGCCACCAGGTGGTGCTGCGCGGGGTCACCAATGGTCAGCGCGTCCCTGAAGACTGGGAAGCCGCCGACGCCGGCAAGCTGGTGCGCGCCTCCATGCGCACCCCAGGCAAGTCGGCTTTCGACCCCAAGGCCGTCGACCTGAACTACTTCTTCTCCAACAGCAACATGGCCGTCTCGGAGAGTGCCCATGTTTGAAGCCGGTCTTGACCAAAGCGCAGGTCTGCGTCGGCAGATGCCTAAACCGGTGCTGCGGATGGTCCCGGTGATCCGCCACAGCACAGGGCCCTCTGAGCTGCGCATGCTCTGGCAACTCTGCCAGGCTTATGTCGAGCAAGGCCTGTCGGTGGCCGTGCTGGACACGGACAGCCCGGAAACCGAAGAGACGCCAGGGCTGGAGCAGATTCTGAGCGATCAGTGCACCCCCGCCGAAGTGGCCGATCTCGATCTGCCCTGGACCATCGTGCCGGCCGCCCTGGGTTGGCGTGCACTCACTTGCAGTGGGCAGTTGGATGCCCACGCCCGCGAGGCACTGGGTGAACATTTCGGCCCCTTCGGCATGCTGCTGATCTACGGCAGCGCCGTCAGACTGGGCCCCTCGCTGGCCAACACGGGGGTGCGCCCCCTGGTGCCCGTCGCCCCCGAGCCACGCCACATGCTCAGTGCCTACCAGGCCATGAAAGTGCTGATGGAACAGGCTTTGCTGATGCCCTCGGTGGCCGTCATGGTGACGGAACCGACACAAAGTGGGGTCATGCGCGCCTTGCAGACCCGCAAAACACTGCAGAATTGCTTCACCCGCCACATGGGTTGCTACCTCGATTCAATGACAGTAAAGTCTTTCGTTGACGATGAGGTGGCAGGGCGCGACATCCAGATGCTGGCCCTGCGACTGATGGAGAATGCGATTCCCCTTGGCGCAGCACCAGCCTCCCTGCTTCACCGCCCCGCAGACGAAGAGGTTCATTTGGTTCGGAGCCATTGATGTACACGGCAAAAGGTCAGCTCAATCGGGACGCACTGCTCAAGCAGTACGTCCCCCTGGTGCGCCGACTGGCGCACCACATGATTGCCAAGCTGCCCCCCAATGTGGAGGTGGACGACCTGATCCAGGTCGGCATGATCGGCTTGACCGAGGCACTGACACGCTACCAGGCCAGCCAGGGCGTGCAGTTCGAGACCTTTGCCACCCAGCGCATCCGAGGCGCCATGCTCGACGAACTGCGTGAAGGAGACTGGATGTCGCGCGGCTCGCGCAAAAGCCAGAAGGACATCGAGCACGCCGTACACCGGCTGGAGCAGAAGCTGGGCCGCAGCCCGATCGAATCCGAGATCGCCACCGAGCTCGAGATGAGCCTGAGCGACTACCAGAGCCTGCTGGGCAAGGTGCGTGGCACGCAGCTGGTCTACATCGAAGACATGACCGGTGGGCACGATGACGATGACAGCTTCCTCGATCGTCATGTGGCCGACGAAGACGCCAACCCTTTGGAGTTGCTGCGCAACCAGCGCCTGCGTCAATCCCTGGTGAGCGCCATCGAAGGCCTGCCTGAACGCGAGCAGTACATCATGAGCATGTACTACGAGCAGGACATGAACCTCAAGGAGATCGCTGCCGTGCTGGGCATCACCGAATCGCGCGTGTGCCAGTTGCACAGTCAATCGATTGCCCGGCTGCGCGCCAAGATGCGCAGCCACTGAGCTCGCCTCACACCGAAGCCGCCCTGCCTCAGAGGGACCCGGCTGACATCACACTTTTCTCAGGATTTGTAGGCATTGGCCAGGCCCGCAGGGCCCCGGCCCAAGGACTTGCCATAGGTGGCGGCGTCGCCAGCGCGCGGCAGCAAAGTGGTCACGGCGCGCTCCGCATGGACGGCCAGACGTTGCAGACTTTCCCGCAGCACCGCCAAACGGGCACTGATGGCTTGCAGTCGCTGGCTCAGCGCTGGGCTGACATCCTGCGCAGAAGGCAGGGGAATCTGGGTCAGTTTCAGAGTGACATCACGCAAGGCCTGTGCAGCGGCTTCCAGCTGATCCGGGTCCTGCCCGCCCAATGCCTGGGCGATCGCGTCAAGCTGAGCCTCGACACCCGAGAGCAGCGCTTCAAACGCGGCCTGATTCGTCACTGCGTTTCCAATTCAAGTTAAGTAAGCACGTGCTTACTGGGAAGCACCGCGTTGCAGCACTTCCTGTGCATTGGACAAGAGCTTGTCCGCGATTGCGCCAGCATTCACCTTGTAGGTGCCATTGTCGATGGCCGAGCGTACGGCATTGACCTTGTCCATGTCGATATCGCCGTCGGTCGAATCCGAACCC
>RXJO01000062.1 GCA_003987795.1 Curvibacter sp.
TGTAACTGTCCACCCCATTGGCCAGCTTGGGGCCCGAGGTGATCGCCACCCGTGAGTTGGCCGCCGTGGGCAGCCCTGCCACGAACACCCCACTGACCGGGTTGCTGCCACCCACCGGCACCCCGCCCGTGCTGGCCGTGACGGCATAGGTGCCCGCCACCGTGGCTGTCAGCGTGACCGAGCACACACCGGCCGTGGTACTGCACGTGCTGGCGCTCAAGCTGGCCCCAGCTCCTGGGGCACTGAAACTGAAAATGGTGGCACTGGCGCTGTTCAAGTTACCCTGGCTGTCGTAGGCCGTGGCAGTGATGGTGTAAGCGTCACTGCCATTCGCGGTCTTGGGCCCCGAGCTGATGCTGACCCGGGACGCCCCCGCGCTGGGGTTGTCGGCCACAAACACCCCTGTGACCGGGCTTTGTGCCACCGGGTTGTCCAGCCCCTCGCCGGCCAGTCGAACATGCACCTGATAGGAATCGGCACGCGTGGCGACCAGGCTCACACCACAGCGACCGGCATCAGGTCCGGTGGTGGGGGTCACGCAACTGGCCGCGCCCAGAGTGGCGGCGTTGGGTGCCCCGTCCAGCGAAAAGGTGAAGCTGACAGGGTTCAGCGTGACCCGGTTGCCCAGCGCGTCATGGGCTTCGGCAGTGACGGTGTAGGCATCCAGCCCATTGGCAATTTTGGGCCCGGCGCTGATCAAGGCCTTGGAAAACCCTGCCGTCACGGCACCCGCCTGGAAACTGGCGCTCACCTGATGCCCGCCGTCAATGGGCGTCCCCCCGAGGCTCGCCCCCACCAGATAGACACCGGCCACGGTGGCCGTGATCTGGACCTGGCAACTGCCAGCCAAGGTCGTGCATGTGGTGGCACTGAGCGCCGCCCCGGGGCCTGGGTCGCTGAACGTGAAGGTTTGGGCCGTGCCCGTCACCAGATTACCCAGGGCATCCAGGGCACTGACCGTGATGTCATAGGCGTCGAGCCCGTTGGCCGCTCTGGGGCCAACAGGAGAGATGCTGATGCGTGAATTGCCCGGCGTGGCTGGGCCGGCCAAAAACAACGCCTGCGCGGGATTGCCAACACCCAGCGCTGTCCCCGCCAGGCTGGCCGTGACGCTGTAGCTGCCCGCTGCGGTGGCACGCAATGTGACACTGCACTGGCCGCCACTGCTGATGCAACTGCTGGCGCTCAGACTGGCCCCACTGCCGCTCACGCTGAAACTGAAGGTCTGGCTGCCCGCGCTCACCGGGTTGCCCTGGGCATCACGAGCGCTCACGGTCAGGGTATAGGCGTCGCTGCCGTTGGCTGTCTTGGGGCCTGCGTCGATGGCCAAGGTCGAAGTGGCGGCAGCCGCCGGGCCCGGCACAAACAACGCCGTGAGCGGATTGGTGCCCCCGACCGCGGTGCCCCCCAGCCTGGCCGTGATGTCGTAGCTGGCCGCCACCGTGGCTGTGAGCGTGACCGAGCAAGTGCCGGCACTGGTGGTGCAGCTGCTGGCGCTCAGGCTCGCGCCCGTGCCCGGGTTGCTGAAGCTGAAGCTGAGGCTGGCGCCGGTGTTGAGGTTGCCATTGGCATCCAGCGCCTGGGCAGTGAGGGTGTAGGCGTCGCTGCCGTTGGCCGTGCGCGGGCCGCTGTTGAGGCTGACGCGTGCACTGGCGGCTGTCACCGGCCCAGCCGCAAAAGTACCCACCAAGGGGTTGGTGCCCCCCAGGGCCTGGCCGCCCAGGCTCACACTGATGCTTTGAGCGCCCGCCACCGTCGAACTCAAACTGACAGAGCAAGTCCCTGCCGCCGCCCCGCTGGTCGCGGTGGTACAGGTGGCGGCGCTCAGGGCGCCGCCGGCCCCTGGCGGGCTGAAACTGAAGGTGTAGGGCTGGCTGCTGTCCAGGTTGCCAAAGGCATCGGTGGCGCTGGCGGTGAGGGTGAAGGCATCGCTGCCGTTGGCCAACTTGGGGCCGGCGTCGATGCTGGCTCGAGCCGTCGCGGCCACGGCCTCACCGGCGATGAAACGGGCACTGAGCGGGTTGATGCCGCCCACCGCGGTGCCGCCCAGGCTGGCGCTCACGGTGTAGACGCTGGCCGCCGTGGCGCGCAAGCTCACCGAGCAAGACCCTGCCGCCACGCCAGTGGTGGCCGTGCTGCAAGTGCTGGCACTCAGAACCGCACCCGCGCCTGGATCACTGAACGCGAAGGTGACGGGGGCATTGCTGTTGAGGTTGCCAAGGGCATCTCGCGCCTGCACCGTTAGGGTGTAGGCGGCCACGCCGTCGGCCGTCAGGGGCCCGGGCGGGTCCATACTCAGAAGCGATCCTGCAGCCACCACCGGACCGGGCACAAACAGGGCTGTGACCGGGTTGCTGCCTCCCAGGGGGGTACCGCCGAGGCTGGCTGTGATCAGGTAGCTGCTTGCGATCGTGGCCGTGAGGCCCACCGAGCAGGTGCCGGCTGTAGCGCCGCTGGTGGCGGTGGTGCAACTGCCAGCACTCAGGCTGGCCCCGGCCCCTGGGGCACTGAAACTCACCGTGATGGCACTGGCGCCGTTGAGGTTGCCATTGGCATCCAGGGCACTGGCGGTCAGGGTGTAGGCATCGACTCCGTCAGCCACTTTCGGGCCGACACTGAGGGTCACCCGTGCGCTGGCGGCCGTCGGTGCACCGGCCACAAACACCCCGGTCGCCGGGTTGCCTTCCCCCAGCGGGATTCCGCCCAGGCTGGCCGTGATGGCGTAACTGCCCGCCACCGTGGCGCTGAGGGTCACCGAACAGGTGCCCGCTGTGGTGCTGCAACTGCTGGCACTCAGGCTGGCCCCCGCCGACGGCGCACTGAAAGTGAAGGTGCTGGTGTCGGCAGTGTTGAGGTTGCCATTCTCATCCAGCGCACTGACGGTCAGGGTGTAGCTGTCCAGGCCATTGGCCACACGAGGGCCGGCACTGATGTCCAGCCTGGAGGCCGCGGCGCTGGGGCTGCCGGCCACAAAGACGGCAGTGGCCGGGTTGCTGCCCCCGATCAAGCGGCCATCCAGCCGGGCCTGCACGCTGTAGCTGCCGGCCGTGGTGGCCTTCAAGCTCAGGCTGCAACGGCCCGCATCAGGCCCGCTGGTGGCCGTCGTGCAAGTACCCGCGCTCAAAAGCGCCCCACTGGCGGGCTGCAGGGTATCAAAGCTGAAGGTCGTGGCGCTGGCGGCACTGAGGTTGCCCTGGGCATCGTTGGCCGTGATGGTGAGGGTGTAGCTGTCACTGCCATTGGCCGTCTTGGGCCCCAGGTCAATCGCGAGGAGCGATGAACTGGCCACCGGCACACCGGCCACAAACACCGCATTGACGGGGTTGGTACCCCCGACCGCCGTACCGCACAGGCTGGTCGTGATGGCGTAGCTGCCAGCCACCGTGGCCGTCAGCGTGACCGAGCAGGTACCCGCCGTGGTGCTGCAACTGCTGGCGCTGAGAGCCGCCCCTGCACCGGGGCTGCTGAAGGTAAAGGTACTGCTGCCCGTGGCCAGGTTGCCCTGGGCGTCATAGGCCGTCACGCTCAACATGTAAGCCGTGCTGCCATTGGCCGGCAAGGGCCCGCTGCTGAGGCTGACGCGCGAGCTCGTTGCCGTGGCTACGCCGGCCACGAACACGGCGGTGACTGGGTTCACCCCGCCCACTGCCACGCCCCCCAGGCTGGCCGTGATGGTGTAGCTGCCAGCCACCGTGGCCGACAAAGTGACTGAACAAGTGCCCGCCGTGGTGCTGCAACTGTTGGCGCTGAGAACCGCCCCCGTGCCGGGGCTACTGAACGTGAAGGTGCTGCTGCCAGTGCTGCTGAGGTTGCCATTCGCATCCAGAGCAGTAGCGGTCAGGGTGTAGCTGTCGCCACCATTGGCGGTCTTGGGTCCGTTGCTGATCACCACTCGTGAGTTGGCCGCCGTGGGCAGCCCAGCCACAAACACTCCGCTGACAGGGTTGGTACCCCCCACCGCCGTTCCCCCCAGACTGACGGTGACCGCGTAGCTGCCCGCCACCGTGGCCGTCAGCGTGACCGAGCACACGCCTGCCGTGGTGCTGCAAGCGCTGGCGCTCAGACTGGCCCCCGCACCAGGCGCACTGAAGCTGAAGGTGCT
>RXJO01000514.1 GCA_003987795.1 Curvibacter sp.
CCGGCGCAAGCGCTCAGGCTGGGGGCCGGGCCGGGGCCTCAGTGACCCGTCTGATACACGTAGGGCTTTTGCGGCACCCGGGCCTGCCTGAAACCGGCCTGGGTCTCACGGTCTTGGTCGCGGTCCCACAGCAGGGCACGGCCGGCCTGCTGTTGCCGGTCGAGCTCGGGGCGCGAGGCCTTGAGCTGTTCGATGAACTGGGTGGCGTCGGAGGTGTAGTGAGGGCGGGCGAAGATCGACATGTTGCAAGTCCTTTGAGCGCGATTTTACCGGCCCCGGGAGGCCGACCCGTCAAAGCCCCGCTGCGGGGGTGTTCTGAGCCTGGGCCTCCGCCTGGGCGGCCGCCAGTTCTGCACTCAGCCCCGAGCGTCGGGCCAGGTCATGGGGTTGGGGCTGCAGGCCTTCCAGGTGCAAGGTGCCGCCCTGCTGGCGCACCACCCGGTGCAGTTGGCGCAAGGCATCGACGCCCGTGGAGTCGAGGGCGATCAGCTGCTGTGCCTCCAGCACCACGCGGGTGCCCGCCGGGGCCTGCTCGACCGCGTTCACCAGCCGATCGATGCGGTCCACGGCGCCGAAGAACAGGGCGCCATACAAGCGGAAGCGCAGTTCCGGACCTTGCGCGGGCAGGGGCGCGACGCTGAACAGCGAACTCATCCGCCGGATGAACAGGGCGCAGGCCAACAGCAGGCCTACCTCGATGGCCACCGTGAGGTCGAACACCACGGTGAGCACGAAAGTGCCCACCATCACCAGCCGGTAATGGCCGGAATAATGCTTGAGGTCGGCGAATTCATGCCATTCGCCCATGTTCCAGGCCACGAACAGCAGGATGCCGGCCAGCACGGGCAAGGGAATCAGCAGTGCCAGCGGTGCAGCCAGCAACACGATCAGTGCCAGGGTGAGGGCGTGGACCAGGCCCGAGACCGGCGAACTGGCGCCCGAGCGGATGTTGGTCACCGTGCGGGCGATGGTGCCGGTGGCCGGCATGCCGCCGAACAGGGGGCTGACGAAATTGGCCACGCCCTGGGCCATCAGTTCCTGGTTGGGGTCATGACGCGGGGTGTTGCTGATCTGGTCGGCCACCCGGGCGCACAGCAGCGACTCAACCGCCCCCAGCAGGGCAATGGTGAGCGTCGGATTGAGCAGGTGCTTGGCGGTCTCCCAACTGACATCAGGCAGCGCGAGTTCGGGCAGGCCGGCCGGGATGCTGCCGAAGCGGCTGCCGATGGTCTCGACCTGCAGGCCCAGTCCCCAGGCCAGCAGGGTGAGGGTGATCAGGGCCACCACCGGGCCTGGCAGGCGGGAGGTCACGCGCATGGCGCGCCGCATGCCCGGAATGTCTTCAAGAGTGGCCTGAAAGCGGTGCTGCCGCCCCCACAGCCAGGGCCAGGCGAACAGACCGATCACGCAGCAAAGGCCCAGCCCGAAGGCTGCCGGGTTGAAGCTGCCCAGGTGCAGCCACAAGGTGTGCAGTTGCGAAAAGAAATCGGCCGGCATGCGCGGCACTTGCAGGCCCAGCCAGTCCTTCATCTGGGACAGGGCGATCAGCACCGCGATCCCGTTGGTGAAGCCGACCACGATGGTCACCGGCACGTAACGCACCAGGGTGCCCAGGCGCAGCAAGCCCATGAGGAACAGCAGGACGCCGGCGAGGCTGGTGGAAATCAGAAGATTGGCCAGGCCGTGGCGTTCGATGATGCCGTACACGACGACGATGAAGGCTCCAGCCGGACCGCCGATCTGAACATTGGAGCCCCCGAGCAAGGAGATCAGAAAGCCCGCGATGATGGCTGTCCAGAGCCCGGCCTCGGGCTTCATGCCCGAGGCGATCGCGAAGGCCATGGCCAGCGGCAGGGCCACGATGCCCACCGTGACCCCGGCGCCGGCGTCGCGCCAGAAGCGGGCACGGCTGTAATCACGGCAGGCATCGAGCAGGCGTGGGTGGAAACGGGCAAGGGCGTGGGGCAGGTGCATCGATCCCGATTCTGGTCCTCGGCGCCGTTGGCGTCCACATCACCCAGATCGGGGATGTCCCGGTGACGGCAAAATTGTTACATTGTGTATATGAGAACGTTCATCGCATTTTGCGCGGTGTTGATCGGGGAGGGGGCCGGCCGGCGCTCATGGGCTTGGCTTTGGGGCCTGGGCCTGTTGTTGGCTTGGCCCCTGAACGCTGAGATGCTGTCGCCTGCCCAGGCAGGGCCCTGGAGCGGCCTGACTCCGCCGGCCTGGCTTTTGTCGGATGCAGGGGGGGCCCAGACACCCGCCCGCGTGATGGGGCGTTTCGCCTCGGGCGAGGGGGCTGTGGCCCAGCCGGGGGAGCGCGTCGCGCTGCGCCCCGCCAGCGCCCACTGGCTGGCGATCGACCTGCCGGCCGTTCAGGTGCCGCGTGAGGTGGTGCTGGAGATCCCGATGGCGGATGTGCAGCGCCTCGTCTTCCACTCGGCGCTGTCAGATGACCGCTGGACCGCCTCTGAGGCCGGCTTGATGTCGCCGGTGGCCCGCTGGCCCGTGGCCCATCTGACCCCGGCCTTTGCCTGGACGGTGCAACCTGGGCAAAACCGGGTCTACCTGAGCCTCGAAGGGCGCCGGTCGGTGGAGCTCGCCTGGCGTCTGTGGGATCGTCCGGCTTTCGAACGCCAGGCCCGGATGCTGCACCTGCTCTTGGGGGGCGCCCTGGGAAGCCTGGGCTTGCTGGTGCTGTTGTCCCTGGTCCAGGCAGTGCAGTACCGCAACAGCCAGCCCCTTTGTTTTGCAGGGGCCTGCCTGGCCCTGGCGGTGACGGCCATGGCGCATGGAGGGCTGGGCGCGGAGTACCTCTGGCCTGATCGGGGTGGTTGGAGCGAACGGGTGTTCGAGGCGGGGCAGTCTTTGGCTCAAGGTTTCGCCCTGCTCTTCCTGAGCCGGGTGGTACGTGGTGCGCTGGCCCCGCGCTGGCGCCGTGCCAGCCTGGCGTTCGGCTTGCTGGGGCTGGTGCTGGGTGCCGTGGCCCTGTCAGGTCAGGCCCTGGGGCCGGTGGCGGCCGGTTATGGTGCCCTGGTGTGGCTGGCCGGCTGCGGCATGGCCTGGCGTACCCTGCGGCGTGAGCGCTTCCTGGGCGGGCTGCTGCTCGGGGGCTGGCTGTTGCTGGGGCCCTGGCAATGGGTCAGCCTGCTGCGTGGTACGGCCTGGTCCCTGCCCTGGGAGTCGGTGCTTTCGCGCTGGGCCCCGACCGGTCTGGGGCTGTCGGTGGCTCTGCTGGGGCTGGCCTTGATCTGGCGATGCCGTCAGCAGCGGGATCAGAGCGTCCAGCGGCAGGCGCTCCGGCGCATCGATTCCCTGACCGGTCTGTCGAGTGAGCATGTGGTGCTCGAGCGCCTGGATCACCTGATCCTGCGTCAGCATCGCCAGCACCGCCTGGGTTCGGTCATGCGCATCCGCATCGCCAACCTTCAGGCCTTGTTCCGCGAAGCCGGCGTGCCGGCACTCGACGCGGCCACCCTGCAGGCCAGCCAGTGCATCTCCCAGGTGGTGCGGCGCAGCGGCGACACCCTGGCGCGGCTGGGCAATGGCGATTTCGTGCTGCTGATGGAGGGGGATTTCAAACCCCAGGGGGTGCTGGATCTGGCGCAGACGATCATCGCGCGGGGTCTGGCCCATCCGGGCCGTCTGCCGGGCGGGGGCACCTTGCGCCTGCAGGTGGCCTGCACGGCGGGTTTTTACCCGGGGTGCGATGCCCAGGCCCTGTTGCTGCGCCTGGGCGGCTTGCTCGACGCGATGGGCGCAACGGCCAGCGGGCGCGCCCTGCAACTGCTCCAGCCTGGGCAGGACCCGTCGAACCCTTCAGCGGCGGGCGGTGCCGAGTCTGCGCCCCTGAGCTGGAGTGATCAGCTCACCACCTCGCCGAGAGGGTAGGGCCAGGGCCCCAGAGCCTCAACGCACCCGCATGCCGGGCGTGGCGCCGGGCCAGGGGTTGAGCACGTAGATGCCTGGCTGGGCCTTCTCATCGCCGTGGCTGGCCGCCAGCACCATGCCT
>RXJO01000572.1 GCA_003987795.1 Curvibacter sp.
ACGAGGTCATAACCCAGTCCAGTTACGGTTTGTTCGACGGTTTGCTGTAGCGCCACGTTGATCCGGATGCAACCTGTTAAGAGGTGGTCAGTGACGCATCAAGCCCGCTTGAAACCAGCCCGAAAACGCCACACCAAAAACGATTAACCAAAAAAAACGGGCGGTAATTACCCGCCCGTTTGGTCGTGAAGTCGGTATTGTAACGTCTAAAGTGTTGATTTGCAAAGGTTTCAGCTTTAGTTTTTGTATCAGGCAGGATCAGCGCACCGGGTGGCATCGCCCAGCACCCCACGCACCCGCGCCCACAGGGCCTGGGCCTCCGGATCCTGCCTGGGAATCCGCCCGGCCTCCGCCTGAAAGCCTGCCAGTAGCCTCGCCAAAACCTCGGGCTGCGGAGGCAAGGCCCCAAAGTGATGCACCTCGGCACCACAGGCAATCAAAAGGGTAGGAAATGTCTCGACATCGACATCACCCATGACGTCAGCCTCATCCTCGATGTCGACCCAATGAAAAGCCGCCTCAGGTTGACGTGCCGCCAGCGCACGGAACCCCGTCGCGTACTCCTTGCAGACACCGCACCACCCCGCACACAGACAAACGACAAACCACTCGGACATCAGCACCCCTCAAGTCTGCCGGCATCGTAGCGCAAACCATCACGGCGACATGAGTTACGGCGCAAGGGTCCGCCCCTCCCGGATGACGTCGAGAGGCTCCAAAGGCGCCGCCGAATTGCCCCAAGCCTGACGAACATAGGACAGCACGGCAGCCACCTCATCATCACGCAGCACCAGGCGGAAGGGGGGCATGCCATGTGGACGGGGATGGCTCTCGGTACTGGGCCCGTAGCCCCCGCCCAGCACAACACGGACCAAATTACCCGTGTCTCCCATGAGCACGGCGCGATTTCCAGCCAGCGCCGGGTAGGCCCCCGCCACACCCTCCCCACGCTCACCATGACAGCTTGAACAATGCCGCTCGTAGATCTGCCCCCCCGCCCGGACCCGCTCACCGCTCCCCGGCGTCGACGACTCCACGTGCCGCACACCAGAAGGACCAGAGGCCTTGGAAGGCACCGCGAGATAGAAGGCCATGGCTCGCAAATCGTCAAGACTGAAGTATTGAGTGCTCTGAGCAACCACCTCGGCCATCGGTCCGTTCACCACAGCCGACGCTTGACGCCCCACCTTGAGCACGGCGACCCAATCGTCAACATGGGCGGACTCCACACCCGCCTCAGCGAGGTCCCGCAATGAGGGCGCATACCAACCCTGCGGAGCCATGTGATGCCCCTGCAGATCCAGCCCCACCCGATAACCCCCCAAGGCATCACGCGGGGTATGACAGGCCCCGCAATGCCCCAGCCCCCGAACCAGGTAGCCCCCTCGATTCCAGCCTACGGAACGGTCTGGCTGATCACGCCAGACTTCGGGCCGGAAATACAAGCCGCGCCAAACCGCCAGTGCCCATTGCGTCCGATAAGGCCAGCTCAGCTCATTCGCGCGATTTTCACCGACCACCGAAGGGATCGTCTTCAGGAACGCCCACAGGGCATCGAGATCCCCGGAACTCACCCGACTGAACTCCAGATAGGGAAACGCTGGGTTCAACAGACGACCGTCACGAGATCGCCCATGTCGCATCGCCCGTCGAAAGTCCTCCGCACTCCAGGCGCCGAGACCTGTGACAGGATCCGGCGTCAGATTGGAGGAATAGACCCGCCCGAAAGGCGTCTCGATCGGTCGCCCCCCCGCATAGGGCTGCCCGCCTCGCGCGGTGTGGCAGGCAGCGCAGTTGCCCAACCTGGCCAGGTAAGCACCGCGCGAGACTTGGGCCGCCACAACGGCGGACACGTCAGCTCGAAATGCCTCAGACGCAGGTTCGGGCACATCGCGCCACCCCATCCAGAGCAAGCAACCCAAGGCCGCAGAGGCCACCCCGAGCAACAAGACCACAGCCCAGACCAGGCGCCTCATGAGCCCTCCCCGCCGGACAAATCACCACACTTCAAAGGCAAAGGCCTGGCCAGACTCTTGACCGCCCGAGCAGGGACAGGAACGGGCTGACTGGCCAACCAGGCGGAGATCGCGCTGACCTCATCTGCAGTCAGCAGACGAGCCACCCGAGCCATGCAGTCAGGGGACTGCGCCTGCCGCAACCCAGCCTGCCAAGCGCCCAACTGGCTGTTGATGTAGTCACGCGGCAAACCCAACAGGCCCGGCACCGCAGGCTCCAACCCCGTCATGGCCACCCCATGACATTGGACACACCCGGGCAGGCCCCGTGCCGGATCGCCCTGCTGGACCAGACGCCTGCCGCGCTCCAGCCATGTGGCATCCACCATCGGAGGACGGGGCGCCGGATACGGAACCTCCAGCCCAGCGAAGTAGTCCGCGATCTCGGCCAGGTAGGCATCACTCAAATGCTCAAGCAGACCGGACATGAGCGGATAGCGACGCCGCCCCTCGCGGAAATTCAGCAGCTGGTGATACAGGTAGGTCTTGGGCTTGCCGGCCAAGCGCGGGAAATATCCGTCCGGAGTCGCACGCCCCTCACGCCCGTGGCAGCCTGTGCAGGCCTGCACGCGGGCCGCCATCGAGTCTGCCGGAGGCCCTTTCATCGACAACACCAACTGAGGATCGACAACGGGCAACTGAGCCCAGCTCAGCGCCGCCTTCATCAGGCCCAAGGCCAGGAGAGACTTCAAACACCTGTCACCACGCACCCGCCACCTCGCTTGCCTTGAATCCTTGATCGGAGATCACTTTAGCTGGGCAACGCCGCCGGGCCCATAGCAGATCCCCGATAAATGAACAGATCAGCGGCTCGGGGCCAGAACGCCCATGACCTTCGCGCTGCCTCGATCCTCGACCAGCATCCAGAACACGTGGCCACAGGCCAGACTGCTGATCAAGGCCAGCCCCATGCCAAGAATGTTCACCCAGGCCTGGGTTGGGAACCAGTGGTGCCAGGCGGCATTGAACACGAGGCACACAGGAAAATGAATCAGGAACACCGAATAGGAGATGCGCCCCAGCCAAGCCAGCACCGCATGTTGCAGCCAGTGCCAAGATCCACGCAGCAACACCACACCCAAAAGCATCGAAGTTGCGAGTGCGATCGCAATGCGGATGCGGAACTCCAGCATCAGCGCCAGACCGCCGACGGCCATCAAAGCCAACAACCACCACCACGGGTGGCGACGACCTGATGCCCAACGGGCCATCATGCCCAAGGCGTAAGACCCGAAAAAATAAAGCCCAGTGACATCGAAACCCGCATCCCGATTGAAAAACAGCAGCGAGGCCAGCATCAGCATGCTGGTGAGGCTGACCACCCAGGCCGTCAGCCGCGAGCGAGCCATCAGGTCATGGGGATCCATCGGCCCAGCAAGCTTCTGCCCCAGCCAGAACAAAAGCACCGCCAGACCGTAAAGCTGCAGATCAATGGCCACATACCAAACACCCGCCGACAGCGCTTCGTGGCCCACCCAGTTGTGCAGCATGAAAACATGGGAAATGACACGCCAGAAATCCGGGGCCGACGGCACGGACTCGTGATGCAGCCAGGGCCGGATCAAGGCCGAGATGACGATGGCCACCAGCAGAGCAGACACATAAGGAACGGCCAGACGGAGGTAGCGCTGCCAAACGAGCGACAAAAGGGGAACGCACTGCCCAGAACGGGCAAAGCGAGACAGCTGACCTGCCGTCAGAAAGCCGGCCATGACCAAGAACACCTGGACCGCCAGACGACCATAGTCGTACAGCCAACTGATGAGTGACGGCGCGAGCGTCAGCGCCACATCAGACATGGGCCCGTAAAAGGCCAAATGGTGACTCACGATGAGCACACAGGCGATGCCTTTCAAGGCATCGACCAGAGGCATTCGATTGACAGCACTAGAAGTCATGACGGCCCATGAAAAAAGCCAGCCCCCATGGGCTGGCTTGGGTGTCTTTGGTGGGACGTGCGGGGGTCGAACCCACGACAAACGGATTAAAAGTCCGCTGCTCTACCAACTGAGCTA
>RXJO01000383.1 GCA_003987795.1 Curvibacter sp.
AACATCGCCTGCACCTCGACCGACAGCGGCGCGGGCATCGGCATCGGCAATGGCCAGGTCAACTCCAGCCTGTGCACCACCAGCACCCTGGCCAGTGGCGTCGACTACACCAAGTACACCTTTGCCGACAAGCTGTACTTCACCCCCGCCGCCCAGACGCTGTACGGTACCTACGCCTACGGTCGCATGAAGTCGCGCTGGTAAGTCAGTGCACGCACACGGCAGGTTGCGCAGACAACGTGCCCGAACAGAACAGGGGGCTCCGGCCCCCTTTTTCATGGCCGGCTATTCGCCAACCTCGACGCCCCATGAAAAAGGCCCCGCAAGCGGGGCCTTCAGGGCGCGGCGCGTTCCGGCTCAGAAGCGATAGCCTGCCGCGACGGTCAGCACCACGGGGTGGAAGGTGATGTCCATCACCCGGGCCGCACCAGCGGTGTTGGTGGTCAGCGTCGTCTTGACGCGGGCTGTCGCCACCGAGCCGTGGATCGACCATTTGTCGTTGATGCGGTAGTCCAGCCCCACCTGGGCTGCCAGACCCCAGGAGTCGCTGAGCTGGATGTCGGTCGGTCCGCCATTGAGCGAATTGCCGAGGCTGGTCGAGGTGCGCTTGTCGAACTTGGTGTAGTTGACCCCCACGCCGACAAAGGGGCGCAAGGCGCTGCTGCTCTCGCCAAAGCTGTAGTTCAGGAACACGGTGGGGGCAAACTGCCTGATCTTGGCGATCGTCTGCCCCTGGTAGGCCGACACGATGTAGCCCGGCACGATGGCTGGGTTCAGTTTGGCGGAGACGTCATGGGTGGGGGGCACGCCCATGGCGAGCTCCACCTCCAGTCGGTCATCGAGCTTGCGCGCGTACGAGAAGAACAGCGTGCTCTGGTCTTGCACCGTCAGGCTGACACCGGAATTCGGCTTCAGAAGGAAGGGGCCGGTGGCGTCGCTGGCGGACGAGTTGGGTTGCACCTGCGTGTAGCCCACGCGGATGATGTTGTCCTGGGCCCAGGCCGCGGTGCCGCCCAGCAGCAGCGGGGCACAGGCCAGGGCGATGAGGTTCTGCCGGTATGTCATGTGGGTCTCCTGCGTCGTGGGTGGGGGTTCAGAGGCCGGCAGCCAGCACCTGCTGGAAGAAGCCGCGAGCAGCGACCGTGCAGAACGGCGGCACCAGGCTGCCGTGGTAGGCCTGGATCACCGCGCTGGCCCCGCCATCGGTGGCGCCTGCTGCAACCGCGGCGGCGGCCGTGGACGCCTTCAGGGTGGTAAAGCCCACCTTGGCGGCGGCGAACGGATCGGCGGCGCTGGTCACGGCCGAGTCCACGTCAAGCACATTGAGCAGACCGGTGCCCATGGCCATGGGCGAGGGGGCGCTCCAGAGCTTGGCCATCAGCTGGGTGTTGACGCTGTAGAAGACGGTCGGGTCGGCATTGCCGCCGCACATCAGCACGGGCCGGGTGGGCGTCCAGTTGCGCAGGTCGTTGGCCTTGAAGGCCTGGCGCATGGTGTTGGTCGGAGCGCTAGCCGGCAGGCCGGTGGTGGTGGTGGGCACCGCACCGTCGGGGTTGGCGATCGCGTCCAGCAGATAGGCCAGTCGGGCGTTGTTGGTGACCAGCGGGTTGCTGCCGAAGCCCAGTGCAAAGAGCGGCGCCTGTGCTGCCGGTGTGGTGGGCGGCGTGATCGCATTCAGGGTGGCCTGCAAGGCCGCCGGCGAGCCCGCCGGTGCCGTGGGCGGCGTGCTGCTGAACAGGGCCGTCTGGGGCAGCTTGCCCTGGGTCAACAGGGTGGTGATCGAACTGGTCGAGGGCAGCAGGGTGTCGATGCCGGTGGCGAAGTTGCTGCTGTAGATGTCGCTGGGGGTGCTGTAGATGTTGCCGTAAGCCTTCTGGTAGCTGGTGGTCAGCATCGGCGTGAAGATGGTCGAGCCGAGGTTCACGTTGCCGTAGTACACCGCGTCCACCAATGCGGCCAGCGCGTAAGGGCCCGACAGCGGGGCCGAGGCGGTCACGCTCTTGCCCAGGGCCTGCAGTGCGCGGTGCGTGGCCATGGCCACGTGGCCGCCCTGGGAGTAGCCGGTGATGAACAGCTTGCCCGAATCGGTGCCGCCGACGTTCGGCAGGGCGGTGCGGGCTGCGGTCAGGGCGTCGATCATGTCCTTGGACTCCTGATCGGCGTTCAGATAGGGGTGGTAACTCAGCTTGGAGGCATCGTAGCCGGCGTAGTTGGGGGCCACCACGATGAAGCCCTGGGCCGCAAAGGCTGCGGCCACCAAGGCGCTTTCGCCGTAGGCGTCGTTGCTCGAATCCAGGATGTTGGCGATGTTGTAGCCCTTGGCCGTGGTGGTGCCGTGGGCATACAGCACGATGGGGCGGGCGCCTGTGCAGGCGGCGTCAGTGCCGGTGGGCACCATCAGGGCGCCGGTGCCATTGGTGGCTTCGCCGGCCCCACCCACGGTGCCGTACTGGATGTAGTGGAAGTTCACGCCGCATTTCGGCGTGCCGGCTACGGCCAGCAGGCCTTTGCCGGTGCTGCTGGCACTGAGCTGGGCCTGGAAGTCGCTGGCGCTCAGGCCGGTGACGCGCAGGGGCGGGTTGAACTGCAGCGAGCCTCGGCTGCCACTGTTGTCGGTGGTGATGCTGCCCCCGGTGTCAGAACCGCCCCCGCCGCAGGCGGCGAGCAAGAGGGCCGCAACAATGGGCGCAAGGCCGATGTGATGGCGCATGGATGTCTCCTGTTGAAAATAGAACGACCGTTCGTTTTTGCGTCGCTCCATCGTAACGCCGGCGATACGGCGGTCGTCAGCGGGAAACTACCAAGGCCCTTGGGGGGGCGTGCGGGGCTCAGTCGGCCTGTCGGTAGCGCAGCTTCATGGCCAGGATGCTGGCGGCCAGGCTCAGGGTGACGGCGTTGGCGGCCACGATGGGCCAGGCCTGCAAGGCCAGGCCGTAAAGAAGCCACAGCGCCACGCCCACGGTGAACACGCTGTACATGCCCAGCGAAATGCCGCGCACGTCACGGGTCTTGAAGGTCAGCCAGGCCTGGGGCACGAAGCTGCAGGTGGTCAGGCAGGCGGCGAGGTAGCCGGTCAGGTCGGTGAGTGACATGGATGGACGGTTTCAGGGCAGGTTCTGGTCCCGCGCGGTCCAGGCGATCAAGGCCTCGATCACCGGTCGCAGGGCGTTGGCATTGGGGTGGTTGGCCATCGCCACCAGGGTGTAACGACGCCCACTCGCGCCATGCACCACTCCGGCCACGGCGGTGACGTCGCGCAGGCTGCCGGTTTTCAGGTGGGCCGCTCCCTGCACGGCGGCGTTGTCCTTGCCCAATCGTCGCAGCGTGCCGTCCACCCCGCTGAGCGGCAATGACGACAGCAGCTCCGGCATGGTGCCCCCGGCCCAGGCCGCCTGCAGCAGCCGGGTCAGGGCCTGGGCACTCACGCGGGTCTCCCGGCTCAGGCCGGAGCCGTTGTCCAGGCTGGGCAGATCGGCCTCGCCGAAGCGCCGGCGCCACCATTGGCCCAGCACCTCGCGCGAGCCCGCCGGCGTTCCCAGCCCTTTTTGCTGCAGGCTCAGCGTCAGGAACAGCTGTTGGGCCATCACGTTGTTGCTGTACTTGTTGATGTCGCGGATCACCTCGGCCAGTGGGGGTGAGCCCAGGCTGAAGATGGGTTGCAGGCCGGCCGGCACCTGTCCGTCGCGCACCTGGCCCCCCAGGCGGCCGCCCATCTCTTTCCACAGCCCCTCCAGGGCGCGGGCGTTGTAGCTGGCCGGTTCGGCATAGGCCAGTGGCCAACTGCGCTCGCCGCAGCTGGCGGGGTAGCCGCCGGCAAAGCTCAGGCGGTTCGGGTCGGTCAGCTGGGCCTTGAGCTGGGTGCGCCAGTCGCCGCATTCACCGGCCAGCAGCGGCACGGTGGGGCTGAACTGGACGCCGGCCAGCGGTGGGTCCAGTTGCACCCGGGCCACGCCGGCTGCCGGGTCGGGCACCCAGGTCAGCACCAGCGATCGGAAATTGATCAGCAGCGCGTCGGCCGCTGCGTT
>RXJO01000407.1 GCA_003987795.1 Curvibacter sp.
CGGTCTTCTGGCTGCAAGTGTGTGTATCGTGAAGTCATCTGTGCAAATCACCTGGGGTTCAGGTGTTGCACTTCAAGTTTGAGACCGCCCATGTTTGGTATGGGTAGATGACCAAAAATCATCTGGTTTACCTTGACGCAAAATATTGCTAATACACAAAAGTAGTGTGAGGAAAAATTAAAATCCACACATCATTTAACTCTAAATTTAAAAATTAAGACGGGGTGTCGATGAGCATTCTTAGTGAAAAAGAAGCAGAAGGTCTCACCATTGAGCGAATGATCTTCCACGTTGTCGATCCTGCGTCGGAATCCCCCGTTTTTTTAGCAGAAGTTAAACCACCGCAATGCGTGGATTTCTTCGTTGAGCGAGTTAAAGAGACTCTTCGTGGAGCCGCCTATGAGTTTCTTCCTGGCGCAGGAATTCCAAGCCTCCTTTATCGAGCTTTGCCTAGCCAAAAAGCAAAAGATGGATTTATAAAAGCCTCGCACGATCTGGCAGCTAGATTCAAAGAGAAAGTAAAGCAGGACAAACGACTTGCGCCCGGCGTTCTGATGCTCTTTGTCCTCAAAACGGAAGGGGATACTCGATTTGTTGCCGTCATCAAATACGAGCATCAGCAGGTCGTATCTTATTCCTACATTAAAGATGCAGAAGGTAATCTGATCTTAGATGGGGATGGAAACCCTGTTCCTGATTTGCAGACGCTTGTCGAAACATTTACGAAGGATCGTAAGGCCATGCAAAAATCTGCCGTCATACGATTTCATAAAAATGAAAATATCGAATCAGGCGGGGACTTTCAATCATCAATCGTGGTAATTGACCATTCGTCCGGGCGCTATCGCGATGCCACTCAGCATTTTGCCAATTTCCTGGATATACGCCGTGCGCTTGAGCCGGTCGAGCTGACCAAGCGCCTCGAAGATGCGGCAGTCGAGTCAATCAAGGCGCACAAAAGTGAGGTTCCTCCCGAAGTTGCGAAAGCGCCTAAGCGGTTCGTACGTGCAGCCATGTCAAGGCTTGAAGGTTTTGACTTTGAAAAGCCAGAGGAGTTTCTTGGTGCCGTATTGCAAGGTGTGGCTCCAGAGGCTGCAATTTTAAAAACCTTCAAGAGCAAACTCGCCAATAAGAACATAAGCACAGAAGCATTCAAATTTGAGGGGGCTACTCCACCACCAGCTGAGTACCGGCGGGTTGTCACAAATGAAGGGATAACTCTCTTATTTAGCGCCGGGCACGAAGAAAACAAGAATGTAGAGATAAAAACAGAGGGAAATGGAGGCGTTGAAATAACCATACGATCCACCGGCTTGGAACGGAACGATGAACTCGAAAAAATGCCTCGCATCCCTGATTGATGCTTTAGGAGAGCATGTCAACATCCGCGAAACCATCGATCAAATCGACATTTCCGGGCATGTCTCTTCTGAAAAATCGGGCGATTTCAAGCGAGCCTTCGATGATTTCTCAGGAAAGAAATCGGAAGCTTGGTCGATTTCCATCCGTGATGGCGAGTTTTCCGAGATCTCAATAGATGCTGTTGCAAATGAGGATGTCACCCTTGTAATCAAGAAGCCAGTAGGCGGAAGGGTTTTCTTTGCGTCGCAAGCAGGATTTTCAGCGGCCTTGGAGGACAAGGCATTGACCTTAGCCAGCGAGCTATTGGTACTAAATTTTTTTACTGGATTCAAGACCAAGGGGTTTTCTGTCCTTTCTTGGGATGGCGAGCCATTACCTGGCTTGCCACCCTTGGAACCCAATTCAGATGCAATCGACCCCAGAAAAGGTGTAGTGCGCGATTTGACCGGCGCCACTGTTCCGGCAGACCCTTATCGCTGGATATTAATAGGCGATGATGGCAGTGGTGAACCGTGGAATATATGGAAGGCGCTGGCAGCTAAAAATCTGGCAACGCTACTTGTTTCAGATGTGTGGAAAGAAGATACAATAAAGGTATCTCTCAATGGCGCAAGAAAACGTACTTTCTATCTTGGGGAAAAGTGCCAGGATGACAACGCCTATGCAAAAATATGCCAGGCAGCCGACTGGATACTCGTAAAGCAGGACACAGAAGCCCGGCATGAAGTTCTTGTGCGGCGTCTTTCTGCGATTGTCAGGGACTCTCAATCCAATGGGAACTTGGAGTGGCTAACCGTATTACCCGAATCTCTGCAGGAAGCGCTTGATGGGGCTCGGCTTGATCATCGCGCCTATGTGAGATCAAAGTCAGCAGAAACAGTAAAAGCTATGGCCGACCTTAGGAAGGCGGTTGGAGAAGATGTTTCGCGTATCGTGGATCGTGTTCATCGACTTTCTACGGGTTTTGTGATAGGTCTCGCAGCATTGGCAACGGGGCTAGGCGTGCGCCTGACATTGCTGTCCTCTCAGAAAAACACCTGGGCAGTTGCCGGGATAATATTCTGCTTTGTTTTATTGGCCATTACATGGGCTAGCATAATTATTCAACGTCATGTTAGCTCTAAGTCATTGGTAAATGAGCTGCTCAACATGAGACGTTGGCATAAGAATATTCATATAGCGCTAACCCGCTCAGACTATCGAGAGCTGGCATTGCATCCAGTTTTGGATGCCATTCGTTTGTACAAGAAAACAGCAAAAATCACCATTAAGGGAATGATTGCTGCCTCATTTATTTTTATCGCTCTGTTTGTTGTTGCTCCATTTTTTCACCCAGGCAATAAATCTGTTGGAGTTGGCGATGAAAATGAAAGTGCGCAACCATCATCTGCCGCCATTGTTGATCAATCGATTTTAAAATCTAGCCCCCTGCCGAAAGATGGCGTAACTGTTGAAATTGCTCCATCCAAAAAGCAAGAATCAAATCCTAAAAATGACAAAACCGTACAAGATACGAGTCCTCTTAATGATGTGAAGAACAACTCTTCGCAGCAGGAGCTTGAGGTTGGAGAAAAGCAGTCGAAGCCAGCTCACAGCAAGCCTCGTTCGGCAAACGACACAGTTGCTGCCCCAGCCACGAAGATGTGATCCAGTGCTGTGCGAACGCCAACTGTCGGGCGCTTTCTTGATTCGCTGGTTCAGCAATATGTCGGCACTGTCCAACTCAGGATTCCTGCTCAGGTGGTTGTGCGCTTGAATGACCGCCGCCGCATTGAGCCGCAGCACCTCCTTGACCACTTCACGCGGATACACCCATGCTCGATGGCATGACGTAGGCTTCCTGAATCTGGTCAGCCGTCGCGCCGACAGTTCTGGCCTTGGGAATCGGGCTCTATCAGTGCAGCACCGAACGATGAAAAGGACGGTTGCGTCATGGTCGTGCTCCGGTTATTCGGGCGGAATTGCCCAGAACCGTGGCCAGTACGGCGCAGCGTAAGCAATCAGCTATTCGGCTACCTGATGATTTTTGGCATCGCGTGGTTACGACTCTGCGGCCGACGTTTCATGATCGCGGCGTAAATCGGACACCACTGCGATCAGCCGGTTGATCGGCTCGGCCAATCGCTTGGGCAGCACACGGTGTTGGGTATGGATACCCTGCTCGGCAATCCAGCGATGGGCGATCCAGACATCCTCCTCTGGATCGTTGTTGTTCACGCCGTTGCAATACTTGTAGCCGACAAGTGCATCGGCATGGGAAAGCAGCAGTCGCGCCATCGTCATATGAAAACGATGGGCCTGAAGATCCGCAGTGTTTCGAGGGCGAGGAAGAGTCAAACGCAGGCACCGCTGGCTATTGAAGTCCTTCCAATCAGGCCCGGCAACTTCCCCTGCGCGCTCCAGCATCTTGCGTGATTGTTCACTTTTTCCGTTGACCAACGCGACCGCAACAGCTCCCTTCGGGTATTCCAGCCTTTCCGCCAGCAAGTTCATCCAGTGCGCCAGCTTTTGCAAGGTTGCATCATCTGCGAACACTAGGAACTGGTGACGTTGCTCGTCATCGAGGAATGCTGGCCCCGATGGCCACCCAAATTCCCCCATGTATGGCCACCTCAAACTCCCCCACCTGAACTGATCGGGCACAGGGGGTAACGCT
>RXJO01000092.1 GCA_003987795.1 Curvibacter sp.
AGATCGGACGGTTGCATCGGCATGCCCCGTCGCTCAAGGTAGCTGGGCGCCGCACACAGCACGCGGTGATTGTTGGCCAGCTTTCGGGCCACCACATGGGGCGACAGTTCGTTGCCAATGCGGATGTCCAGATCGAAACTGCCACTCGGCGGCTCTTGGAGATCGTCCACCAGCTCAAGGCGCACCTGGAGACCGGGATACCGTTCGATCAACCCCGCCAGGCACGGGGCGACATGGCGACGCCCAAAGCCGAGACTGCTGGCCATGCGGACCAGCCCTCGGGGTTGGGATCGAATGTGGTCGAGCTCATCGAGCATGCGCTCCATGCCCCCCAGCAGGTGCTGCGCCCAATGGTCCACACGCGCGCCCTCCTCGGTCACCCGCAGTCGGCGGGTGTGCCGGTGCAGCAGCTTCACCCCGAGCGTGGACTCCAGCACCTGCACCCGCTTGCCCACGAAAGCAGGTGACACCCCCATGGCCTTGGCCACAGCGGCAAAACTGCTCATGCGCACCACTTCGCCAAACAGGCGCAAGTCCTCCATTTTGGGTTGGGATGCCATCGATGGACCGTACCTCCTAGCTCAGATTCTTCTCGAAGCCTGTCGGTCAATGTCGACAGATTCGTCACGAATCGTGTTGGCAGGCACAAGTGATTTGGGCATTGCTGCAAGCGGCCCCATGACTGACATTGATCAGCAAAGAGCCGCTTCGATCCGACCTTGAGCGCGGCTGCAAGCCTCGAAGGGAGCCAGCATGAACGCATCACGGCGCAAGGCGCACCCGGTCAACGATGACCACCCGTCAGGGGCCCTGCGCCGCAATCGCCGCGGGGTGCGCCCCCTCGCACGCCGACCGCACGACAAGAGGTCCTGCCGCCTGCAGTTGTCCAGTCCGCTGACTCATCACGCCCAGACCATCTGGCCATTCAAAGCCCTCAGGAGGCCCCATGCAAACACCCCCAATGGTCCCTCGCCGCGACACGCCCTTGGCAGTGATCAGCCTTGCCATCGTGGCGGCTTCGGTGATGGGACTGGGTCTCCATGCCGAGCGCTCGATTGCGGTGGCCGAACGCGTCCTGTACTGGAGCACCCACACCCTGGGGACACCGGTGCTGGTGTTCGGCTTCCTCGCCATCCTGTTCGTGGCCTGGTTGGCCTGCAGCCGGTACGGCCGTGTCCGTCTGGGCCATGAAAAGCCGAGTTACAAAACCAGCAGCTGGATCTTCATGTTCGTGATGTCCGGCCTGGGCTCGTCCACGCTCTATTGGGGCTTTCTGGACTGGGCCTACTACTACCAGACCCCGGCCTGAATCTGCAACCGGAAAGCGCCGAGGCGCTGCACCATGCCCTGGCCTATTCGTTCTTCCACTCAGGCCTGATTGCCTGGGCCCTGTATGCGATCGGCGCGGTGGCCATGGGATACCACTACCACGTTCGCAAGCGGCCCGGCCTCAGCCTGGCGGCCGTGGTCGAGGCCGTGACCGGCTTCAAGTCCTCGGGCCCGGTGGGTCGACTGATCGATCTGCTCTTCATGCTGTGCATGTTCGGTGCCCTCACGATCTCGCTGGTGCTCACCGCACTGACCTTCGCCAAGCTGCTGTCCATCCTGACCGGCTGGCCCGACAACTTCATGATGCAACTCACGATCATCATCAGCGTGGCGATGGTGTTCACCGTCAGCTCCTGGCTGGGCATGGACAGCGGCATGAAGCGGCTCAGCGAAATGGTCTGCTGGGGTGTCGTCCTGCTGACCCTGTATGTGCTGCTCACCGGGCCGACCCGCTTCATCATCAACTACTCGGTCGAGAGCCTGGGCATCATGGCGAGCCAGTTCATCCGCATGAGCCTGTTCACCGACCCCTTGGGGAACGGCCAGTTCAGCCGCGAGTGGACAGCCTTCTATTGGCTGTGGTGGATCTCCTACGCGCCGGGCGTGGCCCTTTTCGTGGCTCGCGTGTCACGCGGCCGGAGCATCCGCGAAGTCATTCTGGCCATGGTGGTCGGGGGTGCCAGCGGCATGTGGTTCGTCTACGGCGTGCTGGAGAGCTACAGCGTCCACGCCTTTGCAAGCCAATTGATCGATGTCCCCCAGGTGCTGAGCCGGCAAGGGGGTGAGGTGGCGATCGGGCTGCTCTTGCAGTCTCTGCCGGCGGGATCCTGGGTCATGGCGTTCTACCTGCTGGTGATGGCGATCTTTCTGGCCGCCCACATGGACGCCGTGGGCTATGCCGTCACGGCCACCTGCACACGCCAACTGCGTGAAGGCCAGGACCCGGCCCCCGCCGATCGCCTGTTCTGGTGCCTGATGCTCACCCTCGTGCCCTTGGTCATGGTGTTCATCAAAGCCCCACTGAACACCATGAAAACCGCCGTCATCGTGACCGCGCTGCCTTTCTCGGTCGTGCTGGCCCTGCTGCTCTACGGACTGATCCGATGGCTGCGGGAGGACTACGGTCACCTGCCCGCCGAGCAGATTGCCCAGGCCGTCCCCGCGGCCGCCGGCCCCTGGAACGAACCAGCACGTTGAGGCCGCGCCCGTCCGTCCATTCATCCACCCCCCAGGAGAGCACCATGACCTTGAACATCCCTGCCTTGCACCCCGAGCACTACGACGACCCGGAAAACAGCTGGACGCTGCCCAGCGCCTACTACAGCCACGACAGCGTGTTCGAAATCGAGAAGGAGCGCATCTTTGCCAGGCAATGGATCTGCGTAGCCCATGGCAGCGAACTGGCCGAGCCCAATGACTACATCACCCGCGAGCTGATCGGCGAGAACATCATCGTGGTCCGGGGCCGCGATTCGGTGCTCCGGGCCTTCTACAACGTCTGCCCCCACCGGGGCCACGAACTGCTCAAGGGCAGCGGCAAGGCCCGCAACATCATCACCTGCCCCTACCATGCCTGGGCCTTCAAGCTCGATGGCGAACTGGCCCATGCGCGCAATGGGGACAAGGTCCCCCACTTCGATCCCAGCCTGGCCTCCCTGATCCCGCTCAAGGTGGAGCAGCATGCGGGCTTCGTCTTCATCAACATGGACCCCGAGGCCACCTCGGTCGCCACGCAACTGCCCGGCCTGGAGGCCCACATGCGAGCCGCCTGCCCGGTCATCGACCAACTGCACCTGGCGGCACGCTTTGTCACCCACACGCCAGCCAATTGGAAAATCATCGTCGACAACTACCTGGAGTGCTACCACTGCGGGCCGGCGCACCCCGGGTTTTCGGATTCGGTCCGGGTGGACACCTACACCCAGACCATGTTCGGCAACTGGGGCCTGTCGCACGGCCTGGCCAGACCGTCAGAGCAGTCCTTCCAGTTCGATGCGTCGGTCGAAAACCCGAACTTCAGCGGCTACTGGACCTGGCCGGCCACCATGTTCAACGTACCCCCGGGGGCCGACTTCATGACGGCCATCTACGAGTTCCCGGTCAGCGCCGAGATGACCTTGCAGCACTATGAGATCTACTTCCTCAATCAGGACTTGACCGAGGCCCAGCAGGCCTTGATCGCCTGGTACCGCGATGTCTTCCGGCCCGAAGACCTGCGGCTGGTCGAAAGCGTGCAACGAGGGATCAAATCCCGGGGCTACCGGGGTCGGGGGCGCATCATGGTCGACCGGGCACGCAGCGGCATCAGCGAGCACGGGATCGCTCACTTCCACCGCTTGGTGGCAGAGCACCACCAGCCTCCACGCTGACAGCCGCGCGCGGCTCCCCCAAAAAACACCACCCGCCGCTGGCCAGGCGCCCGAGAGGTCATGAACATGTCACAGAAGTCAGGCTCAATGTAAACGTTTACATCACACCCCCTGATTCCGTGAGCATTCAAAAAGTGGCAGATCGGGCCGGCGTGTCGGTGGCGACCGTGTCGCGGGTCTTCAATCTGCCCGACAAGGTCGCCCCCGAGACCCGCACCCAGGTCGAGAAAATCGCGCTTGAGCTGGGCTACCTGCCCAATGCCAGTGCGCGCACTCTGCGCACCCAGCGCAGCCGCACCTTGGGCGTGGTGCTG
>RXJO01000027.1 GCA_003987795.1 Curvibacter sp.
CACAGCACGATCCGGTCTTGCACGGCCTCGGGCAGGCGCTGCAGCAAGGCCTGGGCGCTGTCGGGCCAGACCGCCCGGCTGCCCACCGCCAGCACTGCCGCCAATTGGTGCAGCCGATCAGCTTCTTGATCAGCCAGGCAAAGAACCGCCTCCCGCGGCAGCAGGCTGTAGACGTTGCGCTCACCGGTCGGGCCGCACAACACCCGGGCGTGGGTGACCCCCACCTTCTCTCCCCATGCCAGGCAGGCGGCAGCCACCGCCGCATGGCCTTGCTGCTCGGCCCAGGCCGACAAGGCCTGCAGCGGCGCTGGCAGCGCAGCGGCCGGGCGGGTGGGGGACGCCGGCGCCCCCTCACCGGCCAGGCTTCGGAGCAGCGCCGCCTCGGGGCGCTGTGCCAGCAGACGATACAGGTACAGAGGCCCGCCAGCCTTGGGACCGGTGCCCGACAGGCCTTCGCCCCCGAAGGGCTGCACCCCGACCACGGCCCCCACCATGTTGCGATTCACATACACATTGCCTGCACGGGCGCCGGCCACCACCCGCTCGATGGTCTCATCGATGCGGGTGTGCAGGCCCAGGGTCAGGCCATAGCCGGTGGCATTGATCTGATCCAGCAGTTCGGGCAGCGCCTCTCGACGGTAGCGCAGCACGTGCAGCACCGGTCCGAACACCTCACGCTGCAAGTCGCCGAGGCTGTTCAGCTCGATCAGGGTCGGCGGCACGAAATGGCCGTGACGGGTGTCGTCCATGCCGCCGCGGCCCAGCGGCTGCTGCACGCGGCGGCCCTGGGCACGCAAGGCGTCGATGTGACGCAGCAGACCAGACCGGGCCTCGGCGTCGATCACCGGCCCCACGTCGGTGTGCAACTGATCGGGGCGCCCCAGGCGCAATTCGGCCATGGCGCCGGTCAGCATCTGCAGCACGCGGTCGGCAGCCTCCTCCTGCACGCACAGCACGCGCAGGGCGGAGCAGCGCTGGCCGGCACTGTCGAAGGCCGAGGCCACGACATCACCGACCACCTGCTCGACCAGGGCGGACGAGTCCACGATCATCGCGTTCTGACCGCCGGTTTCGGCGATCAGGGGCACCGTGCGTCCCGTCGTACTCAGGCGCCCGGCCAGTTGACGCTGAAGCAGGCGAGCCACCTCGGTCGAGCCGGTGAACATCACGCCCTGCACACGCTCGTCAGCCACCAGGGTGGCGCCCACGGTCTCGCCGCGCCCCGGCAGCAGCTGCAGCACCGCGTCGGGGATACCGGCCTGGTGCAGCAGACGCACCGCCTGGGCCGCCACCAAGGGGGTCTGTTCTGCCGGCTTGGCCAGCACGGTGTTGCCCGCCACCAGGGCCGCGGCCACCTGACCCGTGAAGATCGCCAGCGGGAAGTTCCAGGGGCTGATGCAGACCACCGGGCCCAGGGGCTGATGGGGCAGGTCCGCCAGGTCTCGGCGCGCCTGGGCCGCGTAGTAGCGCAAGAAGTCGACCGCCTCGCGCACCTCGGCCACCGCGTTGGCGCAGGTCTTGCCGGCTTCGCGCACCAGAAGGCCCATCAGAATGCCCTGCTCCTGTTCCATCAGTTCGGCGGCACGCTCCAGCGACTCGGCCCGCTGTGCCGCAGGGGTGAGGGCCCAGGCGGGGACGGCCTCGGTGGCCGACTGCAAGGCCCACGCCACACCGGCCAGGGTGGTTTCCTTCACTCGCCCCACGGCATCGCGCAGATCAGCCGGATTGAGGACGGCCTGGGCCGCCTCGGCCCACTCGGCCCGGGCTTCAGGACCGGCGAGCAGGGGCTGCGCCTGCCATTCGGTGCGGGCGCTGCTCAACAACTCGACATGCAGACGGGCCAACGCAGTGTCGCAAGCCAGGTCCACACCGCTGGAGTTGCGACGTGCCACACCGTACAACTCGGGGGGCGGCGCAATGGCGGGATGAGACAGGCCGGGTGTGCCCTCCCTCAGGGCCATCTGCTCGACGGTCTGTACCGGATCCTGGACCAGCTCGTCCAGGGGCAGGCTGGTGTCGGCGATGCGATTGACGAAGGAGGTGTTGGCACCGTTTTCCAGCAGGCGGCGCACGAGGTAGGCGAGCAGGGTTTCGTGGTTGCCCACCGGGGCATAGATGCGGCAGGGGCGGTTCAGGCGGCCGGCTGCCTCCGCGCCCACCACCTGCTCGTACAAGGGCTCGCCCATGCCGTGCAGGCACTGGAACTCATACTGCCCAGGCTGGTACCGGCTCGGGTCGGCCATCTGGTAGATGGCGGCCAGGGTGTGGGCATTGTGGGTGGCGAACTGGGGGTAGATGGCTTCAGGAGCGGCCAGCAGGCGGCGGGCGCAGGCCAGGTAGGACACATCGGTGTAGGCCTTGCGGGTGTAGACCGGGTAGTCGGCCAGGCCATCGAGTTGGGCGCGTTTGATCTCGCTGTCCCAGTAGGCGCCCTTGACCAGACGCACCATCAGGCGATGACCGCTGCGCCGGGCCAGGTCGATCACGTAGTCGATCACTTGGGGGCAGCGCTTCTGGTAGGCCTGGATCACGAAGCCGATGCCGTTCCAGCCGGCCAGCGCCGGCTCGAAGCACAGGCGCTCCAGCAGTTCCAGCGACAGCTCCAGACGCTCGGACTCCTCGGCATCGATGTTCAGGCCGATGTCCTGTCCACGGGCTTGCAGCGCCAGTTGACGCAGCACGGGGTAGAGCTCGGCATGCACCCGCTCGTGCTGGGCCCGCGCATAGCGCGGGTGCAGCGCCGACAGCTTGATCGAGATGCCCGGGCCGGCATAGACGCCACGCCCACCCGAAGCCTGACCGATGGCAGCAATCGCCTGCTGGTAGTCACGCAGGTAGCGCTCGGCGTCAGCCGTGGTCAGCGCCGCCTCGCCCAGCATGTCGTAGGAGTAGCGGAAGCCTTGCGGCTCCAGGGTGGCGGCATGGCGCAGGGCCTCCGCAATGGTCTCTCCGGTGACGAACTGCTCGCCCATCATGCGCATGGCCATGTCCACCCCCTTGCGGATCAAGGGCTCGCCACCGCGCGCGGTCAGACGCCCCAGGGCCGCGCCCAGGCCGCTTTCGCTGTGGGTGGCCACCAGCTTGCCCGTCAGCAGCAGGCCCCAGGTTGCGGCATTGACGAACAGCGAGGGGCTTTTGCCCAGGTGGCGCGCCCATTCGCCGTGAGCGATCTTGTCGCGGATCAGTGCGTCCCGGGTGGCCGCATCCGGAATGCGCAGCAAAGCCTCGGCCAGGCACATCAAGGCCACACCCTCCTGGGACGACAGCGCGTATTCCTGCAACAGGCCCTGCACCAGGCCCGCCCGGCCGCCAGCGCTCTTGCGCTCTCGAAGGTGACGGGCCAGGCGCTGAGCCAACGCCTGGGTGGCCTCGGCCAGGGCTTGGGGCAGGCGTGCCTGGTTCAGCAACTCGGGCACCACCTCGGTCTCCGGCCGGCGCCAGGCTGCCGTGATGGCGACGCGCAACGCGCTGGCCGACTGCAGGCCCGGCGTGAAGGGTTCGAAGGGGGTACAGGCTTCGGCCACAGGGCTCAGGGGTGGGCGGACGGACATGATGAGGCTCCTCGGATTCAGTGAATTGCGCCATCTTGCCGGCCAAATACACGAATATTTATCCAATTTTTAAAAGATTCACCGGATAAATGACTATCGAATTCACCTCCCAAGCGCAGGTCATGCGAGCGTCGCACAATCGACGGCATGAAACCACTGCACGACATTGCCCTGTCCATGCTCGACCTCGTCGCGGTGCGCGAGGGCGGCACCGTAGCGGACGCGCTGGCGATCGCCCTGCGCACGGCCCAGCACGCCGAAAAGCTCGGCTTCACCCGCTACTGGCTGGCCGAACACCACAACATGAGCGGCATCGCCAGCTCGGCCATGGCCGTGCTGGTGGGCCACATCGCGGGCGGCACTGAACGCATCCGCGTGGGCTCGGGCGGCGTGATGCTGCCCAACCATGCCCCACTGGTGGTGGCCGAGGC
>RXJO01000286.1 GCA_003987795.1 Curvibacter sp.
ACGCACCTGCTTGTGTGTCATCTCTCAGCTCCTTGTCGATATTTTCAACAAGGCTAAGAGCTCCACTTTTCGGGGGCAACCTCATAGATAGAGCTTGAAGAACATGGTGCCAGCCGATGTCCTAATCACGGCCTAGATGTCGTCGCTCACGAGAACCCGCGGCTGCGCGGTCCACCACTAGGTCCGCATCCTAGTCGCCAAAGACTGGGTGGCCTGTGGGCTGCGCAGCGGACGGCGCAAGATGGGAAGGCGGCATATCGCTACATTTTCGGGAAACCCGGCTCCAATTGCCATGGACACCCCAGCAACGGCTGGCCGCATCCTCACTGCTGAGCCCACGTGAGATTACCTGCCAAAACGGCCATCCGGCTGCACAATGCAGAGCCGGTGATCTTCCGGGGGAGCGCAACTTTGCGCGCTGCGACGGGCTTACCTTCCTCATTTTCACATTCATTCAACACCTCCGAATAGGACGTGTTGCAACGATAGGTTGAACTCACCCAATATTGCAGCGATGATTTCCAACGAGCACTCAAGGAGCAAGGTACTCGCAGCTGAATGCGTCTCAAAGGAAATGGCTATGATAACGACCCGACCGAGAGCCTGTAGATACACTTAAAAAACGGCATATATCCACGGTCAAAAATTCACGACCTGATACCAAGCACGATAGGTGCCTTTGGATTGAATCAGGCTCCACAACCATTCTCGGCTACATTCCTCGCTGAGTCACAGGAGCAGCATACAGTATGAGAATCGCTGGTTGGCGGCGCAGCACTAGTATGCCGCTTGAGGACCAGGTTATGTACTCCGATTTTCACGAGAAACCAAATTTCGGATTAAAGCTGTTTTTTAGGCGCAATAAATGTCCATCACAAGATAGATTTCCAGCTCAGCGGAAACATTAGTGTCGATGGTGCGCAGAAATTGCAGGAACGCCGGGTCTGACTGATTACCTAGCCGGTGTCGATGTCCAAGTCTGTGAACAGCGTTGTGGGGCCGTGGCGCGCATATGCATGCGTTCGCCGCTCGGGGATGCCCCGAGCTAGTGGCTGGATCGGTTGTGTATGATCCAATGCCTAAACCTGACTATTTTCGTCCACACACAACACCACGGCATCGGACGACAGATCCAGATACAGATCAACGATTTCGCACACCTTATCCGAGAATGGAGATTTTGAAGCATTCATAGCAATGCGGTTGTAGGCCAAATGCTTGCCAGATACGCACCACGGTCTTTTGCGACATGTCTAGGTGGCGCGCCATATGTAGCGTATTCCAGTGTATGGCGTCCTAAGAGATAGACTCTGGCGTCTTGGCGATCACGGCATCAACACGACTATCGTCGAGGGGGCGCGGCGCCCCTGGCCTTGGCACATCTAGCAGGCCATTGAGGAGCAACTTGGCGAGTCTAGAGCCCCACGTGGTCACCGTTTATGACATCACCCGATGACGTGCCGCTGCTGCGTCGTTCGCCAATCATTAGGCGCCACCTAAAACGCGCCAACGCTTGGGCCGTCTCGCACCGCAATGTAAGCGCCATCAGTTGTTGGCGCTCCTTTTCGCTGAGCACCAGTTTCGATTTGGGTTTTCCTCTTGCATCGGTGTCTCCTAGTATGCACACGATACGAGTAAATACGCTTATTGAAAATAATTCAATGAGCTTCTAACTAACGACACTAGTCTAGTACTCTCCTCTGCAGCGTGTCTCGCACAAGCGTCCGAAACCAGCGGTGCGCCGGATCCTCGTGATGGCGCCTATGCCATATCTGGATCACCTCAACGCTGGGCGATGCGAACGGCAGCGGCAAGGCCACTATGCCTTCCTTGCCCTCGAATGCGCCTGCGAGATCAATGGGAATGATCGCCATGAGGCCAGTTTGCGGGACGATAGTCAGCAAGCCGAGGTAATGGGGAATCGTAGCCACCACTTTGCGGGTGATACCCATCCCGGCCATGGTCTTCTCTATGACCTCCTGGCTACGCCCCTCCGTCCGCACTGCGATGTGGAACGCCGACTGGAATGAAGCGAGGTCCACCTCGCCGCGAGCGGCGAATTCCTTGTTGCCTGTGATGCACATAAACCCGCTGTTGCGCAAGAGCCGCTGCTGAAAGACGCCTCCATTCTTGACGTCGGGGAAGTACCCGATGGCGAGATCGACGCCCCCCGATTCCAGCCCCTCCTCTAACTTCTCAACGATCGGAGAGACCGTCCGCAGCCGCACGTATGGAGCCTGCTTGCGCACGGCATTGATCACCTTCGGCAGATAGCAGGTCTCGCCGACATCCGTCATACAGATCGTGAACAGGCGAGACGAGGTGCGCAGGTCCAGCGTCACCTTGGAGAAGATCTGGCGGCGGACCAGATCGAGGGCCTGGCGAATGGGATCCGCGACCTCCAGCGCTTTCGCCGTCGGCTGCATTTCGTTCTTTACGCGCACGAACATGGGGTCGTCGAACGCCTTGCGCATCCTCGACAGCGCATGGCTCATTGAGGGCTGGCTCAGGTGCAGCCGTTCGCCAGCCTTGGAAACGCTGCGGGTCTCCATTAGGGCTTCGAATACGACGAGCAAATTGATGTCCTCGTGGTACGCTTGCATTTCGCCTACCCATTGGCTAAATCGATGGGAATCTCCCGGGTCTAGCACGGCGCACCATGAAACTCGGGGCGTCACGAGGTGGAACTGTCACGACAGTATCGACCACGGCGGAGCGCCACCGCACAAACAAAGGCATCGCCTCAGCTCAGCAACTCCACGTCCTTGCCCGAGCCCGCAGACTCGAGCAGCGCTAGGCATACTTCGAGCGTGGATCGCGCCCATTCACCGTCATGTAGCGGCTTGGTCCCGTTCACCACAGCTTCGTACAGTTCGTCGATGACTTCGAATCGAGGCACTGCCGGCCGCCCCAACGGCCGCCATTCCTTCGTGAGGTGCCCGTACACGCAGACGCTGTGGGGCAACGGACGGATATCGGCGCGTTCACAGGACACCACAACTGGCCCGAAATGCTGGTGCCATGCAGGTGGCGCATCCGCAGACGGTGGTACGTAGCCTGGCCCGCCATACGTGCCCGCCACCTTCAGGCGCGCCTCCTCTTCCGGCGAGCCCACGGTCGCCAGCCTGCGGCGCGCGACGCCGTACGCCTCGGGCGACTTCTCGGCGCCCATCTCGCCGATCCAGTCACACCACTCGTCCGTATCGAAATGCCCGTAGCCGTTGTAGCTGACGCTGGCGAACGCCCCGCCCTCGAACCACAGCAGGGCCGAATAAGCGCCCTGGGTCGGGCGCCTCGGGTCCCAGTCGCCCGTGATTGCGCGCACCCGGCTGACCCGCGTGCCAGCAAGCAGGCGCACGATGTCAACTTGGTGGGCGGCCTGACTGAACACCACGCCGCCGCCCTCCTCCGTGCGGAGCTCCTCGGGACGCCGCGGCCGGTAGAGGAAGTCGGTGTAGTTGAGCGCGTGGATCATGCGCACACGCCCGAACTCACCGCTCAGGGCGATCTGGCGTGCCCGCAAGTACGGTGTGTCGAAACTGTGGCAGTGGCCGACGATGAGGTGCACGCCGGCGTCCCGGCAGTCCCGGATCATCGCGTTGCAGTCGCCGAGGGACAGCGCCATGGGCTTTTCCACGAGCACGTGCTTGCCGTGCCGGGCGGCGATGCGCGCCTGCTCCGCATGGAACTGGTGCGGGCTGGCGATGTAGATCGCCTCGACGTCCGGGTTGGACGCCAGGCCCTCGATGTCCGGGTACACCGGGGCATCGAAGTCGCTCGCGAAGCGCTCGCGCGCCGGCTCCCGCGGGTCGCAGGCCGCCACCAGCCGCACGCGCGCGTCGCGCTGGAGCGTGGGCAGCATGAGCGTGAAGGCGCGGCCGAGTCCGGCGACGCCGAGTCGAAGTGGGCGGCAGGCGTTCACAGGTCGATCACCAGTTCGTCGGACTTGGCCCGGGAGACGCAGATCATGATCTGGCTGTCC
>RXJO01000079.1 GCA_003987795.1 Curvibacter sp.
CACCAGGTCGGCGTCGGCGCCGGCGGCCACGCAGCACTTGCGCGGGTACAGGTTGAACAGCTTGGCCGCATTGGCCGATGTGACGGCGACGAATTCGCTGGGGGTCAGGCGGCCGGTGTTCACGCCTTCGTCCCACAGCACGGCCAGGCGTTCCTCGACGCCGCCGGTGCCGTTCGGGATCTTGCTGAAATCGGCCTTGCCCGCCGCCTTCTGTTCGGCGCAGAAGGTGCAGTGATCGGTGGCAGTGGTGTGCAGGTGGCCGGCCTGCAGGCCGCGCCACAGGGCCTGCTGGTGGGTCTTTTCGCGGAAGGGGGGGCTCATCACGTGGGCGGCGGCCACCTCGTAGCTGGGGTGGCGGTACACGCTGTCGTCCACCACCAGGTGGCCGGCCAGCACCTCGCCGTACACGCGCTGGCCTTTGGCGCGGGCGCGGGCGATGGCCTCGGCCGATTCAGCGCAGGACACGTGCACCACATAGATCGGCACATTGAGCACGTCGGCAATCGCGATGGCGCGCTGGGCGGCCTCGGCCTCGACGGCCGGGGGGCGCGACAGCGGGTGGCCTTCGGGGCCGGTGATGCCCTGGTTCTTCATCTCCTGCTGCAGCAGGAAGACCAACTCGCCGTTCTCGGCGTGCACGGTGGGCATGGCCCCCAGCTCCAGCGCGCGGCGGAAGCTGTTCACCAGGGTTTCGTCGTCGCACATGATGGCGTTCTTGTAGGCCATGAAGTGCTTGAAGCTGTTCACGCCTTCGTCGCGCACCAGGGTGCCCATGTCGGCGTGCACGCTGTCGCCCCACCAGGTGATGGCGACGTGGAAGCCGTAGTCGGCGCACGATTTCTCGGCCCAGCCGCGCCAGGTCTTGTAGGCATCGAGCAGGGGCTGTTGCGGGTCGGGGATCACGAAGTCGATGATGCTGGTGGTGCCGCCCGCCAGCGCGGCCGCGGTACCGCTGAAGAAGTCGTCACGCGTGACCGTGCCCATGAAGGGCAATTGCATGTGGGTGTGCGGGTCGATGCCCCCGGGCATCACGTACTGGCCGCCGGCATCCACCACGGTGGCGCCGGCAGGGGCTTCGAGGCCCTCACCCACGGCCACGATCTGGCCGTCTTGGCAAAGCACGTCGGCACGGAAGCTGCGGTCGGCATTCACCACGGTGCCGCCGCGGATCAACAGGGCTGAGGTCTGGGCTGTGTTCATGAGCATTTCTCTCCATCAAATGGGCTGCCCGGGTGGGCGGCGTTTCGGGCCGGGGCCTCAGACACGACGGCGGACCAGACCCACCTGGGTGCGCTGGCCGGCCATGCCGAGTCGGTAGACCACGGATGCAATTCCCAGGCCTGCAAACCAGGCATAGGCATACAGTTGCTTGAAGCCTTCGGCCACGTCGGGGAAGGTGGTCGGGAAGGCCGCATTCAGGAAGCCCGGCACATTGGGCGCCACGCCGGCGGCAAAGGCCAGCACGGCGATCCAGTTCCAGCCGCCGCTGTAGTGGTAGCGGCCGTTTTCGTCGTACAACTCGCTCACCGCCAGCTCGGTGCGGCGCAGCAGGTAGTAGTCGACCATCAGGATGCCGGCCACCGGCCCGAGCAGGGCCGAATAGCCGATCAGCCAGGTGAAGATGTAGCCCTGGGTGGATTCCAGGATCTTCCAGGGCATCATCACGATGGCGATGCCCACGGTGATGTAGCCGCCGGTGCGGTAGCTGATGCGGGCCGGGTGCAGGGCCGAGAAGTCATAGGCCGGCCCGACCAGGTTGGCCGCCAGGTTGACGCTGACCGTGTCGATCAGCAGCACCAGCAGGGCCACCAGCACGGCCGCGCCGGTCATGCGGCTGGCCAGGTCGACCGGGTCCCAGAGGGCCTTGCCGTAGATGACCACCGTGGCTGAGGTGACGAACACCGCCATGGCGGCCAGCAGGCCCATGGGCAGGGGCAGGCCCAGAGCCTGGCCAATGACCTGGTCGCGCTGGGTGCGCGCAAAGCGGGTGAAGTCGGGGATGTTGAGCGCCAGCGTGGCCCAGAAGCCCACCATGGCGGTCAGCGAGGGCCAGAACACGGCGTGGAACTGGCCGGCCTTCTTGCCGCCAGTCTCGAATTGCGAGGGTTGGTCCAGGATGGGGCCAAAGCCCCCGGCTTTCTGGTAGGCCCAGACCAGCAGCACACCGCAGATCACGATCTTGATCGGCGCCGTCCAGGTCTCCAGTTTGCGGATCGATTCGATGCCATGCACCACAAAGTAGAACTGGATGGCCCAGAACAGCAGAAAACACACCAACTGACCCAGGTTGATGCCCAGGCCGGGCAGCTTGTCGCCCTCCAGCGGGTGGCCGATCAGCACCCCGGCCAGGGTGTAGATCATCATGCCGCCGAACCAGGTCTGGATGCCGTACCAGCCGCAGGCCACCAGGGCGCGCAGCAGGGCCGGCAACTTGGCGCCGCGCGTGCCGAAGGAGGCCCGAGCCAGCACCGCATACGGAATGCCATGCTTGGCCCCGGCGTGGCCGATCAGCAGCATGGGCAGCAGCACGATCAGGTTGCCCAGGAACACCGTGCCCACGGCCTGAGACCAGGACATGCCGGCCTCGATCAGGCTGGCCGCCAGGGTGTAGGCCGGGATGCACATCACCATGCCCACCCACAGTGCGGCAAAGTGCATCCAGCGCCAGGTGCGCTGGTGGGCCTGGGTGGGCGCCAGGTCTTCGTTCCACAGGTCGCCCGGGTGGGCGTCGGCTTGTTTCTGGCTCATGCGCTTGTCTCCTCGTGGGGGTGATGGGGCGGGTGCGGCGGGCCGATGGCCCCGGAATGGGCCAGGTCAGCCTGCCCCGCCTGGATGGATGTGTCGTCGGGAACGGACTCAGGCAGCGACCCGCATCGGGTTGTTCGGATGCGCGGTCCAGTTGAGGGGCTCGGCACTCACGGGTTTGCCCGTGCGCAGGTCGATTTCACCTGGGGCGAGATCCTTCAGCGTGATGCAGTCCTCGACCGGGCACACCGACACGCACAGATTGCAGCCCACGCATTCCTCTTCCTTGACCTCGAAGTGGCGCTTGCCGTCCTTGGTGGCGGTGATGGCCTGGTGCGAGGTGTCTTCGCAGACCACATGGCAGCGCCCGCATTCGATGCACTTGTCGGTGTCGATGACAGCCTTGCTGATGTGGTTGAGGTTGAGGAAGCGCCAGTCGCTGACCGTGGGCACGGCGCGGCCGGTGATCTCGGCGACCGAGCTGATGCCCATGTCGTCCATGTAGTTGGACAGGCCGCTGGCCATGTCCTGCACGATCTTGAAGCCGTACACCATGGCGGCGGTGCACACCTGCACGCTGCCAGCCCCCAGGGCCAGGAAGTCGAGCGCATCGCGCCAGTTGCCGATGCCGCCGATGCCCGAGATCGGGATGCCGGCAGTTTCGGGGTCGCGGGCGATCTCGGCCACCATGTTGAGCGCGATGGGGCGCACGGCCGGGCCGCAGTAGCCGCCGTGCGAGCCCTTGCCTGCGGTACTGGGCACCATGGTCAAGGTGCGCGGGTCCACGCCCATGATGGAGTTGATGGTGTTGATCAGTGACACGGCATCGGCGCCGCCGGCCTTGGCGGCGCGGGCGGGGTAGCGCACATCGGTGATGTTGGGCGTGAGCTTCACGATCACCGGCATCTTCGAGTAATGCTTGCACCACTCGGTGACCATCTGGATGTACTCGGGCACCTGGCCCACGGCCGCGCCCATGCCGCGCTCGCTCATGCCGTGCGGGCAGCCGAAGTTGAGCTCGATGCCGTCGGCACCGGTGTCTTCGACCTGAGGCAGGATGGCCTTCCAGGACGATTCCTGGCAGGGCACCATCAGCGACACCACCATGGCCCGGTCGGGGAAGGCACGCTTGACCTCGCGGATCTCGCGCAGGTTGGTGGCCAGTGGGCGGTCCGAGATCAGTTCGATGTTGTTGAAGCCCATCACCTTGCGGTCGGGCGAGAGCAGGGCGCTGTAGCGCGG
>RXJO01000291.1 GCA_003987795.1 Curvibacter sp.
GGTGACCGAGACGCCCATGGGCACTGAAAAGGGGTAGGCGGCCAGGTCGGCCAGAGCCACTGGCGTCTCGGGCTGCCGGGGGCGAGCGGGGTGCCGGGGCGAGGCGACGATGGCGATCTCGTCGCTGCCCAGTTCGGTGAACACCAGACGGTGGTCGGGCACGACGGCGGGCCGCCGCACCAGCGCGATCTGGGTCAGGCCCGAATGCAGCGAGGCGGCCATGTCGTCGGGCATGCCTTCATGGAAATGCAGGCGCCAGTCACGCAGGGCGCGGCGCAGGGCCGGCATGCGTGGGCGCACGAGCGCGGACAGCGCTGCGGGAATGGCCCCGATGTGCAAGGGCCGGGCTGAGCCCAGGGCCGAAGCGGCCAGGGCCTCGGCCGCATAGCCGACGCTGCCCAGCATCTGGCGCGACTGCTGGGCCATGAAGCGCCCGGCCTCGGTGGCGCGCAAGCCCTTGGCGTGCCGCTCGAAAAGTGCCACCTCCAGCATGTCTTCGAGCTCGCGCAGCGCCTGGCTGGCCGCGGGCTGGGTGATGCCCACTGCCTCGGCGGCCTCGCGCAAGGTGGTGCTGCATTCGAGGGCGGCCAGCAGTCTCAGGTGGCGCAAGCGCAGGCGCCCGAGCATGCGCTCTTTGAGCACGTTGGCGTGGGGGCTGGGCAAGCGGTGCTGGGACATGGTTGGCGATGCTAAGAGATTTCTGGCGCGGGCAGCGATAAGCGCTGCTTATGCCGGCATGGTTTTCTGACTGGCCTGCCCGGGGCCGGCTGCCTAGACTGGCCCTGACCTTGACCCCAGCCCGAACAGGAACCCCCATGAACGACGCACCGATCACCCTGCCCTTATACGAAGCCATCGTGGATGTGGAATTGCCGGTGGAACTGGGCCAGGGCCCGCTGGGGCAGCGCCGCCTCATCAACATCGTGGGCGGTGAATTCGAAGGCCCGCGCCTGCGGGGCCGGGTGCTGCCCGGCGGCGCCGACCGTCAACTGATCCGCCCCGACGGGGTGCGCCTGCTCGACGCGCTGTACGAGATGCAGACCGACGACGGCACGGTGCTGACGGTGCGCAATCGCGTGAAGGTGATCGAGCGCCCCGGCCAGCCCCGCGAGGCCTTGTCGCACGTCGAGATCACCGCGCCCGCCGGGCCACATGCGTGGCTCAACGACGCCGTGCTGGTGGGCCGCGCCCACCCCCGACTGCCCGACCGGCAAGCCGTGCGCATCTGTGTCTACCAACTGCGCTGATCGGCCACCGGGCCCCAGGTTTCTTTCCTTTTTGAACAGGAGTCTCACCCCATGAATCGACGCTCTCTGATGCTGGCCCTGTCCGGCCTGGCCTGTCTGCCCGCCGCCCGCGCCGACGGCGGCCTGATCACGATGTACGTGCCCTTTCCAGCGGGCGGCACATCCGATGTGTTCGCCCGGGCACTGACCCCGGGCCTGGCCGCCCAGTTGCAGCGGACGGTGGTGGTGGAGAACCTGGCCGGTGCAAGCGGCAGCATCGCGGCCAACAAGGTGTTGGGGCGCGGTGCCGCGGGCGACGCTCTGTTTCTTGCTTCGCCCACCGAGCTGATCCTGGCCCCCGCCACTCTGAAGGCTGTCAAATACAGCCCCGGCGATTTCCGCCCGGTGCACCTGATCAGCCGGCCACCGCTGGGCGTCTATGTGCGGGCCGACCTGCCCGCGAACAACATCGATGAGCTGGTGACGCTGGCCCGCAGCAGCAAGGACAAGCCTTTGAGCTATGGCAGCGTGGGCGTGGGATCGGTCTATCACTTGGCCGGTGATGCCTTCATGCAGGCAGCCGGGCTGAACCTGACCCACGTGCCCTACCGCGGCGGCACGCCCTTGCTGCAGGATTTGATGGGGGGCCAGTTGGACATGGCCTTCTTCCCCCTCGATGGGCACCTGGTCAAGATGCTCTCGGGCGGCAAGATGCGCGTGATCGGTGTTGCCAGCCCTGGGCGCTCGCCCTTGCTGCCGGCCGTGGGTACCTTCGCCGAGAGCAAGAGCCTGCCCCGCTTCAGCACGGTGGACGTGTGGGGCGGCGTGTTCGTGCCCAAGGCCACACCCGAGGCCACGGTGCAGGCCTTGCACCGTGCGGCCCAGGAGGCCGTGAATCGCCCCGAGGTGCGCAAAAGCCTGGAGGCCGCGGTCGGATCGTCCCTGCTGCCCCCGATGAGCCTGGAGCAGCTGAACAGCTTCTACAGCCAGGAGATCGATCACTTCCAGGAGGCCACGCGCCGCGCCCGTCTGGAGGCGAACTGATGTCAGAACGACTGCTCCCGCCCGCGCTCGACGAGGTCCGGGCCCATGAAGACGAGATGGTGGCGCTGCGCCGGCAGATCCATGCCAACCCCGAGCTGGGCTTCGAGGAGCACGCGACCAGCGAACTGGTGGCTGAACGCCTGAGCCGCTGGGGCTGGGAAGTGCACCGCGGCCTCGGAGGCACGGGCGTGGTGGGCACCCTGAAGGTGGGTGACAGCGCCCGCCGCATCGGGCTGCGGGCCGACATGGACGCGCTGCCCATGACGGAAACCGCCGACCGCCCCTGGGCCAGCAAGGTGTTCGGCAAGATGCACGCCTGTGGTCACGACGGACACACCGCGATGCTGCTGTCGGCGGCTCGCCACCTGGCGGCGACGCGGCGCTTCGACGGCACCGTGCACGCGGTGTTCCAGCCGGCCGAGGAAGGTCTGGCCGGCGCCCGCAAGATGCTCGAGGACGGCTTTCTGGAGCGATTTCCCTGTGATGCGATCTTCGGCATGCACAACGCCCCCGGGCTGCCCGAGGGCCAGTTCATGGCGGTGCCGGGCTTTGCCATGGCCAGCGCGGACACCTGCATCATCCGCATCACGGGCCAGGGCGGGCACGGCGGCCTGCCGCAGAACACGGTGGATCCGATCGTGGCGGGCTCGGCCATCGTGATGGCCCTGCAAAGCATCGTGGCCCGCAACGTGCCACCGCTGCAGACCGGGATCGTCTCGGTCGGGGCCTTTCTGGCGGGGGACGCGCCCAACGTGATCCCGGGCACGGCAGAACTGCGCCTGACGGTGCGGGCCATGCAGCCGGAGGTGCGCGACCTGCTGGAGCGACGCATCACGGAGTTGGCCCAGGCCCAGGCCGCGAGTTTCGGCGCCCAGGCCGAGGTCAGCTATCAGCGTCGCTACCCGGTGCTGCGCAACAGCCCGGAGCACACCCGCTTCTGTCTGGAGCTGGTGCGGGACTGGCTGGGTGATTCGGGCCTGGTGGAGCAGGCCGAGCCTGTCACCGCCAGCGAAGATTTCGCCTTCTTCCTGGAGAAGATCCCGGGCTGCTTCATGAACATCGGCAACGGTGTGGGCTCGGTCGGGGGATGCTCGGTGCACAACACCCGGTACGACTTCAACGACCGGGTGCTGTCGACCGGGGCGAGCTACTGGGTGAAGCTGGTGGAGCGCTGGCTGGCACCTTGAGCGGCGCGGCGCGCTAGGGCATCAGCCCAGGCCGTTGCACCAGGCGCACGATGGCCTCGCCGGTGGGCGAGGCCACCATGTCGGCCAGGGTGTATTGGTTCAGGCTGTCAAAAAACGCCTGCTGGGCCTTGTCGAGCATGCCCTTGAGCTGGCAGCGCCCCGCCAAGGCGCAGGGGGGCTCGGCGCAGTCGATCATCTGGGTGACGCCTTCGAGGCTCTGGATCACATCGCCCAGGCGGTAGTCCGACAGCGGCCGGGCCAGGGCCAGCCCGCCGCCCTTGCCACGGGTGGTGGACAGCCATTGGTTCTGGCCCATGAAATGCACCACCTTGACCAGGTGGTGGCGGGACACCTCGAACTGCTGCGCGATCTCGGAGATGGTGGCGGGCGTGTCGCGCTTTTGATGGGTGAGGTACATCAGGACGCGCAGGCCCAGGTCGGTGAAGTGCGTGAGCTGCATGGTGGCACAGTGGGACCGGGGGCAGATGGCCTCCAGATCACGGCAGCATAAC
>RXJO01000455.1:0-3722 GCA_003987795.1 Curvibacter sp.
CTACTGCGGCACCATCGGTGCCGAGTACATGCACACCACCGACCAGGACCAGAAGGCCTGGTGGCAGAAGAAGCTGGAAAGCATCCGCAGCAAGCCCAACTTCGGCGCCGACAAGAAAAAGCACATTCTTGACCGCCTCACCGCAGCCGAAGGTCTCGAGCGCTACCTCCATACCAAGTACGTGGGCCAGAAGCGCTTCTCGCTGGAAGGTGGTGAGAGCTTCATCGCCGCCATGGACGAGCTGATCCAGTCCGCTGGCGCTCAAGGCGTGCAGGAAATCGTGATCGGCATGGCCCACCGCGGCCGTCTGAACGTGCTGGTCAACACCCTGGGCAAGATGCCCAAGGACCTGTTCGCCGAATTCGACCACACCGCACCCGAAGACCTGCCGGCCGGTGACGTGAAATATCACCAGGGCTTCAGCTCGGACGTGACCACCCCTGGCGGCCCGGTCCACCTCTCGCTGGCCTTCAACCCGTCCCACCTCGAAATCGTGAACCCGGTGGTCGAAGGCTCCGTGCGCGCCCGCATGGACCGTCGCAACGATCCGCACGGCAACCAGGTGCTGCCGGTGCTGGTGCACGGTGACGCGGCCTTCGGCGGTCAAGGCGTGAACCAGGAAACCCTGGCCCTGGCCCAGACCCGTGGCTACACCACCGGTGGCACGGTCCACATCATCATCAACAACCAGATCGGTTTCACCACCAGCGATCCGCGCGACATGCGCTCCAGCGCCTATTGCACCGACATCGTCAAGATGGTCGAAGCGCCGGTGCTGCACGTGAACGGTGACGATCCGGAAGCCGTGGTGCTGTGCATGCAACTCGCCCTCGAGTTCCGCATGACCTTCCGCCAGGACGTGGTGGTCGACATCACCTGCTTCCGCAAGCTGGGCCACAACGAGCAAGACACCCCGAGCCTGACCCAGCCGCTGATGTACAAAAAGATCGCGGCCCACCCGGGTACCCGTCGTCTGTATGCCGACAAGCTGGCCACCCAAGGCCTGGGCGCCACCCTGGGCGACGACATGGTCAAGGAGTACCGTGCCGCCATGGACGCCGGCCGTCACACGGTCGATCCGGTCCTGACCAACTTCAAGAGCAAGTTCGCCGTTGACTGGAGCCCTTACTTGGGCAAGAAGTGGACCGATGCCGCCGACACCGCCATCCCTGCGGCCGAATGGCATCGTCTCGCGACCAAGATCACCACCATCCCCGCCACCGTGACCCCGCATCCGCTGGTCAAGAAGGTGTTGGACGACCGCGCTGCCATGGGCCGTGGTGACATCCCGGTGGACTGGGGCATGGGCGAGCACATGGCCTTCGCCTCGCTGGTGGCCAGCGGCTACCCGGTGCGTCTGTCCGGTGAAGACTGCGGCCGCGGCACCTTCACTCACCGCCACGCCGTCATCCATGACCAGAACCGTGAGAAGTGGGACACCGGCACCTACGTGCCACTGCAGAACGTGGCCGAGAACCAGGCACCGTTCGTGGTGATCGACTCGATCCTGTCCGAAGAAGCCGTGTTGGGCTTCGAGTATGGCTATGCCTCGAACGATCCCAACACCCTGGTGATCTGGGAAGCCCAGTTCGGCGACTTCGCCAACGGCGCCCAGGTGGTGATCGACCAGTTCATCGCCTCGGGTGAAGTGAAGTGGGGCCGCGTCAACGGCATCACGCTGATGCTGCCGCACGGTTACGAAGGCCAGGGCCCCGAGCACAGCTCGGCCCGCCTGGAGCGCTTCATGCAGCTGTCGGCCGACACCAACATGCAAGTGGTGCAGCCGACCACCGCCAGCCAGATCTTCCACCTGCTGCGTCGCCAGATGGTGCGCAACCTGCGCAAGCCGCTGGTGATCATGACGCCCAAGTCGCTGCTGCGTAACAAGGACGCCACCTCGCCGCTGAGCGAGTTCACCAAGGGCAGCTTCCAGACCGTCATCGGTGAGCAGAAGGAAGAAGTGCTCAAGAAGGCCGACAAGGTCAAGCGCGTCATCGCCTGCTCGGGCAAGGTCTACTACGATCTGGCCAAGAAGCGCGAAGAGAAGGGCGCTGACGATGTCGCCATCATCCGCGTCGAGCAGCTCTACCCCTTCCCGCACAAGGTGTTCGCGGCCGAACTGAAGAAGTTCCCCAATGCCACCGACATCGTGTGGTGCCAGGACGAGCCGCAGAACCAGGGTGCCTGGTTCTTTGTGCAGCACTACATCCACGAGAACATGCTCGACGGCCAGAAGCTGGGCTACTCCGGCCGTGCCGCCTCGGCCTCGCCGGCTGTGGGCTACTCGCACCTGCACCAGGAACAGCAGAAGGCCCTCGTGGACGGCGCCTTCAGCAAGCTCAAGGGTTTCGTGCTGACCAAGTAAATGCAAGAAGGGGGCTGAAAAAGCCCCCGTCAAACAGAACAAGATACTGAAAGAATTGATATGGCCATCGTAGAAGTCAAAGTCCCCCAGCTGTCTGAATCCGTGGCAGAAGCCACCATGCTGACCTGGAAGAAGAAGGCGGGTGAAGCCGTCGCCGTGGACGAGATCCTGATCGAAATCGAAACTGACAAGGTGGTGCTGGAAGTGCCCGCCCCCGCTGCTGGCGTGCTGTCTGAAATCGTCCAGGGTGACGGCGCCACCGTGGTGGCGGATCAACTGATCGCCCGCATCGATACCGAAGGCAAGGCCGGCGCTGCCGCTCCCGCCGCTGCTGCAGCCCCTGCTGCCGCTGCTGCACCGGCCGCCGCACCCGCTGCTGCCGCTTCGTCTTCCAAGGCCGACGTGGCCATGCCCGCTGCCGCCAAGCTGCTGGCCGACAATGGCCTGTCCGTCGCTGCCGTGACTGGCACTGGCAAGGACGGCCGTGTCACCAAGGGCGATGTGCTGGGTGCCGTGGCTGCAGGCGTCAAGCCGGCTGCCGCTCCCTCGGTCATCCCCACCGGCGTGCCGACCAAGGCGCTGCCCCAGGTGGCCGCTCCGGCAGCACCGAACCTGGGCGACCGCCCTGAGCAGCGCGTGCCCATGAGCCGCCTGCGCGCCCGCGTGGCTGAGCGCCTGCTGCAATCGCAGTCGACCAACGCCATCCTGACCACCTTCAACGAAGTCAACATGGCCCCGGTCATGGAGATGCGCAAGAAGTTCCAGGACGCCTTCACCAAGGAACACGGTGTCAAGATCGGCTTCATGAGCTTCTTCGTCAAGGCGGCCGTGCATGCCCTGAAGAAGTTCCCGGTGCTGAACGCCTCGGTCGACGGCAACGACATCGTCTACCACGGCTACTTCGACATCGGCATCGCCGTGGGCTCGCCCCGCGGTCTGGTGGTGCCGATCCTGCGCAACGCCGACCAGATGAGCTTTGCTGACATCGAAAAGAAGATCGCTGAATTCGGCCAGAAGGCCAAAGACGGCAAGCTGGGCATTGAAGAGATGACCGGTGGCACCTTCTCGATCTCCAACGGCGGCACCTTCGGCTCCATGCTGTCGACCCCCATCATCAACCCGCCGCAGTCGGCCATCCTGGGCGTGCACGCCACCAAGGACCGTGCCGTGGTCGAGAATGGTCAGGTTGTGGTCCGTCCGATCAACTACCTGGCCATGTCCTATGACCACCGGATCATCGACGGCCGCGAAGCCGTGCTGGGCCTGGTGGCCATGAAGGAAGCGCTGGAAGATCCGTCGCGCCTGCTGTTCGACATCTAAGCCTCCAGGCTCGAGAACCCACCGGGTGCAAGGCGGA
>RXJO01000455.1:3772-3917 GCA_003987795.1 Curvibacter sp.
ATTCAAGAGATTTCACATGAGCAAACAATTTGATGTCGTCGTCATCGGCGGCGGCCCCGGCGGCTACATCACTGCCATCCGTGCAGCCCAACTGGGTTTCCAAGTGGCCTGTATCGACGAATGGAAGAACGACAAGGGCGGCCCG
>RXJO01000271.1:0-1221 GCA_003987795.1 Curvibacter sp.
GTCGCGCAGCGTGCCGATGCGCGCCGGTGCCAGTTCGGCCCGACCGGTGGCGGCTGCGAAGTAGTCACGCGGGTGGGGTTCGAAGGTCAGCACGCAGCTGGGCACGCCGCGATGCTGGGCCTCGTTGCGCAGCAAGGCCAGCATGGCCTGATGGCCGCGGTGCACGCCGTCGAAGTTGCCGATGGTGAGTGCGCAGGCTGGGGCGATGCCCGGGTGCTGGAAGCCGCGGAAGATCTTCATTGGGATGTTATCTTTTTGATAGCAGTGGGCGCCCGTCTGTCAAGCGCCTGAAGCCAAATTGTCATGAAATCAGGTTATATTGTGCGGTAGCAGGCGCGGCGACGATGCAAATCGCTGCGGCTGCCCCCGAGATCTGCGTTCCAAGTCAGTGGTTTTCAACCCTTGTAGGAGTGTCACTTGAAGGTCTTGAAGCTGTCCGCCCAGGGCTTGCCCCAGTCCTGGATCACCCTCGAGCAGGCCGTGATTCATTACGCGGCCGGCGAAGTCCGCTGGGAGTCCGGCGCCCAGATCGCGGTGTTCCGTGGCGGCCACAATGCCATCACGGGCGAGCAGTCGCAGATCGTGGTCAACAGCATCATCGGCACCAAGGGCGTGCCCAACATCAATCCCTTCGAGCTGCGGCCAGGCCTGACCAATGGCAAGCTTTTTGCCCGTGACCGCAACATCTGTGCCTACTGCGGCGAGCACTTCCATGAAACCGAGCTCACCCGCGAGCACATCGTGCCCTTCGCCCAGAACGGGGTCGACACCTGGATGAACGTGGTCACCGCCTGCAAGGCCTGCAACCACCGCAAGAGCCATCGCACCCCGGAGCAGGCCCGCATGCCGCTGCTCTACGCACCCTATGTGCCCAGCCTCTGGGAAGACTTCATCCTGCGCAACCGGCGCATCCTGTCGGATCAGATGGAGTTCCTGATGGCGCACGTGCCCAAATCTTCGCGCTTGAGTGCGCACTGACTTCGCTGGCTTGGTCCTGCAGGGGCCAGGGCACGGCGCCCTGGCCCGGAGGATCAGTACGTGAGCTCCAGCACCGAGAGGTGCCCGGCCTCGGCTGGCCAGTTGCGCGCGGCCACGGTCTCTCCGTTGAATCGACCCACGATGGCGCGTTGTGCCTGGGCGGGCAGGCGCAGCCGCGTCGACGATGCGCCCGCCGTACCGGTGGCCGGAACCCCGGGCAGCGTGGTCTGACCATCGAGGCTC
>RXJO01000271.1:1271-3939 GCA_003987795.1 Curvibacter sp.
GAAATAGCCCCTCGGCCGGGTGAACACCACCACGCTGCCTGGCTGGCCGGCTTCGGCTTCGGCCAACCGTTCGGCACGCAGATGCACCCAGTCACTGGAACGGGCGAACGCACTGCGGTAAATGTGGGTGGTGGCGTAGCCGGGGGCGCTGATCACGAACTCGTAGGCCTGGCCTGCCTCAGCCGTGAAGGGGCCCCATAGACCATCTGCCCCAACAGTCTTCCGGTGCACTGGGGCGCCCAGGCGCAGTCCGGTGTCGGTGCCCACGGCATGGATCTCGAGCTGGGCGCCGGCCAGGGGCAGGTTGTTGGTGTAGTTGCCACTGGCCGGGTCGAGTGGATTCAGCCCGAGCCCGGTGATCTTGCCTTGCAGCACAGGACGCTTCTGAACCGTGATGCCCGTGTGCTTGGGCGCCTCGCCAGTCAGGAAGCGCCACATGGCCTCGAAGGCGGGCCGCGAATAAGCGGTCTCGCGGTGGTCGATGTCCTGAATCACCACATTCTCGGCGCCTTTGAGCTCGGGGCCCGCAGCCGTCACGAAGGTGGGCTGGCCGGGGCGGCCGATCCAGACGCCATCGGGCGAGGCGAACTTGTCGTTGTGGTCGGAGCGGATGGTCATCCAGCGGGTCGGACCGTCCACCTCGTCGCCCGCCGCATTGCGAGGGCGATTGAGCTCGCTCAGGAAGGGGCCGGTGCCCGAGAACTCATTGCCCTCGCGAAAGCCTGGAATCGCCCACACGCCGTGGTTGGGCGTGCCGCCCAGGATGGCGTGGCTGACGGTGCGATGGCCACCGCCATGACGGATGTAGTTGCGGATCGCGTTGCCGCCACGCGAGTTTCCGATCAGCACCACCTGGGGGCTGCCGGTGACCTGCAGCACCCGATCGACCTCAGCCTTCAGAAAGGCCATGTGCTCAGCGGTGGAACTGCGGCCGGGCTGGGGTTTGGCATCTTCGTCACGGGCGAGCGGGTAGGGCAGGTCGATGGCAAACAGGCGGTCCGCCGGCCAGCCTTCGGTTTCGAAGCGCCAGGCGGTCGTGATCCACAGCGCGGCGGTGTCACCGTTGCCGTGCACAAAGACGATGGGAGGGCGTGTGGTCGGCCTGGGGGCCAGGCTGGCGCAGCCCGACAGGGCGCCCAGAGCCAGCGCGCTGCCGGACAGCCCGAGGAAGCCACGGCGTGACAGACGGGCTTGAAGTGGGGTGAAAGTGGGCATGACGAGGGTCCTGAAAAAAAATGGCCCGCTGCGAGGGGCAACGGGCCATGGTGATGCCGTGGTTTGACGGCCGTGTGGCAGGAGCCGAGCCGGCTCAGGCAAAAACGCCAGCCGTGTCCTGCATGCGGCTGGACACCTCACCCAATTGGTGCAGGCTGTCGCCGAAGGTCATCTCGAGCTGGGTGAGCTTCTTGAAGTAGTGGCTCACGATGTACTCGTCGGTCACGCCGATGCCGCCATGCAGTTGCACGGCCTGCTGGCCAACGAAGCGCATCGACTGACCCAGTTGGTACTTGGCCCGGGCCATGGCCGCGCGGCGCTCGGCGGTCGGGGCGTTGAGCTTGAGCGAGGCGTAGTAGCTCATCGAACGGGCGAGCTCAAGCTGCATCTTCATGTCGGCCACGCGGTGGCGCAAGGCCTGGAAGCTGGAGATCACCACATTGAACTGCTTGCGCGTGTTCATGTATTCGACCGTCACGGCCAGGGTCTTGTCCATCACGCCCACGGCTTCGGCGCAGGCGGCAGCGATGCCGATGTCCACTGCGTGCTCAAGTGCGGTCTGGCCGTCGGCGGTGATCAGGGTGGCCGGGGCGTTGCTCAAGCTGAGTTCGGCGGCGCGGCCGCCGTCTTGGGTGCTGTAGCCACGGGTGCTGACGCCGGCGGTCTGGCGTTCAACCAGGAACAGGGCCGTCTTGCCATTGAGCTGGGCTGGCACCACGAAGGCATCGGCCTGGTCGCCCGCCGGAACCACGCTCTTGTGTCCGCTGACGGTGTGGCCCGAGCCGGCTGCCACGGCCGTTGCTTCGGTGGCATCCAGACGGTAGCGGGCCTTGCGCTCCTGATGGGCCAGCACCACCAGGGCTTCGCCCGAGGCGATGCGGGGCAGCCAGGCGGCCTTCAGGTCGGCGCCGGCGTAGTGGGCCAGCACGGCGCCTGAGATCAGGGCGTGGGCGAAGGGCTCGGCCACGATGCCGCGGCCCAGCTCCTCAAGCACCACCATGCCTTCGACCGGGCCCATGCCCAGGCCGCCGTCGGCTTCGGGGATGTAAAGGCCGGTCAGGCCCAGTTCGGCCAGTTCGCCATAGGCTTCGCGCGAGAAGCCACCGCTGTTGGCAATCGCACGGCGACGCTCGAAGTCGTAGCCCTTGTCAACCCATTTGCGGACGGCGTCGCGCAGTTGTTCCTGGTCGTCGGTGAAATCGAAATCCATGTGTGTCTCCTCTCAGCCCAGCACCGTCTGCGCGACGATGTTGCGTTGCACTTCGTTCGAGCCGCCGTAGATGGTGGTCTTGCGCATGTTGAAGTAGGTCGATGCCAGGGGCGCGCAGTAGGCCGCCCCCACGTGGTCACCCTGCCAGCCCGCGTCCATGGCCTCGTGGATATAGGGCAGGCTGTAGGGGCCGGCGGCCAGCATCATGAGTTCGGAGTAGCGCTGCTGGATCTCGCTGCCGCG
>RXJO01000160.1:0-460 GCA_003987795.1 Curvibacter sp.
TGAAAAGGTGTGACATACGGCTGTCCTCCATTTTTCGTTTACGGCACCGCCGCCATTGACGGTGCTGGATATCATTTCAAAGCGATTCCTGTTCATGGCTTGGCGACCTCTGCCACAGAAGTCATGCCGTTCAGACGCGGCGCAATGGTGTTCTCGTCAAACTTGAAGCGCATGCGCACATAGGGGCCCTTGCTGGTGAAATGCGAGCCGCCCAGGTCGGGGTCTTTGAGGCCCAGGAAGTTGTAGCCACCCGACATCCACAGATTGGGCATGAGCTGGTAGCCGCCTTCGGCGCCCAGCACCAGTTGACGGTTGCCACCGCGCGACCAGGCCAGGCCGGCCTGCAGGCCCAGATCCCACTTGGCATCGAGGTCGCGGGTCAGGCGCCCCATGATGAGCTGGGTCAGGCTGCTGCTGCGCAGACCATCGGCATTCAGTTGCCCCCATTTGACGGCGTAGC
>RXJO01000160.1:572-3811 GCA_003987795.1 Curvibacter sp.
GTCTTCACTGTTGCCCTCGGCATTCATGCGGGCGGCCATGCGGGCCGCGGTGGTGAACACCTCGTAGGGGCCGGCCAGGTCCAGCACCTCGACTTCGTCGAAACCGAGGATGCCGATCTGCAAAGTGGCCTCGCTCACGCGGCCTCCTTGGCCCGATGCAGGGCTTGCTCCACGCTGCACAGGGTGCAAAAGCGGCCCTGCAGCACCGTGCCGGTGCGCAACTTGATGTCGGCGGCGCTCAGGGTGCTGCCGTCGGGCTGGGTCATGTCCCAGGTCAGCGTGGCGTCGGTCACGTAGTCGACCGTCCAACCCAGGTCGGAGGCATGGCGGGTGGTGGTCTCACAGCATTGCTCGGTGCGGATGCCGCTGATGATCAGCCGCCCCACGCCATGGCGGGTCAGCCAGACATCGAGACCGGTGCCTACCAGGGCGCTGTGCCGGTGCTTGATGAAGGTGGCGGCCGGCTCGAAGGCCGCCAGTCCCGCCAGGGGCCGCACCTGCCCCGAGGCCTGTGCGAAAGGGTTGTCGGCCACTTCGGGCCCGTCGCTGTGCAGCACACGGATCACCGGCAGGCCCTGGGCCACCGCGCCTTCGATCAGCGTGTTCTGGGCCGCCAGGTAGGCCGGCAGGTCTTTTTCAGTGAAGAAGGGGCGGTGGCGGAAGGACTCCTGCACATCGATCACGATCAGGGCGGTGTTCATTTTCAGACTCCATCAAGGTGGTTGGAAGCCCTGATTCTTCTCAGTTTCATGCTCTTTGGCCGTTCGGGTCAAGACTGGAATCGATCATTTTCGGACCTCATATGAAGTGCTGCAGACGAGGCTCTCTCAGGGCTTGGTGGCGCTCGCCCATTGCACCGTCAGGATGCTGCCGAACACCAGCACCAGGCCCAGCAGCGACCAACCTGTCATCGCCTGCCCCAGCCACACCCAGCCCAGCACCACGGCCGTCAGCGGGCTCAGCAGCCCCAACGAAGACACCACCACCGAGGGCAGGCGGGCAATGCCGCGAAACCACAATGAGTAGGCCAGCAGTGCCCCGACCAGGGAGAGGTAGGCATAGCCCAATGCGGCTGTCCAGCCGAGCGAGGGCAGGGGCGGGTCGATCGCCCAGGCCAGTGGCGCCAGGATCAGACCGCCCAGCAGCAGCTGCCAGCCTGTGAAGGCCAGCACCGGCAGCTCAGTGCGCCAGCGCCGAGCCAGCAGGGTGCCCGCCGCCATGCAGGCGGTGCCAGCCAGTGCGGCCGCCAGGCCCACGGGGTTCCAACTGGCCGTGGGCGACAACAGCAGGGTGGCCATGCCGAACACCCCCACGCCGGCCGCGCCCAGGGCCAGTGGCAACGGGCGTTGCCGGTCCAGCAGCCAGGCCAGGCCCATCACCAGCAAAGGCTGGAGGGCCCCCACCACGGCGGCCAGTCCCCCAGGCAGGTGGTAGGCCGCGATGAAGAGCAGGGCCTGGAAGAAGCCGATGTTCAAGGCCGACAGCAGCAGAAGACGACCCCAGTCACCCGATCGCGGCCATTGGCGGCAGATCGTCGTCAGCAACAGGCCTGCCGGCAAGGCTCGCAACAGCGCCGCTGTGAAGGGGCGGTCTGGGGGCAGCATTTCGGTGGTGACCAGGTAGGTCGTGCCCCAGATCATGGGGGCCAGGGCGGTCAGGAGGGCGTCGCGCCATGGATGTTGAGCGGTGCTGGTTGACATATTTATCTCGATTTCAAGATAAATAAGCGTATCAGATAATCTCGATATCAAGATAAATGCCCCCAGGAATCAGCATGTCCCTCCCTGAAAGCCGCTCACCCGATGCCGTCGACGCCATCCTGGCCCAGTGGCATCGGGAGCGCCCCGACCTGGACGTCAGCCCCATGGGCCTGATCGGGCGGCTCAAGCGCTGCGAGGTCCTGCTGCGGCGCAGGCTGGACGAAAAATTTGCCGAGTTCGGCCTGGCCGGCTGGGAGTTCGACATGCTGGCCACCTTGCGGCGGTCTGGTGCGCCTTACTGCCTGGCGCCCACGGCTCTGTTCTCGGCCATGATGGTCAGCTCGGGCACCATGACGCACCGCCTCAAGGGCTTGGAATCGTCTGGCTGGGTGCAGCGGGTGCCCAACCCCGAGGATGCGCGCAGCACGCTGGTGCAGCTCAGCGACGCCGGCCTGGCATTGATCGATCAGGCGGTGTCGGCCCATGTCGACAACGAACGGGCGCTGCTGGCCGCGCTGTCGGTGGCTGAGCAGCAGGCGCTCGATGGTGGCCTGGCCCGCCTGCTGGCCTCGCTGGAGCCAGCCCCATGAAAAAACCAGCCGCGAGGGCTGGTTGATTCAGATGCGGGCCATGGCCGGCCCGCCCGGTTCGGAGAGGCCGGGGCCTCAGGCCACGACGACGGCGGCCCCGTCACCGCGTTCGGCGATGGCACCGATGGTGTAGACGGTCTCACCGGCGGCGCGCAGCGTGGCGGCCGTGGCTTCGGCTTCGGCCGCATCCACCACCACCACCATGCCGATGCCGTTGTTGAAGGTGCGGTTCATCTCGATGTCGTCGATGCCGGCCACCTTCTGCAGCCAGGCGAACAGCTCGGTCTGCGGCCAGCTGCCCTTTTGCAGGTGGGCGGCCGTGCCTTCGGGCAGCACGCGGGGGATGTTCTCGAGCAGGCCGCCACCGGTGATGTGGGCCAGGGCCTTGATCGGGTGCTGGGCCAGGGCTTGCAGGACCGGCTTCACGTAGAGGCGGGTGGGGGCCATGATGGCCTGCTTGAAGGGCTGGCCGTCCAGGGTGGCGGGCAGGTCGGCGCCAGCGCGCTCGATCACCTTGCGCACCAGGCTGAAGCCGTTGGAGTGCACGCCGGCCGAGGCCAGGCCCAACACCACGTCGCCGGGCTTGACGTTCTGGCCGGTCAGGATCTTGGACTTTTCGACCGCGCCGACCGCAAAGCCGGCCAGGTCGTATTCGCCGTCGGGGTACATGCCGGGCATTTCAGCGGTTTCGCCGCCGATCAGGGCGCAACCCGACAGCTCGCAGCCACGGGCAATGCCGCCGACCACCGCGGCGGCGGTGTCCACATGCAGCTTGCCGCAGGCGAAGTAATCGAGGAAGAACAGGGGCTCGGCGCCTTGCACCAGCACGTCGTTAACGCTCATGGCCACCAGGTCGATGCCCACCGTGTCGTGCATGTTCCATTCAAACGCCAGCTTGAGCTTGGTGCCCACGCCGTCGGTGCCGCTCACCAGCACGGGTTCCTGGTAG
>RXJO01000491.1 GCA_003987795.1 Curvibacter sp.
GGCCTTCGGGCTGACCCTGCCCTTGCTGGTGTTTCTGCTCCTGACCCTGCTGGTGCCGATCGTCGCGCTGCTGCAGCGCGCGGTCGAGAACCCCGAGGTGGCCAACGCCCTGCCTCAGACCATCCGCGCACTCGATGGCTGGAACGGGCGCGAAGCCCCCGCTGCCGCGGCCTACGGCGCCCTGGTCAAAGACCTGGCGCAACTGCCCGACAGCGCCGACGCCGGCCAGCTGGCCCGCCGCCTCAACACCGAGGTGGCCGGTGCCCGTTCGCTGGTGATGGGCGCCTACCGAGCCCTGCCCTTCGAGGGCAGCGACGCCGACATCCAGGCCCGTCTGCTGCAGGCCGATCCGCGCTGGGGCGAGGCCCCGTTCTGGCAGGCCATCGCCAAGAACGGCTCGCGCTGGACGCCCGACTACCTGCTGGCCTCGCTGGACCTCAAACGCAACCCCGAGGGCGCAATCGAACGCATGCCCGAAGATCAACGCGCCTTCAGCACCATCTTGCTGCGCACCTTCCACATCAGCCTGGTGGTGACGATCTGCTGTCTGCTGCTGGGCTACCCCCTGGCCTGGTGGCTGGCCTCGCTGCCCGAGCGCTCGGCCAACGTATTGATGATCCTGGTGCTGGTGCCCTTCTGGACCTCGATCCTGGTGCGCGTGGCCGCCTGGATCGTGCTGCTGCAGTCCGAAGGCCTGGTCAACAGCGCCTTGATGGGCCTGGGCCTGATCCACGAGCCCCTGCCCCTGTTGTTCAACCGCACCGGCGTGGTCATCGCCATGGTGCACATCCTGCTGCCCTTCATGATCCTGCCGCTGTACAGCGTGATGAAGAACGTGCCGCCCACCTACCTGCGCGCCGCCGTCTCTCTGGGCAGCCCACCGCTGGCCGCTTTCTTCCGCGTCTATGTGCCGCAGACCTACCCGGGCATTGGCGCCGGCGCCCTGCTGGTCTTCATCCTGTCGATCGGCTATTACGTGACGCCGGCCCTGCTGGGCGGGGCCGACGACCAGATGCTGAGCTACTACATCGCCCGCTACACCAACGTCGAGGTGAACTGGGGCATGGCCTGCGCGCTGGGCGCCATCCTGCTGGGCGCCACGCTGATCCTGTACGGCGTGTACCGCCGCATCGGCAAGGCCGAATTGAGCCTCGGCTGATCAAGAACAAGAAGGTGCATGCCCATGATCAAGATGCCTGAATTCCCCCTCTACGCCACCGCCGCCGACAAGGCCGGCTGGTGGGCCGTGCGACTGCTGTGCGTGGCCGTGCTGGTGTTCCTGCTGGCGCCCATCCTGGTGATGGTGCCGCTGTCGTTCTCCGACAGTTCCTTCCTGGCCTACCCGATCCCGGGCTGGTCACTGAAGTGGTATCGCAACCTGTTCGAATCCACCGAATGGGCCCGCGCCACCCGCAACAGCTTCATCGTGGCACCCGCCGCCACGCTGCTGGCCACCGTGTTGGGCACGCTCGCCGCGGTGGGCTTGTCGCGCGCCACCTTCCCGTTCAAGGGCTTGCTGATGGGCGTGCTGATCGCGCCCATGGTGGTGCCCATCGTGGTGGTCGGTGTCGCAACCTACCTGTACTTTGCCCCGTTGGGCCTGGCCGACAGCTATTTCGGCCTGATCATCGTGCACGCCGCTCTCGGCGCGCCCTTTGTGCTGACCACCGTGCTGGCCACGCTGGCGGGCTTCAACCACAACCTGGTGCGGGCCTCGCTGAGCCTGGGCGAAACCCCGTTCAACACCTTCTTCCGCATCACCTTGCCGGTGATTGCGCCGGGGGTGATTTCGGGCGCTCTGTTCGCCTTTGCCACCTCCTTCGACGAGGTGGTAGTGACCCTGTTCCTGGCCGGCGCCGAGCAGGCCACCCTGCCGCGCCAGATGTTCACCGGCATCCGCGAGAACATCTCGCCCACGATTGCCGCGGTGGCCACACTGCTGATCTGCTTCACCACCGCCTTGCTGCTCGCCCTGGAATGGCTGCGCGGGCGCAAACGTTGAGACGGGAGCACCGATGAGCCACGCCCCCTCTCACCTCAACCAGCCCTTGGGCGGCAACGCCATGCCCCGCTTTGCCGGCTTGGCCAGCATGATGCGCCTGCCGGTGAGCACCTCGGCCCGGGGCCTGGATGCCGCCTTCATCGGCGTGCCGCTGGACATCGGCACCTCGAACCGCTCGGGCACCCGCTTCGGGCCCCGCCAGATCCGGGCCGAATCCTGCCTGCTGCGCCCCTACAACATGGCCACCGGTGCCGCGCCCTTCGATGCGCTGCAGGTGGCCGATCTCGGCGACGTGCCGATCAACACCTATTCGCTGCCCAAATCGCTGGACATCATCACGGCCTTCTACGACGAGGTGATGGGTCATGGCTGCGTGCCACTGACCCTGGGTGGCGACCACACGATTGCCCTGCCCATCTTGCGTGCCGTGGCCAAGCGTCACGGGCCGGTGGCCCTGATCCACGTCGACGCCCACGCCGACATCAACGACGACATGTTTGGCGAACGGATCGCGCACGGCACCCCCTTCCGCCGGGCTGTCGAAGAAGGCCTGCTGGCAGGCGACAAGGTGTGGCAGATCGGTCTTCGCGGCACCGGCTACGCCGCCGATGATTTCGACTGGCCGCGCCAGCAAGGCTTCACCGTGGTGCCCGCGCACGAGGTCTGGTACCAGTCGCTGGCCCCCCTGATGGCGCAGGTGCGCGAGCGCATCGGCCCCGACCATCCGGTCTACATCAGCTTCGACATCGACGGGCTCGACCCCAGCTACGCGGCCGGTACAGGCACCCCGGAAATCGGCGGTCTGAGCGTGCCTCAAGGCCTAGAGATCGTGCGTGGATGCCGCGGCCTGAACGTGGTAGGGTGCGATCTGGTCGAGGTCAGCCCGCCCTACGACACCAGCGGCAACACCGCCTTGCTGGCGGCCAATCTGCTCTACGAGATGCTGTGCGTGCTGCCCGGCGTGCCCTACCGCTGAGGCCGTCGCGGCCCCAGCCCCTGCCCATTTCATTTTCCAAACCAGGACCTCCAAGCCATGGACATGAAGACCTCACCCCTTGCCCTGCTGAACGACCCCAGCCTGCTCAAGACCGACGCATTGATCAACGGCCAATGGGTATCCGGCAGCAGCCGATTCGACGTGAATGACCCCGCCACCGGCCTGAAACTGGCCGACGTGGCCAACCTGGGCCCGGCCGACGCCGAGGCCGCCATCGCCGCCGCCAACGCCGCCTGGCCCGCCTGGCGCAACAAGACCGGCAAGGAACGCCACGCCATCCTCCTCAAGTGGTTCCAGTTGCTGATGGCCAACCAGGAAGACCTGGGCCGCATCATGACCGCCGAACAAGGCAAGCCCTTTGCCGAAGCCAAGGGCGAGGTCGCCTACGGCGCCAGCTTCGTCGAGTGGTTTGCCGAAGAGGCCAAGCGCGTGAACGGTGAGACCCTGCCGCAGTTCGACAACAACCGCCGCCTGATGGTGCTGCGCCAGCCGATCGGTGTGTGCGCTGCCATCACGCCCTGGAACTTCCCACTGGCCATGATCACCCGCAAGGTCGCCCCAGCCCTGGCCGCCGGCTGCCCGGTGGTGATCAAGCCGGCCGAACTCACCCCCTTGACCGCGCTGGCCGCCGCCGAGTTGGCCGTGCGCGCCGGCATCCCCGCCGGGGTGCTGAACCTGCTGACGGCCGACGGCAGCAACAGCATTGCCGTGGGCAAGGTGCTGTGCGCCAGCGATGTGGTGCGCCACATCAGCTTCACGGGCAGCACCGAGGTGGGCCGAATCCTGATGGCGCAAAGCGCCCCCACCGTCAAGAAGATGTCGCTGGAGCTCGGCGGCAACGCGCCCTTCATCGTGTTCGACGACGCCGACATTGACAGTGCCGTCGAAGGCGCCATGGCCAGCAAGTACCGCAATGCCGGTCAGACCTGCGTTTGCGCCAACCGCATCTATGTGCAAGACGGTGTCTACGATGCCTTCATCGAGAAGTTCGCCGCCAAGGTCAAGGCCCTCAAGGTCGGCAACGGCTTTGAAGAGGGCGTGAACCAGGGCCCGCTGATCGAAGACGCTGCGGTCGAGAAGGTGCAGCGCCATGTGGCCGACGCGCTTGCCAAGGGCGGCCGCGTGGTGGCCGGCGGCAACAAACTCAGCGGCCAGTTCGTCGAACCCACCGTGGTCGCCGATGCCACGGCCGACATGCTGTGCGCCCGCGAAGAGACCTTCGGTCCCTTCGCGCCGGTGTTCCGCTTCAAGACCGAGCAAGAGGCCATCGACGCGGCCAACAACACCGAGTTCGGCCTGGCCAGCTACTTCTACAGCCGTGACGTGGGCCGCATCTTCCGTGTCAGCGAGGCGCTGGAGTACGGCATGGTCGGCATCAATGCCGGCATCATCGCCACCGAGCATGTGCCCTTCGGCGGCGTCAAGCAGTCGGGCCTGGGGCGCGAAGGCTCGCACCATGGCATCGATGATTACGTTGAACTGAAGTACCTGTGCCTGGGCGATATCTTGAAATAAGACCACCCCTTTGGGGCCTCACTGCGTGTGGCCCCCTCCCCCTCAAGGCGCACACCCAGAGGCCTGGCAAAGCCAGCTCCTCGGGTGTCGCTGGATTGGCCTGCTCCGCGGCCATTTGGGCCTTGGTGCTGTGACGAAATGAAGCCTGTTCAAGGCGGCTTTGGACTCCGAGCCACTGCCTTTCACACAACGGCGCCATTCCAGCACATTTGTCGAGGTGCTAGGCTCTCGCGAGGCTTGGGCGCTGCTAGGATGGGCGTCAGCAACTCTTGGGCCGACGGCTCCCTCTTGCATGACAGACCAACTTCGGATCGCCAGCGAATTGCTGCGTGCTTTTTCAGGTCAGCAGCCGCTGAGCCTGGACTTGTATGTGGAAGGCATCGCGCCGCACGAGGCGGCAATGGCTGCCTCGCTCAATGAGGACGCCGACGACGCCCTGCTGTGCGTGCTGGTGGACGAAGGCGAAGCCGCAGTGTTGTTGATCGGTTGGGACGGCACGCGCTACCGCAATGAAAAAGGGCTGAATCACCTGCGTGCCATGTGGAAAGAGCGCTACCACAGCCACCTGAGCACCCTGATCCCGGTGTTTGCCGAGCACATCAGCGAGCACAATCTTGGCGTGGCCGGCATCCGCTGGACCGCCACCGAGGGCGGCGACACCTGAGTCGGTCCAAGCCTGCGGGGCTTTTTCAGCCCCTCACGACACTCAGAACTCGGCGTGCAGGCGCACGCTGCCGACATTGACCGGGCCTCGATCGGCGTTGTAGGCCGGATTGCTGATGCGCTGGTAATCGAGCGACACCCACAGGTTCTTGTGCACGTTGAGGTTGTAGTAGAGCTCGACCAGGGTTTCGGGCTTGTAGCGCAAAGCACCGTCACCGATGAAGAACGAAATGCCCCCGGCCGCCAGGTAGGCTCGGCGTTCGGCCGACAGCATGTTGCGCGCCAGCATGACACCGACCGTGTCCTGAGCGCGGCCCCAGGCCTTGCCCGACGTGGCGTACCCGGTCGAGAAAGAAGCGTCGGCCTCGGCGAAGGCGTAGGTCTCCGTCTTGCCATCGGCCTTCATGGCCCGCATGAACACTCCGGACTCCGAATTGATCGCCTGCTCGATGTTCAGGCCCAGCCCGTACTTGGTCTGCTCGGGGCCTCGCACGGCGGCAATCCATTGCTTGTCGGTGGCCCCCGGATTGGCCAGGCCATAGGCCAGTGCCGCATCGTAGCGAGCGAGTTGCGCCCGGGCACGCCAGGCCAGCACCCGCACCTTGCCGGGCTGCCCCGCCAGCACATGGGCATGCTCGACATCGAACTGCTCGCCATAGTGCTTGAAGATGCGCAGATCCACCGGTTGGCCGTTGGGGGTGGTCGGCCCTGTCATGCGCCCGGCACGCAGCACCCAGTCGCCCTGATACCACTCCAGAGCCGCACCCCAGCCGAAGCCACGGGCGTCGGCGGCGTAATCGTATGAGGTGTGCGACATGCCCGACCAGTTCATGAACTGGGTACGCGGATCTTTGGCATAGGCGTTGTCGTCGAACACATCGAGCGTCGAGAAATTGCCCACAGTCAGCACCCAGCGGTTGCGATCGACGGTGCCGGCCATCTGATCGACCGCTGCATCCACTTTCTCTTGCCCGCCCCCCTGGTTCCAGGTCTGGCGCAGGAACAGCTTCTGGCGATACAGGGTGGGGTTGGTGCCGCTGACCCGGGTGGCCTCGCCATTGGTGAAGCCGCCCAGCCCCGTGAGCGACGACAAGGGCAGCCCCTGGGTGATCTCGGGGACAAAGTACACCTCGCCATCCTTCCACGGCTTGAAGCCCAGGTAGGCGTCAAAGGTGAGGGTGTAGCTGCGTTCGGCTTGCGGACGGAGGCTGTTGAGGCCCGAATAGGCGGCCTGGAAGGCCTGCTTCTTTTGCCAGATGTAGGTGCTCTGGAAGCGCAGCATGCTCGATTCTTCGGCCGCAGGCGCATCCGCGTCCACGCCCGTGTTGGCCAGCGCAGGCATCGCAAGCAGCGACAGGGTGCTCAGAAGCAGCCCGGATAGAGGGTTCAAACAACGATTCACGGGCACTTCCCATTGGCAAGAGCGCGCAGTATAGGGGCGAGCGCATGACGTCCATGTGACCGGCTGAAACCCACATGCCAACCACGGGCTTCGTGCCCTCCTCACGCCAAGAAGCACCCCAGGTGGGCAGATGGCATCTCCCACGGTCACCAAGCGTGAGAGCGCCTCGATGCTGGCTCACGGCAATGTGATATCGCTGCTGCCGCCAGAGCTGGCTTAGTTGACAAAAACCGTCAAAAAATCATTATGGACAATATATTTGATAAATATACAATCACTCAACAACAATTGAGATCATATATGCTCATCTTGCGACAATTGAAGCTAGGCGTCCGACTGGCATGCGGATTTGGCCTCTTGATTCTGCTGATGGCCGTGATGCTGGCGACCAGTCTGATACAAATGAACCGACTCAACGCCAACGCCGTTGACCTCGGCGCCAACTGGCTGCCGAGCATCGAGGTGCTGGGTGAAATCAAAAGTGCGGCCAACGACCTGCGTCGCGTCAGCATGCGCAGCGTGATCGAAGTCGATCCGCAGGCCAAAGCCGAGCAGGCCCGCCGCCATGAAAAGATCCTGCGCGATCAATTGCCTGCCATCTTGGCCCGCTACGAGCCCATGATCGCCAGCCCAGAGGAAAAGGCCATGTTTGACGGCATGCGCCAGAAGCTCCAGCAGCTGGCTCAGGCCGACGGCGAGTTGCTCGCCCTGTCTGCGGCCGGAGACTCCAAGCTGCTCGAAGCCCGCCAAATGGTGTTCGGCCCGGCAAGCCAGGCGTTCTTCGCCTTGATGAAAGACATCGACAGCCTGGTGGAGCTCAATGTGCGCGGTGGCGATTCCGCCATCCAGGCTTCGGCCAGCACCTTCAAGACGGCTACCTTCGCCACCTTGGCGATCTTCGGTCTGGCCGTGGTGATCGGACTGGTGATGGCCATCGCCACCACCCGTTCCATCACCGTGCCGTTGACCGAAGCCGTCGAGATTGCCGACTCGGTGGCCGCCGGCAATCTGACCCACGAGATCCATCCTGAAGGCGGAGACGAGCCGGCCGCCTTGCTGAAATCCTTGCGCGCGATGACGGACAGCCTGTCCAGCGTCGTCTCCCAGGTGCGAGGCAGCAGCGACAGCATTGCCACAGGCTCTGCCGAGATCGCGGCCGGCAACAGCGATCTGAGCCATCGCACCGAACAGCAGGCCAGCAATCTTGAGGAGACCGCCGCATCCATGGAGCAACTCAGCGGCGCGGTGAAAGCCAATGCCGACCATGCCATGCAGGCCAATCAACTCGCCCGGCAAGCCGCGGCAGCCGTGGAGGATGGTGGCAAGGTCATCGCACAGGTGGTCAGCACCATGCAGGACATCGCCACCTCCTCCAAACGCATCTCTGACATCATCGGTGTGATCGATGGTATTGCCTTCCAGACCAACATCCTTGCGTTGAATGCTGCAGTCGAGGCAGCCCGAGCCGGAGAACAAGGACGAGGCTTTGCGGTTGTGGCAAGCGAGGTCCGCAGCCTCGCGGGTCGTTCGGCGGAGGCCGCACGCGAGATCAAGTCACTGATCACAGCAAGTGTGGAGAGGGTGGACAACGGAACCCAGTTGGTGGACAACGCCGGCCACAGCATGGACAACATCGTGAACCAGGTTCAGAAGGTCAGCACGCTGATCGCCGACATCTCCAACTTGTCAGCCGAACAAAGCTCCGGCATCGGACAAGTGGGTGAGGCCGTCACGCACCTGGACCAGATGACCCAGCAGAACGCCGCGCTGGTAGAGGAAAGTGCAGCCGCAGCGCAAAGTCTCAAGATTCAATCAGAACAACTGGCCGAAGTGGTCAGACATTTCAAGCTCGAGGCCGATTCGACCTCATTGCGGCGTGCGGGTGCCATCCCCCTTGCCCTGACGAACTGATCACATCGCCGACAGGCCAACAAAAAACCCGCTGCCAGAGGAAGGTCAGCGGGTTCTGAGGTGGCCTGAGGCCGTGTGAGACAGGAATCTGGAGCGGGTGAAGGGAATCGAACCCTCGTATGAAGCTTGGGAAGCTGCCGTTCTACCATTGAACTACACCCGCGGCAGCCAAGATTATAGGGGCAGAACTGGGTCACTCAGCGAGGCAGCGCTCCGCGAGCAGCGAGCAGGCGATTCACTTGTTTCAAGCTGTACGTCGATCAAGGGATCGGAGCGTAAAGCACTGGCAACGCACCTCAAACGATTCGTAAAATCAGGTATCGAGCGGGGTACATGGCGGCTTTCGGGCCTCGGCGGGCTTGTAATCGTGGTCAGCAGGATGTTTTCCTGTCTGTCCTCACAGCCCCGCCATGCCTCCCCTTCGCGCCGCCCATCCTCCGATCCTCGCACCCACCCAAACCCGGGGCTTCACGCTGATCGAGTTGATGATCACTGTGGCCGTGGTGGCCATTTTGGCGGCCATCGCCCTGCCGGCCTACGTCTACTACATCCAGCGATCTCGCATTCCCGAGGCGACGGCGGCCCTGGCAGCCAAGCAGGTGGCGATGGAGCAGTTGTTCCAGGACAGCCGCAGCTACTTCGCCGCCGGCACCAGTGCCTGCAGCACCAGCGGCATGACCAGCAGCAGCTACTTCACCTACGCCTTCAGCACCTGCACCACCTCCAGCTACGTCTTGAGCGCCAGCGGCAACGCCGGCACCAACATGGCCGGCTTTGTCTTCACCATCGACCAGAGCGGTAATCGGGCGACGACCTCGGTACCCACAGGGTGGACCACGTCGACCACCTGCTGGGTCACGGCCAAAGGAGGGCGTTGCTGATGGGGGCGAAGCCACGACAGCCAGGGATGCGGGGTGTGACGTTGATCGAACTGATGGTGGCCCTGGCCATACTCGGCATCAGCCTACTGATGGTGATCCCCGCCTTTTCCACCTGGTTGCGCAATGCCCAGGTGCGCAGCCAGGCCGAAAACCTGCAAAGCGGGCTGCAGATGGCCCGCGCCGAGGCGGTGCGCCGCAACACACCGGTGCGCCTCCAGATCATCAGCGACCTCAGCAACAGCTGCACCCTGGTCAGTGCCGGTACCCAATGGGTCAGCAATCTGGGCAGCGACGTCAGCCCGGCCTCTCTCTGTGCCAGCGCGCTCAGTGACACCAGCAGCCCCTACCTCTTGCAACGCAGCGCTGGCAGCAACTCGTCAAACAATGCGCTGATCACGGCCAGCCAGAGCACCCTGGCCTTTGACGGCCTGGGCCGCCTCACGGCGACCACCCAGCCGAGCACATCCGCCAGCGCCACCGTGACCTTCCAGATCTCGGCGCCGGGCGGCACCTGCATCGCGGCCTCGGGCGACACCCGCTGCCTGAATCTGGTGGTCAGCCCCGGCGGGCAGATCCGTCTTTGTGATCCCAGCCTGAGCAGTGCTCAGGTCGCCGACCGTGCACGCGCCTGCTGAAGCCCGTCTGAGCGGACTCGCCCCGTCCCGCCCTGCGACCGTCACGATGAAGGGCTCCGCCTTGATCGAGTCCCTGGTGGCCGTGCTGTTGTTCTCGGTCGGACTGCTGGGGCTGGTCGGCTTGCAGGCAGGCGCTGTGCAGCAGGCCAGTCAGGCTGAATACCGCAGCATGGCGAGCCTTCTGGCCAATTCTGTGGCAAGCCAGATGTGGGCGAGCGACCGCAGTGCCGGCACGCTTCAGAATCAATTCGCCAGCCCCGACGGCAGTGCCTATCAGCTGTGGCTGGCGCAGGTCCAGGCCAGTGGCCTGCCCGGTATCTCATCGGCCAACAGCACTTTGCCCAGCATCAGTTTCAGCACGCTGGCCGGTGGCGGCAGCAGCGGCACCGCGCGCAGTCAGGCCACCATCACCGTTTACTGGCGTGCGCCAGCCGACACCCAATCCCATCAGTTGGTGACCCTGGTGCAATTGAAATGAGGACGACATGGCATCCCCGACGGCCCGCCACGGCAGGCCAGCAAGGCTTTGGCCTGATTGAAGTGATGGTAGGCATCCTGATCGGCCTGGCAGCAGTGATCGTGATGATGCGTCTGATGCTCGACTCCGACACCGCCCGCCGCACCACAGCAGGCGGCGATGATGCCCTGATCAATGCCAGCGTCGCGCTGTATGGCCTCGAACGCGACGTGCGCAGCTCGGCCTTCGGTCTCAATGCCTTCGCCATCCTCGGCTGCAACCTGAGCTACACCACCACCCAGGACAACGCCGCCGTGAGCCTGCCCCTGGTCCCGACCACCATCAACCCGGCCACCTCGGTGGTGCCGACCGGCGACAACGACAGCGACACGCTGCTGGTGATCAGCACCACCAACAACGGCTCCTCCGAGGGCGACGCCCTGATCGCCACCTCAGTGGCAGGCATCTACCAAGTCACATCGCCGGGCAGCTTCGCCGTCGGAGACTACGTGGTGGCACAGAACAGCACCCGGCCCACACCCTGCACCCTGCCGCTCAATCAGGTCAGCGTGATCGACAGCAGCACCGCCAAGCTGACCGTGGCCAACAACACGGTCAGCCTGGGGGCCGGCAGCCTGGTCTTCAACCTGGGCAAGACCCTCTCGCTGCATGCCTATGCCGTGCGCAATGGCAACCTCACCCAGTGCGACTACCTGCGCTACAACTGCGGCAGCAGCAGCTACACCAGCAGCCTGGACAGCACGGTGTGGGTGCCTGTGGCCAGCAACCTGGTGGCTTTGCGTGCCCAGTACGGCCGCGACACGAGCACCGCCTTGATGGACGGCACGCTCGACACCTACGACCAGGCCACCCCAGGCAGCAGCGCGGACACCAGCGGCCTGAGCGTGGTCTGCGCCTGGTCCCGGGTACTCATCGTGCGCCTGGCCGTGGTCGCCCGCAGCCCGCAGTACGACAAGACCCTTCCGACCACCAGCGCACCGACCTGGGTTGGCAGCACGGTCAGCACGAGTGCCCCCACCAACCCCAGCGCCACCCCCATCGTGCTCAGCGGACTCGCCGACTGGACGGCCTACCGATATCGCCTGGCCACCACCCAGGTGCCGCTGCGCGACATGATCTGGTCGGGCTCGCAAGTCAACTACCAGGGTGGGACCACGGGATGCTGAAGCAGCGTGACCGCGCCGGCCCGCCACCGCACGGCGTCGCCCTGATCATGGCCTTGATCGTGCTGGTGGCGCTCAGCCTGGGCGCACTGGCACTCACCCGCTCGGTCTTCACCGCCAACCAGATCGCGGGCAACCTGGCCTTCCAGCAGGCCGCCACCCACTCGGCCGACGAGGGCGTGGAGGCCGCGATCGCCTGGCTGGAGAACAACAACGGACAAAGCACCAGCAGCACGGCCAGCGCCTGCGCCAGTTCCATCGGCAGCACCGTGCTGGCCTGTGATCAGGCCGCCTATGGCTATCTGGCGACGCGCCAGGACCCCGCCAGCAGCCAAAGCTGGAGTGCCTTCTGGAGCACCACCCTGGACAGCAAATCATTGAAGCTCAGCACCGACGGCGCGGGCAATACCGTCGCCTACGTGATCCAGCGCCTGTGCAGCGCCACGGGCGACGCCAGTTCGACCAGCGTGGACTGCACCCAATCACCCAATGCCAACGCCGGCACCTGCTCAGGTGGCAGCAGTTGCGACTCACAGAAGATCAACCTCAAGAGCAGCGGCGGCACCGGCCAGAACGGCAGCCAGGTCTACTACCGCATCACGGTGCGGGTCAGCGGGCCGCGCGGCACGCAGAGCCTGGTCCAGGTCGTCGTGGCGCTCTAGCGCCGAGCCGGCCATCGACCTCCCACCGGAAGCCTCCCCATGCCACGCTACCACCCTGCCCTGGCCCTCTTGCTGATCGCGGCCCTGTCACCCCTCAGCCAGGCCAGCCTGACCGATCTGGCCACCAGTCCCCTGGAAACCGCCAGCCCGGGCCAGGTCAAACCCAATATCCTCTACGTGCTCGATGACTCGGGCAGCATGGGCGACACCTACCTGCCCGACTGGGCCAGCACCAGCACCACGGCCCTGTTCCGCAACAGCCGCTACAACGGGCTGTACTACAACGCCGCCGTCACCTACAGCCCGCCGGTGTACTACGACGGCAGCAGCTACCCCAGCATGACGTCGAGCAACACCAGTGCCTGGACCAAGGTGCCCGACGACGGCTTCGGCGTGCAAAGCACCTCCACCAGCAACCTGGTCGGCAATGCCTACTTCTATACCTTTGTCGCCGGCGAGTTCTGCAGCGATGTACATCAGTCGACCTGCGCCACCCAGAGCGCGGCCACCACCGCCTACCCCTATCCAGCCTATGTGCGCTGGTGCTCGGACAGCGCACTCAGCGACTGCCAGGTCACCTATGTCGACACCGCACCCACGGGCGGCAAGACCTACACCCAGCTTCGCTACCCCACGTTGAGCTACAAATCTGGCACCAGCACGGTCACCGTGCCGGGCTCCAACATCCTCACCAGCATCGTCTCGGGCACCACCTCGTACGGCTACCCTGGCTCCACAGCCAAGGCGGCCACGCGCACCGACTGCGCCGGCACCACCTGCACCTATGCCGAGGAGATGAGCAACTACGCCAACTGGTGGGCCTACTACCACACGCGCATGCAGATGATGAAGACGGCCGCCACCCAGGCCTTCAGCACCCTGGGCACCAGCTATCGCCTGGGCTACATGAGCATCAACAACAACACCGGCTCGGATTTCCTCGACATCGCGGATCTGACCACGGGCAGCAGCGGGCAGAAAGCGGCCTGGTTCAGCAAGTTCACCAAGGCCAAGCCCAGCAGCACCACCCCCCTGCGCTCGGCCTTGAGCAAGGCCGGACGCTATTACGCCGGCAAGCTCAGCAGCATCAACAACGTGAGCGCCACCGACCCCATGCAGTACGCCTGCCAGCGCAACTACACCATCCTCTCCACCGATGGCTACTGGAACGAGACCGCCACCCCCACGCGCATCGATGGCAGCACCGCCATCGGCGATCAGGACGGCAGTGCCGCGCGCCCCTACCTGGACCCCAATGCCACGGCCAACACCCTGGCCGATGTCGCCTACTACTACTACACCACCGACCTGCGCGCCTCGGCCTACAGCAACACACTGAGCGCCAGCGGCGTCGACGTCGCCAGCAACAGCGTGGCCGACGGACAACAGCGCATGTACACCTCCACCCTGGGACTCGGGGCCTCAGGCTACATGCTGTTCCAGGAGGGCTACACCTCGCTGGGCTCGGGTGACTACTACGACGTGAGCGTGGGCACCACCGCCAGCGCCACCAATGCCAGCAACGGCATCTGCAGCTGGCAGACCTCGGGAAGCTGCGGCTGGCCCAAGCCCACCAACAACACCCAGACCACCATCGACGACCTATGGCATGCCGCGGTCAACGGACGCGGTGTGTACTACAGCGCCAGCAACGCCACCAGCCTGAAGACCGGGCTCAGCACCTTTCTGTCGTCGGTGCAGGCGGCCACCTCGAACTCGGCAACCGCCACCACCAGCACACCCAACGTCACGTCCAGCGACAACTACGTCTTCAAATCCACCTTCCGCTCGGTCGACTGGTATGGCGAACTGGCCCGCTACACCATCGACGTCAGCACCGGCGCCTTGTCGAGCTACGTCGACTGGTCCGAGTCGGGAACGGTCAACAGCGCTGCCAACACCGCGGCCACGGCGCTTTACGACAACCTCGTCGCCGCATCACGCAACATCTACACCTACAACGCCACCACGGGATCACTGCAACCCTTCACCTGGGCCTCACTCACGACGGCCCAGAAGGCCTACTTCCAGATCACCGGCGGGGCCATCTCGGGCTTGTCGCAGCTGTGCAGCAGCGGCACCCTGTGCATCGCCACGGCCTCGCAGGTGGACAGCACCACGGCGGGCACCAGCACCGGTGCCGGCGGCATCAACCTAGTCAACTTTCTGCGCGGTGACCGCAGCAACGAATCCAGCGATGCCAGCAAATACTACCGGGCCCGCACCCACGCCCTGGGCGATCTGGTCGACTCGGCGCCGGTCTACGTCAGCGCCCCACTCTTCAGTTACAAGGACTCGGGCTATGCGGCCTACAAATCGGCCCAGAGTTCTCGCCAGGGCATGGTCTACGTGGGCGGCAACGATGGCATGCTGCACGCGTTCAACGCCAGCACCGGGGTTGAATCCTGGGCCTACATTCCGTCGCTGCTGCTGCCCAGTCTGTACAAGCTGGCCGACAAGAACTACGGCAGCAACCACGTGAACTACGTCAATGCCACCCCCAAGACCGGCGACGCCTATTTCGACGGCGCGTGGCACACCCTTTTGATCGGCGGCCTCGGTGGTGGCGGACGCGGCTTCTACGCACTGGACATCACCACCCCGGCTTCGCCCAGCGTGCTGTGGGAGTTCACCCACGACACCAGCAAGACCACCGGCTACACCACGGACGCCGACCTGGGGTATTCCTACGACATCCCGGTGATCACCAAACTCTCAGATGGCACCTGGGTGGTCATCGTCAGCTCGGGCTACAACAACGTCTCGCCCGGTACCGGGCACGGCATCGTCTGGATCCTCAACGCCAAGACTGGTGCCATCCTCAAGAAGATCGACACCGGCGCCGGCAGCAGCAGCGCCGCCGTCAGCGGCTGCAGCACTGCACCGTGCCCCGCCGGGCTGGCGCAGCTCAGCGCCTATGTCGACAGTGCCAGCACCAACAACCTGGCCCTGCGCTTGTACGGTGGCGACCTGCTGGGCAATCTGTGGCGCATCGACATCAGCGCCCTGACCGCCGCCAACGCGGCCAGCACCACCGTCACCCCTCAACTGGTGGCCACCCTGGCAGACGCCAACGGCACCCGGCAACCCGTCACCACGCGCCCCGAACTGGGCTACAGCAATGGCAACTACCTGGTGTTTGTCGGCACCGGTGAACTGCTGGGCCTGAGCGACCTCACCAGCACCCAGACCCAGTCGATCTACGCCATCAAGGACCCTCTCACCACCTCGACGGCCACCACGGGCCTGTACGGCAGCCCGCGCAGCAACCCCTGTACCAGCAGCACCAAGACCCATTGCTTCGTGAAGCAGACCCTGAGCGACTCGGGCGGGGTTCGCACCGCCACCAGCACGGTCAGCTACGCCGTCGACCTGGGCACGATGAATGGCTGGTTTGCCGATCTCCCTGAAAGCGGGGAACGCCTGACCACCGACATGGATCTGCAGCTCGGCACCCTGGCCTTCACCACCAACATCCCCAGCACCAGCACCGGATGCAGCGTGGGCGGCTCCAGCTACCTCAACTACTTCAGCTACACCACCGGTCTGTCGGTGGGCACCAGCAGCAGCACCGGGCTGCTGCTGAGTTCCGGCACCACCACCGGGCTGTCCAGTGGGGTGAGCCTGGTGCGCCTGGCGAACGGCAAGGTGGTGGCCATCACGAATCTGTCGGACGGCACCAGCCAGACCACCACCATCCCGGTATCGAGCACCAGCACCAGCACACGACGGGTGTCCTGGCGTGAACTCAGCGTGCAGTAGGCCCGGCACCCTGAGCGGTAAGATCCGGCCTTCCACCCCCTGAGGCCCCGATACCATGAGCTCCCGCCAATCCCGCTTCGAAGCCGCCTGCGCCCCCTGGGGCGATGCCTTTGCCGGCCCCATCGTGATCGGGGGCAACTACCAGAGCGTGCTGCGTCACAGCGACACGGTCTATGTCAGCGGCCAGGTGCCGCGGGTGGGCACCACCGTGCAGGTCACCGGGCGTGTCGGTGCTGGCACTTCGCTGGACGAAGCCCGCACGGGCGCGCGCATCAGCGTGCTGCGGGCCCTGGCCTTGCTGCAGCAGGAACTGGGCAGTCTGGACGCCATCCGCCAGGTGCTTCGTGTGACCGTGTACGTGCAATGCGCCGACGACTTCACCCAGCACAGCGAGGTGGCCGATGCGGCGTCCGACCTGCTGGTCCAGGTGCTGGGCCCCGCTGGTCGCCACACCCGAACCTCGGTGGGTGTGCTGCAGCTGCCCAAGAATGCCTCGGTCGAGCTTGATCTGGTGGCGGCCTGGGGCTGAACTGCAGTTCCGTTGCCCTCAGGCTCCCGGCTTTGTGGGCCAATGCAGGCTGAGCCTGCTCAGAAAGTGGCGTGCCTGGCCCGTCACGGGATCATCAAACGCGAGCGCACGCGCCAGCAGGCGCAGCGGCTGCGAGTAATCGCCCTCGGGCGGGTCGTTCACCACCGGGTAGAAGTGGTCGTCCAAGATGGGCAGGCCCAGGGCGTTCATGTGGACCCGCAGCTGATGACGCTTGCCGGTGACGGGGCTCAACTGGTAGAGCGCCAGTTCACCCCGAACCTCCAGCACCTCCACCGTGCTGTCGGCATTGGGCTCACCGGGCACCTCGCAGCAGCGGAAGAACTGCGCCGGGTCCTCCACGATGCGACTCTGGCGCCGGATCGGAAAGCTCAGCTCGGGCCGCCAGGGGGCGATCGCCTCGTACCGCTTGCTGACCTCGCGCTCGCGGAACAAGGCCTGGTAGGCGCCCCGGCTGGCCGGGTCGACCGAGAACAGCACCAGCCCTGCGGTCTCGCGGTCGATGCGGTGGATCGGCGACAGGGTGGCGATGCCCAACTGATGCTTCAGGCGCACCAGCAAGGTTTCGTGCAGGTAGCGGCCACCGGGGGTGACCGGCATGAAATGCGGCTTGTCGGCCACCAGCAGGTGTTCATCCTGATAGACCACGCCCACCTCGAAGGGGATCTGGGGCTCGGAGGCCAGTTCTCGGTAATAGAACAGGCGAATGCTGTGCTCGAAGGGGCGATCGGGCGTCACTGGGCGGCCGCGCTCGCAAACCACATCGCCGCGCGCCATGCGCTGCACCCAATCCTCGCGGCTGACCTTGGGCAGGCGATGCACCAGAAAATCCAGCAGCGTCGGCCAAGGCCCGGCCGGCACCGCAACGCAACTGGGACTGACGCCCTGGCGGATGGGCAAGACAGAGGGGCGGTCGGGGTTGTACATGGGGCGGGTGATCCGATGGGACAGAGAGAGCGGCCGAACTATAAGCGAGCAGGCCCCCGCCAACAGGCATCACCGGTCCGGAAGCAGCCAGCGGGCCGCGGCAGAAGCTGCGAGACTCGGCCCTGTCGCGTGCATCACCAGCCCCCTCCTCCCCGCATGACTGAATCCAAACTCCCTGCCGCCTTCAACCGACTGGCCTGGGCCAATCTGGCTGCTCAGGCTGCCGAACAACTGAGCCTGGCGGCCACGCCGATCGTGGCGGTCACGCTGCTGGGGGCTGGTCCGGGTGAAACCGGGCTGCTGGCCACCTTCCAGACCCTGCCTTTTCTGCTGTTCTCCATCCCGCTGGGCCTGCTGGCCGACCGCGGCTCACGGCTGCGCCTGATGGTAGGCGCCGAACTGTTGCGGGCTGTCTCACTGCTGGCGCTGCTGGGTGTCCTGCTGGCGGGGCAAGCCAACCTGCTGTGGCTGCTGGCCATGGGCTTCATCGGGGCCCTGGGCACAGTGGGCTTCAGCGTGGCGGCCCCGGCCCTGGTGCCTTCGTTGGTGCCCGGCAGTGCCTTGGCACGCGCCAACGGGCGGCTGGAGCTGGCGCGAAGCCTGGCCTATGCAGGTGGCCCAGCCCTGGCCGGCAGCCTGGTGGCCTGGGCGGGCGGCTCAACCGCCTTTGTCGTGGCGGCCGTGGGCTCAGGCCTGGCCGTGGCCTGGATGCGCGGCCTGCACGAGCCCCGGCGCACCCCGGCACCGCCTCGGCATCCCTGGACCGAGCTGCGCGAGGGCGCCCGCCAGGTGTGGCACCAGCCCTTGCTGCGCCCCATCTTCCAGACCGCGGTGATCTGGAACATCGGCTGGTTCGTGCTGCAAGGCACTTATGTGTCGTATGCAGTGCGCCACCTGGGTCTGGATGCGGCCAGCGTGGGGCTGACGCTGGCCGGCTTTGGCGCCGGCATGGTCTGCGGCGCCCTGCTGGCCAGCCGGGTGCTGGCCCGCCTGCCCCTGGGCCGCGCCGTCCAGTTCGGGCCGGCCATGTCGCTGCTGGCCTGCAGCACCCTGGCGGCCACCGTGCTGTGGCCCTCGGCCGCACTGGCGGGGCTGGGGTTTTTTGTGTTCGGCTGCGGGGCCATCATCTGGACGATCAGCTCGACCACCCTGCGCCAGACCGTCACGCCGGGGGCCTTGCTGGGCCGGGTGTCGGCCATCTTCCTGACCGGCAATGCCGGTGCCCGCCCGCTCGGGGCGGCCTTGGGTGGCGTGGTGGGCGCGCATTGGGGTGAATCGGCCTGCCTGGGATTGGCAGTGCTGGCCTTCGCCTGGCAACTGCTGCTGATCTCGAGGCCAGCCATCAGCCGCCTGCAACGCCTGCCCCCCCAGGAAGTGTGAAACCATGAAGCCCTTGCCCTCAGCCTGTGCTGGGTCAAGCGCAAGGGCCGTGCTGCAGGCAAAATCAAGCCATGAGCAACAAAACCAGCCCTTCGGCGATTGCCGACCTGCGCAAGAGCTACGAGCGCGCCGAACTCAGTGAAGACGCCTCCGAGGCACAACCCCTGCGCCAGTTCGAGAAATGGCTCAACGAGGCCATCACGGGCGAGGTGCCCGAACCCAATGCCATGACCCTGGCCACCGTGGGTCACGACCTGCGCCCCAGCACACGCATCGTGCTGATCAAGGGCTATGACGAGCGGGGCATCGTCTGGTACACCAACTACGACAGCCGCAAAGGCCATGAGCTGGCCGGCAACCCCTTTGCCGCCCTGCAGTTCCACTGGGTCGAGCTTGAGCGGGTGGTGCGCATCGAAGGCCGGGTCGAAAAGGTCAGCGATGAAGAAAGCGACGCCTACTTCAACAGCCGGCCGCTCGATTCACGCATCGGTGCCTGGGCCAGCCCGCAAAGCCAGGTCATCAGCGGGCGCAGCGTGCTGGTGGCCAATGCGGCGCGTTACGGTGCGCAATTCATGCTCAAACCGCCCCGCCCACCGCACTGGGGCGGCTTCCGCCTGGTACCTGAGCGCTGGGAGTTCTGGCAAGGCCGCAAAAGCCGGCTGCACGACCGCCTGCGCTACCGCCTCGAGGACAACGGCGATTGGGTCCGTGAGCGCCTGGCGCCCTGAGCCGGCTCGCTGAGCTTCAGATCAGCCCGCGCACCAGCAGCATGGCCAGCGGCAGTGTCACCAGCCCCATGACGGTGGTCACAGCCACGCTGGCCGTGGTCAGTTCCTCGGCCACCCCATAGCGCTGCGAGAACAGATAGACGTTGGCGCCGATCGGCAGGCCGGCCGTCACCACCATCACCGCCAGGGGCACGCCGCTGAGCCCCAGCAGCCAGCCCAGGGCCAGCACCGTGGCAGGGTGCAGCACGTTCTTCACGCCTGCCATCATCAGCGCGCCCTTGAGGTGGCTGCCCACAGAACCGTAGGCCAGGGTCACGCCCACCAGAACCAGGGCGATCGGTCCCATGGCGTTGCCCAGCAACTGCAGCGGTTGGTCCAGCAGCGGCGGAATGCTGAGGCCGGTCGAGCCGAACAGCAGACCGGCCAGGATGGGCAGCGGAATCGGGTGGATGATGCCCTTGCGAAGAGCGCCCCCCACCGTCACCCACACGCTTTGCGTCGACGCCACGCCGCGGCGTGCATCCTCACGCTGGGCCGCCAACTCGAGCACGATGTTGCCGGCCGTCAACAAGACCAGCGAGTGCAGGGAAATCAGCGTGAACAAGGTCACCATGCCGGGTTGGCCGTAGGCCAGGCCGATCAAGGGAATGCCGATCATGCCGGTGTTGCTGAAGGTGCCCGCCAAGGCCAGCACCGCCCCTGTGGGGTTGTAGCCCTTCACCGCGATCACCAGGGCATACACCAGGCCGGCGGCCCCGAAGTACATCGCGATGGGCTTGAAATCGAGCTGCTCCAGGTGCACCGCGCTCATGGTCCGGAACAGCAGGGCGGGCAGCAGCAGCATGAACACCAGGTTGGACAGGTCCCGCACCGCGCCTCCGCCGATCCAGCGCCGACGCCCCGCCACATAACCCGTGAGGATGAACAGGACAACGGGCAGCAGGGCGACGACGACGGGATGGTTCACGGCAAAGCGGTCTGAAAGGCAAAAAACCGCGGCCCGCATGCAGCGGGCCGCTTTCAAGCCAGTGATTGTCGCCGCTTTGGCCCGAGTTGTCTGACAACTCGGGCCGATCATCCCAGCCCATCACCCCGGCTCATGCCCCTGCAGGCGCTCAGAACGCGATCTGCAGGCCCACTTTCAGGCTGCGCCCAGGCAGCGGCGCCTTGGGAAACGCAGTGGTGGTCAGGATCGAGGTCGCGCTGTAGGCCAGTTGATTGGTCAGGTTGTCCAGGCGCGCGTACCACAGCATCTGCGTGGTCTGCCCGCCCACGCGGGCCGTGGTCTTGTAGCTGCCCATGGCGTTCCACAGGGTGTAGGCCGAAGTGGCCCGGCTGTCACTGGGCACGCGGCTCTGGGCTGCAGAGTGGTCAAAGCCACCGCGCAGCGACCAGGGTCCGCGCGTCCAGGCCAGCGAGGCGCCCAGACGGGCCGGCGCGATGCGGGGCAAGGGGTCCAGCGTGTCGGCATTGATGGCGCGCACCAGATCGCCCCGCAGCAACAGGTCCAGCGCTCCGGCGCTGCCACCGGGCTGCAGACCGCCCGGCCCCATCAGGCGTACGGTGGCCTGGCCCTCCAGACCGGTGAAGCGGGCACGGATGCCGCTGTAACGGTACTCGGGGTAGGTGGTCAGGCTGGCGTCGCTGGGGTTGCGCTGGCCGTCGGCCGTCAACTGATCGCCGGTGGCGAGCAGACCGATGTAGTTGCGAAAGCGCGTCTGGTAGGCGTTGATCGAAGCCTGGTGGGCGCCCTGCTTCCATTGCAGGCCGAGCTCGGCACTGGTCGAGCGCTCCTTGCGCAACGAGGAATCGCCGGTCTCCCAGGCCACGGTCGCCATGTGCGGACCATTGGCGAACAGTTCGTAGTCCTTGGGCGCGCGCTCGGTGTAGGCCAGATTGCCCGTCATCTGCCAGGTGGGGCTGAGTTTGTACAAGGCCCCCAGGGCCGCACTGTGCGGATTGAAACGCCGCTCGCCGGATTCGAAACGGGCGGTATCGGCACTGCCCAGCGAGCGCACGGTCACGCTCTCGGTGCGGGCACCGGCGCTCAATTTGCCCCAGGAGGTCGGCAATTCCTCATGGATGAACAGGGCCTGGCTGCTGGTGCGGCTCATCGGCGCGAAAGCCTCGTCGCCCAGGGCCGCGAATCGACCGGTCTCAGCCTGCAGGCCGATCACGCCATCGAAACCAGCCAAGCGCTCATGTCGGGCCTCCAGTCTGAGGTCGTTGCCCTGGTTGGTGAAGCGCGTGCCCGCCACGCCCGACTCATATTCGGTGTGGGCATAGTCGGAATGGCTGAACTGCCCCTTGATCGACTGGATGAAAGTGAACGGAGCGCGCCATTCGCCCTCCAGCGCGTAGCGGTTGCTGCGCATGCCGATCGTCACATTGTCTTCGGCCACCGTGCCGTAGGTGGTCTGGTAGGTGGCGGCCGAGGCACCCAGGTAGCCCCTGTCCCAGAACAGGCTGCCGCCCACCGCCCCGCCCTGTGCGTCACTGGCCGAATTGCAGATTCGGCTGGCCTGCGGGCTGGCGCCGGTCTTTTCGCACGGCAGGCTGACCGGCACGTTGACGTCTCCGGTGCGTCGCTTGAACCCATCCACATGCAGGGCGTATCGGTCGTTGCCGCCCTCCACCATGGCCGCCGCACTGCGTTCGCGGTTGCCGCTGGCCAGGCCCAGGTCAACCTTGCCGGTGACCCCATCGAGAGGCTCACGTGGAATCCGGTTGTCGATCACGTTCACCACACCGCCCACCGCGCTGCCGCCGTATTGCAGCGCTCCCGGGCCACGAAGCACCTCGATGCGGTCCACCGTGATGGGCTCCAGGGGCACCGCGTGATCAAAGCTCAGGGCCGAGGCATCGACCGTGGCGCCACCGTTGTTCAACACCCGGATGCGGTCTCCGTCCAGGCCCCGGATGATGGGGCGGCTGGCATTGGGGCCGAAGTAGGTGCTGCTCACGCCGGGCGTGCCGTCCAGGGTCTCACCGAGGGTGCCCCGGGCACGCTCGGTCAGATCGTCGCGTTGCAAGGAGGTCACGGGCACGGTCAGTTCGGTGGCGCCCAGCGGGTTGCCGGTCACGGTCACCTCGCGCAGGCTGGGGCCGCTGCTGGCGACCGGCGCGGTGGTCTCGGTCTGGCTCTGGGCCTGAGCCATCGGCACCGAAGCGATCAGGGACAGGCAGGCCAGGTGCAACAGGCTGGGTCGGATCGAGGGCAGGCACGCCGAACGGGCCAGACGCGCAGAGGGAGGCAAGGAAGTCATGGGAAATCTCGTTGAAACAGGGTCGGACACACGCCGCGCCACACCACGGTGCAACGCGACGGGGGCGGCCAGCGCGGCCACCCGATCAGGCAGTCATCAACGGGAAGAAGGCGGCGCTCTGGCCTGGCACGGGGCGGCCGTCGCGGCCACCAAGGTGGCGTCCAGCCACCAGGGGAGGAAATGGCTCAGCGCCGGCCCCGGATCGACCAGATTGAGCGACTGGGGCGGTCCGTCATGGTTCAGTTGGTCATAGACGAGACAATCCGCGTCACCGCTGTGGTGCGAGAACAGCCTGTCGAGCCAACGCTGCAAACCTGCGGGCGCAGCCTCGGCAGACAGCCTGTCGGCCAACACCTCGGTCTGGGCTGTTGCAGGCCCGGCACGCCAGGCCGGATGATGGATGCGGTGCATCTGCCCCAGCACGGGGGCCAACACCAGAAGGGCAATCAATCCCGACCAGCTCAGATGCCGCCCGGCGACGCGCAGCCCCCCGCGACACCCGGCGACAAGGCCGGACATCGACAGGGTTTTCAGGGCGTGAAGGGACAACATCTTGTGAAGACTGAACTCGGTGCCAAGCGGCGCAGGCGACGATTGTGAGGCGGTTCAGTCACGGAATTGTGACAAAACTTCAGTCAATCTTTCAGGAACCGGGCAAAGGTTTTCTGGAACTTGGCCACCTTGGGTCCCACCACGAAGGCGCAGTAGCCCTGGCCGGGATGCTGCTCGAAGTAATCTTGGTGGTAGTCCTCAGCCGGCCAGTAGTTGTCCAGCAGGGCCACCTCGGTGACCACGGGCTGCGGCCAGGTGCCGCTGGCGTTCACGGCAGCCACAAAGGCCTGGGCCTGCGCCAGTTGCACCGCATCCTCGGCATAGATGCCGCTGCGGTACTGGGTGCCCACATCGTTGCCCTGGCGGTTGAGCGTGGTTGGATCATGGATCGAGAAGAAGATCTGCAGGATCTCGTCGAGCGAGATCACGGCCGGGTCGAAGCGCAGGCGAACCACCTCGGCATGGCCGGTGCTGCCGCTGCACACCTGCTCATAGCTGGGCTGAACCACCTGGCCGTTGCAATAGCCCGACTCCACGTCCAGCACACCGCGCACCCGCACGTAGACGGCCTCGGTACACCAAAAGCAGCCGCCGCCCAGGGTGATGGTCTCGATCGTCATGTTTTCAACCTTTACGTACAACAACACAGGGAGGCAATGTAGCCTGCCGCCGAAGAGTTCGCCGGGCCAGGGTCATCGCCGCAACCGGAACGATCGGTCCCCTGGCTTGACGCGCGGCAAATGCGAACGTTATATTACTAACCGATCAGTCATTAACCCCCATGCCCCTGCCCAAATTCAAGCTCTGCGCTGCCAGCGAAAGCCATGCCAAACGCGAGCGCCGCAAGGAAGCCCGCCCCGGCGAACTGCTGGAGGCCGCGCTCGACCTGTTCGTGGAGAAGGGCTTTGCCGCCACCCGGGCCGAAGAGGTCGCTGCCCGCGCGGGCGTGTCCAAGGGCACCTTGTTCCTGTACTTTGGCAGCAAGGAAGAGCTTTTCAAGGCGGTCGTGCGAGAGAACATCTCCGGCCGCTTCACTGAATGGCAGGCCGAACTCGACACCTTCACCGGCAGCAGCGCCGAGCTGATGGCCTATGCCCTTCGCAGTTGGTGGGAACGGGTGGGCATGACCAAGGCCTCGGGCATCACCAAGCTGATGATGAGCGAAGCCCGTAATTTTCCGGAGATCGCCGAGTTCTATCAGCAGGAAGTGATCCTGCCAGGCCGGCAGTTGATCCGGCGCATCCTCGAGCGTGGTGTGTCGCGTGGCGAATTCCGCCCCTTGGACATGGACCACGGCATCTACTGCGTGATGGCGCCGATGATTTTCCTGATGATGTGGCGCCATTCGATCGGCGCCTGCGCCCCCACCGACTTCGAGCTCTCGCCCGAGCGCTTCATCGACCAACAGATCAGCCTGCTGCTGGACGGCCTGCAGGCCCGGCCGGCCAGCACCAGCGCCCCCCTGCCCCCTGAACAACAACGAGACAAGTGATGACGCAAACGCAACAGCCCTCCGGCCGACGCCGTTGGATCAAGTGGGCCGTGCTGGCCCTGGTGGTGCTGGCCCTGGGCTTGAGCGTGCTGCGCGCCCTGTCGGCCCGAAAAGCCCAACAGGCGGCTGTGGCTCAGGCCAGCCAGCGTGCGCAACCGGTGATCGAGTTGGCCCCTGGGGATCTGGTGGCCGCCAAAATCCAGAGCCTGGGCCAGGGGCTGCCGGTGTCGGGCACTTTGCGGGCCGTGAACTCCGCTTTCATCCGCACCCGAGTACCGGGCGAGTTGCAGGAACTCACGGTGCGCGAAGGCGACAGCGTCCAGGCCGGCCAGGTGCTGGCCCGCATCGAGATGACCGAGTTCCGCTTCCGCCTGCGCCAGACCCAGGACCAGGCCGAATCCGCCAAGGCGCAGATCGACATCGCCCAACGCCAATACGACAACAACAAGGCCCTGGTGGCCCAGGGCTTCATCTCGCAGACCGCGCTGGACACCTCGCTGGCCACCCTCAACGGTGCGATTGCCACCTACAAGGCCGCTCAGGCCGCGGTGGAGGTGACCCGCAAGACCTTCGACGACACCGTGCTCAAGGCTCCCATCAGCGGCCAGGTCTCGCAACGCCTGGCCCAGCCCGGCGAGCGGCTGCCCGTGGACAGCAAGGTGCTGGAGATCGTCGACCTGAGCCGGCTGGAGCTCGAGGCCACGTTCAGCCCGACCGACTCTCTGGCGCTGCGCGTCGGCCAGCGGGCCCGCCTGAGCATCGAGCAGAACGGCCGGGACAACGCCGCCATCGGCGCCACCGTTTCACGCATCAACCCCAGCGCCCAATCCGGCAGCCGCAGCGTGCTGGCCTACCTGACGCTGGACAAGCCTGCCCAGGGCGGCCCGGTGCTGCGCCAGGGCCTGTTTGCCCAGGGCACGCTCGACACTGAGCAGGTGAAAGCACTCGCGGTGCCGCTGTCGGCAGTGCGCACCGACAAGCCCAAGCCCTATGTGCAGTGGGTGCAACAGGGACAGATCAAACACCTGACGGTGACGCCGGGTGTGCGAGGCGAGGTCGGTGCCGAGCCCTGGGTGGCGGTGCCAGATCTGCCCGAAGGCACCCAGGTGCTGCGCGGCGAACTGGGGCCATTGCGCGAAGGCACAGCCGTTCGGGTGACCACCGGCCCCGCGACCGCCGCTGCGCCGGTTGCCGCTCCAGCCTCGAAGAATTGACGCACCATGTGGTTCACCCGCGTCAGCCTCAAAAACCCGGTCTTTGCCACCATGGTGATGCTCGCCATCGTGGTGCTGGGCCTGTTCTCTTACCAACGCCTGCAGGTCGACCAGTTTCCGAACATCGACTTTCCGGTGGTGGTGGTCACCACCGAGTACCCCGGCGCCTCGCCCGAGATCGTTGAGAGCGAGGTCACCAAGAAGGTCGAGGAAGGTGTCAACTCCATCGCTGGCATCAACAACCTCACCTCGCGCACGTACCTGGGCCAGTCGGTGGTGATCATCGAGTTCCAGCTGCAGATCGACGGACGCAAGGCCGCCGAAGATGTGCGCGAGAAAGTGGCGGCCATCCGGCCCAATTTCCGCACCGAAGTGAAAGAGCCACGCGTGCTTCGCTTCGACCCCGCCAGCAAGGCGGTCTGGTCGGTGGCCGTGCTGCCGCAGGCCTCCGCCGACGGAGGCCGGGGCATGAGCCCGGTCGAGCTCACCAACTGGGCCGACCAGGTGCTCAAGAAACGGCTAGAGAACGTGCGGGGCGTTGGCTCGGTGTCCCTGGTCGGGGGCACCAAGCGCGAAATCAACATCTACCTGAACCCCGCAGCCCTGGAAGCCTTTGGCGTGACAGCTGACCAGGTGGCTGCCGCCGTGCGCAACGAGGCGCAAGACCTGCCCGTCGGGTCGGTGCGATCGCTGACCCAGGAGCGCGTGGTGCAGATCGATGCCCGCATGCAGCGGCCCGAGGATTTCGGGCGCCTGATCGTGGCCCGGCGCGGCGGCAGCCCGGTCCGACTGGATCAGGTGGCCCGCGTGTCCGATGGTGCCCAGGAGCTCGACAGCCTGGCGCTGTACAACGGCCAACGCACCCTGCTGCTGTCGGTGCAGAAGGCCCAGGACGAGAACACCATCCAGGTGGTCGACGGCCTGTACAAGACGCTCGACGAGATGAAGAGCCAACTGCCGCCAGGCCTCAGCCTCCAGCCCATCCTCGACGGCTCACGGCCGATCCGCGTGGCGGTGGACAACGTGCGCCGCACCCTGATCGAAGGCGCGGTACTGACCGTGCTGATCGTGTTCCTGTTCTTGAACTCCTGGCGCTCGACCCTGATCACGGGCCTGACGCTGCCGATCGCACTGATCGGCACCTTCCTGTTCATGAATCTGTTCGGCTTCACCATCAACATGATCACGCTGATGGCGCTGTCATTGTGCGTGGGCCTGCTGATCGACGATGCGATCGTGGTGCGCGAGAACATCGTGCGCCACGTGCAGATGGGCAAGACGGCCTTCCAGGCTTCGCTCGACGGCACCCAGGAGATCGGCCTGGCGGTGCTGGCGACCACCTTGTCCATCGTGGCGGTGTTCCTGCCCATCGGGTTCATGGAAGGCATCATCGGCAAGTTCTTCCACGAGTTCGGCATCACCATCGTCGCCGCCGTGATGATCTCGATGTTCGTCAGTTTCACGCTCGACCCCATGCTGTCCTCGGTCTGGCACGACCCCAGCATCCACGCCCATGGCGAGCGGCGCGCCCCGGTCACCCTCTACGACAAAACCATCGGTCGCGTCACCGGGGCCTTTGACGACGCCACCGAATGGCTGGCCGAGGGCTACCAGACCCTGCTGCGCTGGTCGCTCAAACACCGGCTGGCCACCCTGCTGCTCGCGTTGGGCATTTTTGTGCTGAGCGTGGTGATGGTGCCTCTGCTGGGTACCGAGTTCGTCCCCAAGGCCGACTTCTCCGAAACCACCCTCAATTTCTACACCCCTGTGGGCTCGTCGCTGGAAGCCACCGAGGCCAAGGCGCGCCAGGTGGAGGCCATCGTGCGTGAGGCCCCCGAGGTGCGCTACACCCTGGCCACGATCAACACCGGCACCGCCCAGGGCAAGATGTACGCCAGCATCTATGTGCGACTGGTCGACCGCAAGCAGCGCAGTCGCAGCGTGGACCAGATGTCGGCAGTGCTGCGAGAGCGCCTGCGCCAGGTCCCGGGCATCACGGTCACCCATGTGGGGCTGCTCGATTCGGTGGGTGGCAACAAGCAGGTCGAGTTCTCTCTGCAAGGTCCCGACCAGGCTGAGCTGGAACGCCTGAGCCGACTGGTGATGGACCAGGTGCGGGGCATTCCGGGCCTGGTCGACCTGGATTCCAGCGTCAAAGACCCCTCCCCCCAGGTCTCGGTGCAACTGCGACGCGATGCGGCCTCTGACCTCGGGCTGAGCGTGGGCCAGGTCGGTCAATCCTTGCGGCTGTTGGTGGCCGGCGAGACCGAGGGCACCTGGCGGGCGCCCGATGACCAGACCTATGACATCAACGTGCGCCTGGCGCCCGACGCCCGCAACAGCGCCCAGGATCTGGAGCGGCTCCCCTTCGCCCTGGCCACCGCGGCCGATGGCAGCCCCCGCGTGGTGCGCCTCAATCAGGTGGCGCGGGTCAGCGATTCGACCGGCAGCAACCAGATCAATCGGCGCGACCTGACCCGCGAGGTGGCCATCAACGCCAACGTCTTTGGCCGTTCGGCTGGCGAGGTGTCGGCCGACATCCAGAAGGCCATGCAAGGCGTGCAGCTGCCGCCGGGCTACCGCTACAGCTTCAATGGTTCGACCAAGAACATGGCCGAGTCCTTCGGCTACGCGGTGTCGGCCCTGGCGCTGGCCATCATCTTCATCTACATGATCCTGGCCAGCCAGTTCAAGAGCTTTCTGCAGCCGCTGGCGCTCATGACCTCGCTGCCGCTGACCTTGATCGGGGTGGTGCTGGCCCTGCTGATGTTCGGCTCCACCCTTTCGATGTTCTCGATCATCGGCATCGTGATGCTGATGGGCCTGGTCACGAAGAACGCCATTTTGCTGGTCGACTTTGCCATCCGGGCCCGTGAAGGCGGCCTGGATGCCCAGGGCCAGCCGGTGCCGGGCCTGCCGCGCGCCGAGGCGCTGCTGCTGGCTGCCCGCGTGCGCCTGCGCCCCATCCTCATGACCACGCTGGCCATGATCTTCGGCATGGTGCCACTGGCCTTTGCCATCACCGAGGGCTCGGAGCAGCGGGCCCCCATGGGGCAGGCCGTGATCGGGGGGGTGATCACCTCCTCTTTGCTGACCCTGGTGGTGGTGCCGGTGGTGTATTGCTACCTCGACGACCTGACGGGCTGGCTGCGCCGTTCGCTGATGCGCGGCCAAACACCGGCCAGCCCGCCTAAAATCGATGGTTTGTCCTGATCCACCGCCGGAGAACCCAACATGTCCATGCCCCAGAACATCGAGCAAGCCCGTTTCAACATGATCGAACAGCAGATCCGCCCCTGGGATGTGCATGCGCCCGAGATCCTGGAACTGCTCAACACCCTGCACCGCGAGGATTTCGTGCCGGAAGCCCAGCGCGCCCTCGCCTTTGTCGACATGGAAGTGCCGCTGCCGGGCGGCCAGGTGATGCTGGCCCCCAAGTACGAAGCCCGTGTGATGCAGGAGCTCAAGGTGCAGAAGAACGAGAAGGTGCTCGAAATCGGCACCGGCTCGGGCTACATGGCCGCCCTGCTGGCCCACCAGGCCCAGCGCGTGGTCAGCCTCGAGATCAACCCCGAACTGGCCGAGTTCGCCCGCGGCAACCTGCAGCGCGCCGGCATCCACAACGTGGAAGTGCGTGTGGCCGATGGCGCCCGCACCGTGCAAGCCGACGGCCCCTTCGACGTGATCGTGCTCAGCGGCTCGGTGGCCGAGGTGCCCGCGGCCCTGCTCGACCAGCTCAAGGTCGGTGGCCGACTGTTCGCCATCGTGGGCCAGGAACCCGTGATGCGCGCCCAGTACATCACCCGTAGCGGCGACAAGACCTTCGAAACCACCTCCCCCTGGGACACGATCGCCCCCCGCCTGCAGAACTTCCCCGAGCCTTCGCGCTTCCGTTTCTGACCCTCACTGGAACCCTTGCATGATCGACCAAGTCCGCCCCGCCAGCCTCGACGACTGGCTCCAGTCCCACCCCGGCACCCAGCCCATCGTGCTGGATGTGCGCGAACCCTGGGAGCTGCAGACCGCCAGCGTGAAGCCGGCAGCGGGGTTCCGACTGGTCAGCATTCCGATGGGAGAGATTCCGGCGCGACTGGCCGAACTGGACCCCGCCACCCCGGTGGCCTGCCTGTGCCATCACGGGGCCCGCAGCCAGCGCGTCGCGGCCTTCCTGGCCGCAAACGGTTTTGAATCGGTCGTCAACCTGGCCGGCGGCATCCATGCCTGGGCGCTGGAACGCGACCCCGAAGTGCCCGTTTATTGATGAACCTCTCCGGAGTGCCCTTTTCATGCTTCCCATGCAAGTTTCTCTTCATGCCCTGCGGCGCCTGCCCGCCTTGCTCACCCTGATCGGACTGGCGACCGGCCTGAGTGCATCGCTGCACGCCCAGAGCCTGGACGAGCTGTATCAGGCCGCGCGCGAATACGACGCCAGCTACCGTGGCGCCCGCTCGCAATTCGAAGCCACCCTGGCCCGTGCCGAGCAGGCCAAGGCCAATCTGCGGCCGACCATCGGCATGCAGACTTCGATCACCCGCAGCACCGTGTCGGGCAACATCGATTCGGTGCCCTACTTCAAGCACCCCTATGGCGTGCGCCAGAACGGCGTCAGCCTCACCCAGCCGCTGTACCGCCCGGGCAACCTGGCCTCGTACCAACAGGGCGAAAAGCTGCTCGTGCAGGCCGATGCCCAGTTGGCGCTGGCCGAACAAGACCTGATCGTGCGGGTCAGCCAGGCCTATTTCGACGTGCTGGCGGCCCAGGACAGCCTGGTCTTCGTGCAAGCCCAGAAAGTGGCCGTTGAAGAGCAACTGGCCTCGGCCCAGCGCAATTTCGAGGTGGGCACCGCCACCATCACTGACACGCGCGAAGCCCAGGCCCGTCGCGATCTGGTGACCAGCCAGGAGATTGCCGCCCAGAACGATCTGCGCGTGAAGCGCCTGTTCCTGGACCAGTTGGTGGGCCGCAGTAACACCGCGCCCAAACCCCTGCAGCCCAATGTGACCCTCAGCGCGCCACCCGCCGAACAGATCGGCCAGTGGATCGATGCGACCAGCGAGCATCCCAGCGTGCAACTGGCCCAGACCGCGCTCGATGTCGCCGAGCTGGAGGTGCGCAAGGCCCAGGCCGGCGAAAAGCCCACAGTCGATCTCACGGGCAGCTATGGCTTTGCCCGCAACGAGAATGGCTCCAGCCTCTCACCCACCAGCACCGTCAGCTCGCGCATCTACCAGGGCTCGATCGGCGTGACCATGAACATCCCCCTCTACGCCGGTGGGGCCTTGCAGAACCGCATCCGCGAAACCCTGTCGCTCGAAGACAAGGCCCGCAGCGACCTCGAGGCCGCCCGCCGCAACGTCGCCCAGGCCACCCGCACCGCCTTCTATGGCGTGGTGTCCGGGGCCAGCCAGGTGCAGGCCCTGCAGGCCGCCGAAGCCTCCAGCCAGGTGGCGCTCGATGCCAACCGACTGGGCTACCAGGTGGGTGTGCGCATCAACATCGACGTGCTGAACTCGCAAAGCCAGCTCTACCAGACCAAGCGCGACCTGGCCCAGGCCCGCTACAACGTGCTGCTGGGCGGCCTGAAG
>RXJO01000090.1:0-3620 GCA_003987795.1 Curvibacter sp.
AAAGAAACCCGATCCTGCCCAAGAGGGTGCCGCACCGGCAAGGGCGGATGTCCGCGCAGGCGGGCGGCCAGCAGCGCCGCCAGACTGGGCTGATCGGCCCAGGCCAGGTGGGTCGTGGGTGCGCAGTGCGGGTTGAAATCGATCAGGCAAGGCCGGCCACTGCCCTGCTCCAGCACGAAGCCCAGGCTGTGCAGCCCCGTCAGATGCAAGTGGGCGGACAGTTGTCGGGCCGCCGCCTCCATGCCCGGGTGGCGGATGCGATGCACCGTCACGGCAGGGCCGGTGGGCCCGAGGGTCTCGACGGCGGCCAACGACAGACAGGCCAGCAGCCGCCCCTGCTCACACAGCATCAGGGTGCTGGCGGGCCGCCCTTCGACGAAGCGCTGGACCAGCACCCGGGTGCGCCCGGGATGACGCCGGCTCCACCAGACCAGAGGATCGCGCTCGACCAGCATGCCTCGAAGCAGGTCGCTCGCAGACACCGGGCGGGAAAAGCTCGTCCATGCGCGTTCCGCCTCGGACAGATCGTTCACCAGTTGCACCCTGGCCTCGCCCGGGCTCAGATCCCGTTTGAGCACGCTGCGGCCATGGCCTTCGCGGAACCAGAACAGCAGGTCCTGGGCTGAATCGAGGTGGCGATGCTCCGGCACGTCCAGCCCCAGGGACCGGGCCGCCATCAAGAGACGGTGGCGCTGCAGCAGCGTTTCATGGCAGGCAGCAGGGCCGATCGACTGCTCGATCAGACCGCGCAAGGCCGGCACCTGCTCGTGCAGCGTGATCAATTGAGCGACCACCGCAGCGTCGCAGGGCAGGATCATGCGATAGCCCCTGCCCGAGCCCAGCACGTGACGCAGGCTGTCCAAGGAGTCCCGCATCGCAAAATGCCAGCAACGCGCCAATCCAGGCACCTGAAGCACGGTGTGGCCGACCGGGCACAGCACATCGACTCGGCATCCTTGCTGGAGCAGGGCCAGGGCCATTCGGGTGGCCGTGGGCGAGCGTGTGCCGGTGAGCAACAGAAGCGCAGGTTTCATCAAGGTGCGGAGGCTTCCTGGCGAGCACCGCCGCCGTCAGCGGCCCCACCGTGTCGATGCATGAAATATTTACAAAATGATACTTCCGCCTGTGCGGGAATCGGTGCGGGAATGCCCCTGCCCGCATCCGGCCGGCTCACTCCTTGATGCGGGGCAGGATCTCCCGACCGATCACCTCGGCATTGAGCGGACCGGAAAACTGGAACACGATGCGCCCCTGCGCGTTCAACACCCAGGTCTGCGGCGGTTTCCCGCTGCCCAGACGGCGCTGCAGCGCCCCGTCGGCATCGACCAGGGACGTCCAGTAGGGATTGCCGAAATACGCGAGGTAATTGATGGCATCCTGGCTCTTCGCATCGGCATTGAGACCGATCAGCAGATCGGCACGCCCCTCGGCCCGCAACGTGGCCGCCAGCGCCAGCATGTGGGGAGCCTCTTCGCGGCAGGACAGGCATGAGGAGGCCCACAGGTGCACCACCCGGGGCTGGCCGCGCCACTGGGACGGGCCCATGCGGGCCGCATCGGCCAACTGCGGCAGCGCCAGCTCAGGCCAGGCCGGCGCCTGGTTGGCGGACTCCTGCGCCTGCCAGGAGCGGCGCAACTGGTAGGCGCCAAGCACCAGCAGCAACAAGATGAGGAGCCCCAGCCCCCATCGGATCCGATGCGCCGTCACCGACATGTCTGAATTTTTTGCCATGTTCTCTCCTTGCAGCGCTCTGACAACGCCCGCCGCAGCCCGGACCTCCGGAGCCTGGCAGGGCGCATCGCGCTCTGGCTGATCGTTGTATGAATTCAGGGTCATGCCCCGGCGCGCAGTGCCCTCCCAGGCAGGCCGGCCGCGGGGCGTCCAGGCGCCCGCATACCCGCTCACTGACACGCCCGGCAGAGTGCTGCGACAATCCGGGGGTTATGACCAAAGCCTACATTCTCACCCTGTCCTGCCCCGACCGAACGGGGATTGTTCACGCCGTGTCCGGTTTTCTGCTCGAGCGTGGCGGCAACATCGAGGAAGCGGCGCAGTACAACGACCCGGCCACCGGCCTGTTCTTCATGCGCGTGCAATTCGCCTGCGAACGCCTGAGCCACGATGAGCTCAAGGCCCAGCTGACCCCGTTTGCCGACGGCTTCGCCATGAAGTGGAGCCTGCATGCCACCTCCGAGCCGGTGCGCACCGTGCTGCTGGTGAGCAAGGAAGGCCACTGCCTGAACGACCTGCTGTTCCGCTGGAAATCGGGCCTGCTGCCGCTGGACATCCGCGCCATCATCAGCAACCACCGCGAGTTCTACCAACTGGCGGCCAGCTACAACGTGCCCTTCCACCACATTCCGGTGACGGCCGCCACCAAGGCCCAGGCCGAGGCCCGCCAGTTCGAGATCATCGAAGCCGAAGGCGCCGAGCTGGTGGTACTGGCGCGCTACATGCAGATCCTCAGCGATGACCTGTGCCGCAAGCTCGCAGGCCGTGCCATCAACATCCACCACAGCTTCCTGCCCAGTTTCAAGGGCGCCAAGCCCTACTACCAGGCGCACGACCGGGGTGTGAAGCTGATCGGCGCCACGGCCCACTACGTGACCGCCGATCTCGACGAAGGCCCGATCATCGAGCAGGACGTGGCCCGTGTCGACCACAGCCGCACGGTGGAAGACCTGACGGCCCTGGGGCGTGACACCGAGAGCCAGGTGCTGGCCCGTGCGGTGAAATGGCACAGCGAACACCGCGTCCTGCTGAACGGTCACAAGACCGTGATCTTCAAGTAAACCGGCCGGCCCCCAAGACGCCGCGCCCCGGGCCAAAGACCGCCATGGACGACCACCGCCACAACGCTGCCAGCACCAAGGCCCAGCGGATTCCGCCCGTCCAGTGCCTGCTCACCTTCGAGGCCCTGGCACGACTTCGCAGCGTGACCCAGGCCGCCGAAGAGCTGTGCGTGACGCCGAGCGCGGTCAGCCACCGGGTGCGCCAGCTCGAGCAGATCATCGGCACCAAACTGTTCGGGCGGGCCGACTTCTCGCTGACCACCGAAGGCAGCGAGTACCTGGCCCACGTGCGCGAAGGGCTGGATGCACTGCAGAAGTTTCCAGGGGCCCCTGGGGTCAGTGGCAAGCGCAAGCTCAAGCTGGCGGTGACGCCCACCTTTGCGCGTTCCATCCTGATTCCGCGCCTGAAGCAGTTCACCGAGGCCTACCCCGAGATCGACCTGGCTTTGCACGTGTCGATTCCGCTGCTGGACGTGATCGCCGAGGACGCCGACCTGATCGTGCGCTTCGGCCCCGGTCGCTACGCCGATCTGGAGCACATCAAGCTGGCGGGCGACGACGTCACGCCCCTGGCCTCGCCCGCCTTCGTGCGGGAGCACGGCCCCTTCGACCGCCCCGAAGACCTGGAGGGCGTCCCCCTGCTGCGCAGCCCACTGGAGCCCTGGCGCACCTGGTTCGCGGCGCACAACCTGGACTGGCCCGAGCCGGCAGAAGGCTCGCAGTTCAATGATGTGGGCCTGATGTGCGACGCCGCCTCGGCCGGCATGGGCGTCGCCCTGGTCCGGCTCAAACTGGGGCGGCCCTGGCTGGAGGCCGGCTCGCTGGTGC
>RXJO01000090.1:3670-3862 GCA_003987795.1 Curvibacter sp.
GGCGCACCGGATCGATGGACCGCTGGGAGTGCGCGGCCTTTGCGGAGTGGTTGCGCAAAGCGATCTTGTAAGCCCCCACGGTCGTGCACTGCGTGTCACTCCCTGCCCCCCAGGGGGGCCGCAGGCCGCCTTGGGGCGGCCCGGCGCCGGACTGGACTGTGCGCCCCCACGCTCCCTCACTTCGTGTGGTCG
>RXJO01000178.1 GCA_003987795.1 Curvibacter sp.
CGCGTGCGCGTGCTGGTGGACGACCTGCACACGGCCGGCTCGGATGACTTGCTGCTGGGCCTGGCCGCCCACCCCAACGTGGAACTGAGGCTGTTCAACCCCTTCCCGGGTGGGCGCGGGCACCTGCTGACGCGCTTCATCAGCTCGGGGCTGGACATCGGCCGGGTGGACCGGCGCATGCACAACAAGCTGTTCGTGGCCGACAACGTGGCGGCGGTGGCGGGCGGCCGCAACATCGCTGACGAATACATGGTCAATGCCGAAGGCAGCAACTTCATCGACATGGACACCTTCGTGGCCGGCCCCGCCGTGCGCGACCTATCGCGGGCCTTCGACCTGTACTGGAACAGTGAACATGTGTATCCGGTCGAGCAGATCGCCTTCAGCCCCTCGAGCCCTGAACAGCGACGCGCCCGCTTCGAGGAACTGACCGCAAGCACCCGACCGCCGACCGACACCGGCCGCATACCGGACGATGGTCAAGTCCAGGGCTCGGGGCTGGACCTGCCTTTTGACCGCATGCCGCCCCCGCTGGTGCGCATGCTCAATCTGCCCTACGAACTGGCCGAGGGCCGACTCGGGCCCCTGTTGCCCGCCAAGGCCAGGGTGCTGGTCGACCCGCTGAGCAAGACCGAAGGGGTGAATGAGCGCGAACACTCGATCACCGGCACGGTGTTCGAGGGCACCTACCAATGGTTCACCACCAGCCGCGAGTTGCTCAGGATGACCTCGCCTTACTTCGTGCCCGACGACAAGGCCCTTCAATCGCTGGCCGAGGCGCGTCAGCACGGCGTGCGGCTTCAGGTGGTGACCAATGCACTGGCCGCCACCGACGAGCCCTGGGTGCACGTGGGCTACGCACGTCAACGCCGCGCACTGCTGAAGATGGGCGTCGAGATCTACGAGATCAGCCCCAGCCTGAGTGCCAAACGCCGCCGCCTGGGGGTGATCGGCAAGAGCCTGAGCGCGCTGCACATGAAGAGCGCCATCCTGGATCACCGGCAGGTGTTCCTCGGCTCCATGAACCTCGACCCGCGCTCGGTGCGCCTGAACACCGAACTGGGCCTGATCATCGACAGCCCCGAGATGGCCGCGCAGCTCGAGGCCATGAGCGATCTCGCCAGCGTCTACCAATTGCGGCTGGCGGCGGATGGCTATGGCATCGAATGGATCGAGCGCAATGGTGACGGTGAAGAGACCGTGCACGCCGAAGAGCCCGAAACCAGCCCCTGGCTGCGCTTCAAGCTCTGGCTGCTGGGGCCGCTGGTGCCCCTGGGCGAGCTTTGAGCGCCCGGCCGGCAGCCAGCCTGTTCCTCAGCGCAGGCTGCCCTGCACCCCCTCCACCAGCCAGTTCAGGTTCAGGATCTGCTCGTCGCTGAGGGCCTGCCCGGGCTCGATCACGGTGTGGCCCTGGTTGTCACGCACCGGCTGGGTGCCGGCCTTGAAAGGCTGCAGACGGCCGGCGGCCATGTCTTTCTGCCGCGCCAACACCTCGTTTTGCACGGCCATCGACACCTGGGGGCCGAAGTCGCCGACCCGGATCATGCCCTCGCGCACACCGCCCCACAGGGCAGCAGACTTCCAGCGACCCTCGGCCACCGCCTTCACGCGGGCCGTGTAATAGGCCCCCCACTCATGGGTGACGGCAAGGATCTGCGCTTGCGGCGCCACCTTGCGCATGTCCGAGTGATAAGCCACAGCCAGCTTGCCACGCTCCTGCGCCGCCGCCATCACGGCCGTCGACCCGGTATGGAAAGCCAGCACGTCGGCCCCCTGGTTCATCAGGGTCATGGCCGCATCGCGCTCGCGCGGTGGGTCAAACCAGGCGTTGAGCCACACCACCTTGACACGGGCCTGCGGGTCGACCGAGCGCATGCCGAGTGTGAACGCGTTCAGCCCCTGCAGCACCTCGGGGATGGGGAAGCCCGCCACATAGCCTGCGACATGGCTCTTGCTCATGCGGGCCGCCGCAATGCCCGCCAGGTAGCGCCCCTCGTAGTAGCGGGCATTGGCCACCGCCACATTGGCTGCGGTCTTGTAGCCCGTGATGGATTCGAACTTCACCTGCGGGAATTCAGCAGCCACCTTGAGCGTGGGCTCCATGTAGCCGAAACTGGGCGTGAAGATGATCTGATGGCCCTGCTGGGCCAGATCGCGGATCACACGCTCGGCGTCCGCGCCCTCGGGCACGTCCTGCACAAAGGTGGTCTTCACACGATCGCCCAGGGCGGCCTCGACCGCCAGACGACCCTGGTCGTGCTGACGCACCCAGCCGGCCTCGGTGATGGGGGTCACATAGACGAAGGCGGCCTTGACCGGGGGTTGGGGCGACGTGGCCTGGGCGGGCTGAGCGCCCAGCACGGCGGCGGAAAAACAGGCGGCCGTGAGCGCATGGCGGCCCAGGGCGGCGAGGTTTTTGTACATGGTGTTCCTCGACATGGCCCCGGAATGCAAAACCCCGGCGGCCGGGGCACCCGCTGGGGCCACGATTCTAAAGCCCGCGCAGAGTCCGGCCTGATCACGATGGCTGGGCCCGCAAAGCAGCAGGGGACAAGCCCGGCATCGCCGTGAACAATGCCTTCATGAACTCCCCCGCCTCACCTGCCCACACCGGCTCCGCTCACTGGCGACGCAACCTCTGGGTCTGCATGTTCGGCTCATTCACGACCATCGTCGCCATGACCCTGCTGCTGCCTTTTCTGCCGCTGTATGTGGAACAGTTGGGCGTGCATGACCCGGCCGCCATCGTGCAATGGTCGGGCGCAGCCTACGCCGCCTCCTTTCTCTCGGCCGCCCTGGTGGCCCCGTTGTGGGGACGCCTGGCCGACCGCTATGGCCGCAAGCTGATGCTGATCCGCGCCAGCCTGGGCATGGCCGTGGCCATGGCCTTGATCGGGCTGGCCAGCAATGTCTGGCAACTGGTGCTGCTGCGCTTGCTGGCGGGCTTTCTGGGCGGCTATGCCTCGGGCTCGACCGTGATGGTGGCCACCCAGACCCCCAAGGCCCAGTCGGGCTGGGCCCTGGGCACCCTGTCATCGGCCGTGATGGCCGGCAGTCTGGTCGGCCCGCTGGTGGGCGGCGTGCTGCCTCAGTGGATCGGCATCCGCTGGACCTTCTTCGCCGCCGGGGCCGTGATCTTCGTGGCCTTCATCGCCACCTGCACCCTGATCAGGGAAGACGTGCGCCCGCCGCCACGCCCAGCCGCTGGCGCCCCCAGCCGCTGGCAGGCCATTCCCGACCGGCGCCCGTTGCTGGCCATGCTGTTCACCGGCATGCTGCTGATGCTGGCCAACATGTCGATCGAGCCCATCATCACCGTCTACGTGGCCACCCTGATGCCTGACCCGGCCCAGGTCACCCTGCACGCCGGCCTGGTGATGTCGGCCGCAGCGCTGGGCAGCATCGTGTCGGCCTCGCACCTGGGGCGCCTGGCCGACCGCGTCGGCCACTGGAACGTGGTCATCGCCTGCCTGGGGGTGGCGGCCCTGCTGCTGGTACCGCAGGCCTTCGTCACGGCCACCTGGCAACTGGTGGCGCTGCGCTTTCTCATGGGCCTGTCGCTGGGTGGCCTGCTGCCTTGCATCGCCGCCGTGATCCGGCACAACGTGCCCGAAGGCACGGCCGGCCAGATGCTGGGCTACTCCACCTCGGCGCAGTACACCGGACAGGTCACCGGCCCGATGCTGGGCGGCCTGATCGGCGGCCACCTCGGCATGCGCTGGGTGTTCCTGGGCACCAGCGTACTGCTGGCCCTGGGGGCGGCATGGAACTGGCGTGCACAACGTGCACGCCAAAGCGTCGGTCCTCAGTAATCGTTTTCCGAGAAGCTCAGGAACAACTCCTTGAGCTGATGCTCCCAGGCGTGGCGCTGGGCCTCGGTGACGAAGCTGGCCTCGAA
>RXJO01000512.1:0-2350 GCA_003987795.1 Curvibacter sp.
GGCGGTGATCACCAGTTCACTGGGTTCATAGGCCGTGATGCCCGACAGGCTGCGGGTGTCCAGGACCTGCCCATGCAGGCTTTGGCCATAGAAGTCCTTGGTGCCACCGCCCCGGATGCGCAGGGGTGTGGCGGCGGCGGCGGCGGCGCGGATGCGCTCGATGAGGTTTTGCAGGGCAGTCTCCATGGCCGCAGATGGTACGCCCAGGGCCCGTCCGGCGCGAGTGGCGCTCTTGTGATTTTTTTGAACGCCCGGCATGCAGAAAATTGAGACCGGCGTTCAGCCCTCGGCGAAGAAGTTCACAGGCAGGCCGGGCACCTCGACCCGGGCCGCGAGCACGCAGCCGTTGTGGGGCCAGTGCTCGGTCTCGGCGGCCGGGCGCCCCCGCGAGGCTGTGGTGACATACAGGGTGCGGCCGTCATCACCGCCGAAGCAGGGCATGGTGGGGCAGCGCGCCGGCAGTGGCACCTCGGCCAGCAACTCGCCGGCCGGCGAGAACTTGAGCAGGCGGCCGCCTTCGAACTGGGCGCTCCAGTAGTTGCCTTCGACGTCGACGGCGGCGCCGTCGGGGCGCCCGCCATAGCCGGCAGCGGCGGCCATGTCGTCAGAGCGGAAGCCCTCGGGCTTGGGGGGCAGCTGGGCGAACAGGCGGTGGCGGCTCAGGGCGCCGCTGGCGGGATCGCAGTGCCAGGCGTCGATGCGGTGGTCCTGGGTGTCGGCCCAGTACAGGGTGCGGCCGTCGGGCGACCAGGCCAAGCCGTTGGAGACCACGTTGTTGATGGCCCGCAGGGCCAGCGTGGGCTTGCCGCCTTCGCGGGAGTCGACGCTGAAGAGCTCGCCGAGGCGGCGGTCGCGCGGCTCGTAGATGGTGCCCGCCCAGAAGCGGCCCTGCGGGTCGCAACGGCCGTCGTTGAAGCGGGTGGTGCTCGGATCGTGGCTGAAGCCGGCGATGCGCTGCAGCGCGCCGCCCCATTCGCGGGCCCGGTAGACGCCGTCGCGCAGCGCCAGCACCACGCCGACGGCACGCGCCGGAGCGACGCAGCCGGGCTCGCTGGGCAGGGCCCAGTGCTCGATGTGGCCGGTGAAGACGTTGCAGCGCAGCAGCTCACGCCCTGGGATGTCGACCCAGTAGAGCATCTGCTCGTGCGGGTGCCAGAACGGCGACTCGCCGAGTTGGCTGCGTTCGGGGCTGACGGGTTGCCAGTTCAAATCGAGGCGGGCGAGGGGGGTGCTCATGCGGGGTCTCCTTCGTCATGGCTGACTTCGATGCTCATCTGCAGGGTCAGCGATTCGCCAGGGGCCAGCGTGCGCACCCCGAGTTCGGCCGGGGCGCGACCCTGCGCATGTTGCAGGTTGATGGCGTTGTTGGCATGGCTGACCGGTTCAATGGCCACGCTGTCTCGTTGGGGCTGGGTGCAGACCACCAGGTAGCCGGTGTTGCTGCGCACGCGAACGGTCATGACCGGATCGCGCAAGGTGGCCAGGCCGCGCCAACCCTCGAAACAGTGGTCCAGGTCGAGCAGTTTGGCATCGGCATGCAGGCCGGTGGAGGGGGTGCGGTGGGTGGGCAGCTTGTCGGGGCCCATTTCCCAGCGAGCGGTGGCTTCGAAGGCCAGGTGGGCGCCGGCGCGCTTGACGAACCAGGGATGCCAGCCCAGGCCAGCAGGCACCGGATGGGACGACTGGTTGGTCATGCCCAGGCTCAGCTCCAGGGTGTTGCCGCGCAGGCGCAGGGTCTGGGAAGCATCAAAGGCAAAAGGCCAGGCGCCGTCGGCCGGGTGTTCGAAGGCCATGAGCAGGTGCTCGGCGCTTTGCTCCAGCACCTGCCAGGGCGCCTGCCAGCCCACACCATGGATGGCATGGGGCTCGGGCGCGTTGTTGTGGACCAGCGGGTGGCCGGTGCCCTGCCAGTGCAGCACGGCGTGCCCGATGCGGTTGGAGTACGGCACCAGCGGATAGCTGCCGGATTGCCGGGCCTGGGCCAGGCCCTCAGGCGGCGGCAGGCGCAGCACGGGCTCACCCCGCCACCACAGACCGGCCAGGCAGCCCCCCAGATCGGGGCGCACCGCGCAACGCAGATCACCGCCGGTGGCGGTGTTGTCCAGGATCAGGGCGGAGGCATCAGGCATGGCGTTCACCTTGACGGCAGCAACCGTCGGTCAGAGTCGGAAACGGAATCCCGGATTGTGCCCTCGGCCCGATGCGCTCCGGCGCAAAAAAAAGGGCCCGCCGAAGCGGGCCCAATATCCAAGGGAGACTCTCAATGAAAAAAACCTCGGAGGGGTCACAGGGCAGCTGCGGCCCCTCCGGCATGGCCTCAACGGTTGTAAGACGTTTCGGCGTGCGAGGT
>RXJO01000512.1:2400-3883 GCA_003987795.1 Curvibacter sp.
CTTCGCGCTCGTCTTCTTCACTGACGCGCAGGCCGATGGTCAGATCGACCACCTTGTAGGACACGAAGGAGACCACGCCCGACCAGACCACGGTCACCAGGACAGCCTTGGTCTGGGTCCAGACTTGGGCGGCGATGGAGTAGTCAGCAGCGGTGATGCCGGTGGCCGTGACCCAGTCAGCCACGAAGCCGGGGCCGCCCAGGGAAGGCGAGTTGAACACGCCGGTCAGGATGGCACCCAGGATGCCGCCCACGCCGTGCACGCCGAACACGTCCAGGGTGTCGTCAGCGCCGAGGATCTTCTTCAGACCGGTCACGCCCCACAGGCAGACGAAGCCAGCCAGCAGGCCGATCACCAGGGCACCACCGATGCCGACGTTGCCGGCGGCGGGGGTGATGGCCACCAGGCCGGCGACGGCGCCAGACGCAGCACCCAGCATCGAGGCCTTGCCCTTGTGCAGGGCTTCACCCACGGACCAGGCCAGCACGGCGGCGGCGGTGGCACCAAAGGTGTTGATGAAGGCCAGGGCGGCGAAGCCGTTGGCTTCCAGAGCGGAGCCGGCGTTGAAACCGAACCAGCCCACCCACAGCAGCGAGGCGCCAACCATGGTCAGGGTCAGGCTGTGAGGAGCCATCGATTCCTTGCCGTAGCCGATGCGCTTGCCAACCATGAAGGCACCGACCAGACCCGCCACAGCGGCGTTGATGTGCACCACGGTGCCGCCGGCGAAGTCCAGCGCGCCCCATTGCCAGATCATGCCGGCCTTGCCGTTCATGGCATCCACAACGTCCTTGCCGGTGTAGGCGTCCGGGCCCATCCAGAACCAGACCATGTGAGCGATCGGCGCGTAGCTGAAGGTGAACCACAGCACCATGAACATCAGCACGGCGGAGAACTTGATGCGCTCGGCAAAGGCGCCGACGATCAGCGTGCAGGTGATGCCAGCGAAGGTGGCCTGGAAGGCGGCAAACACGATTTCAGGAATCACGACACCTTTGCTGAAGGTGGCAGCGTTCACGAAGGTGCCTGCGGCGTTGTCCCAGATGCCCTTCATGAACAGGCGATCAAACCCGCCGATGAAGGAGCCGCCCTCGGTGAAGGCCAGGCTGTAGCCATAGATGAACCACAGCACGACGATCATCGAGAACGTGACCATCACCTGCATCAGCACGGACAGCATGTTCTTGCTGCGCACCAGGCCGCCGTAGAACAGGGCCAGGCCGGGCACAGTCATCAGGATCACCAGCAGGGTGGAGACCATCATCCAGGCGGTGTCGCCCTTGTTGGGAACCGGCTGCGGGGCGGCGGCAGCGTCGGCCGGTGCTGCAGCAGCGTCAGCCGGCTTGGCGTCAGCGGCCTTGGCCTCGGCAGCGGGCGCGGCGGCGGCCGGTGCTTCGGCAGCAGGTGCTGCAGGGGTCTGAGCCAGCACGGCACCGCCGGCAAACATCAGACTGAAACCCAGTGCAATCGATGCGAATAGCTT
>RXJO01000485.1:0-1159 GCA_003987795.1 Curvibacter sp.
GGCGTGAACCTGAAAGATGCTCTTGGCCAGATCGATGCCGACGGTGGTGATCTCCATGGGGATGGCTCCTGCATGAGCGTGGCTGCTGCTTTGACAGCAACCACATCTTGGCATCGAGACGCCGTCAGTCGGAGCGGGAGCCATCCACCCCATCTGCTTCGGAGCAGGTCCGCTTGAAAATTCGACAGCCTCCTATCGACCCGACCCGGCCGCGCGGACGGCCGCCTGCGTCTCCCGTAAGCAGCCATCTGTCGGTAGTCCCGCAACTCGGCTCGGGAAGGAAACCGGACCTCAGTTTGCAGACACCGCGATCCGATAGGGCGATACCTCAAATGGGCTGACGCGGATGTGCGCGCCGTCGTCCTTGAAGACCGCCAGCTCGTGCAGCCGCCCGCCAACGACGTGAAGCAGGAGGTTGACCGCCGGGCCAGACAGCTCATCGCCATCCCGGTAACGGCCTTCTACCGGGACCCGCCGGGCGACCGCGACGGGCTCGCCCTCAACCCGGAACCTCAGGCTGCCCTCGTCGTCAATCCGACGCACTAGGGCGGTCCGAGCTTGTTCGGCGAGCCCGTCCCTGCCGGGGAAGTCGGCGGCAAAAAGGCGGTCGAGCACGGCCCGCTCGCGCGGCGCCGGTACACGCCAATCAACGACTGCACTCCAAGGTACGGCCAGCGACGCCGCGGCCGCGAGATCGCTCTCGCGCAGCCACGCGATCACGGCATGCGCCTCTCGCTCGGCGGCTGCGGCCGAGTCGAACAGACCGGACCAGCCAAAACCAGCGCCATCCCACCGCGACCACGAGCCATTCTCATCGTCCTCGTGGCGGAGGATGCCCTCCCCATAGGCGTATTGGCTGCCGGGGGTCTTGAAGACCCAGACGCAACGCAGGCCGTCCGGGCTCGACCACTGCCCAACGAGATTGCCCGCCCCATGCAGGTGCGCATCGCGCAGGCCGAGGAGCGCGCGGGCCGCTCGCGTTCGGTTGGCAGGCGGCAGCGACAGATGCATTGCCTCGATTTCGATCCGCACGAGGTGTGCGATGAGCACGTCCTCGAACACTGCTGTGTCTCGCACCAGGATGACGAAGTCGGGAACGTAGGCATCGTACTCGTCCGCTGGTCCGGCCGTCCCGAGGCCGATTGGATCCCAAACCCAG
>RXJO01000485.1:1209-3884 GCA_003987795.1 Curvibacter sp.
GTGCGACGCCAGTTCCCCGTTGTCGCCTTCATCAGGCATCGCACCCTCTCGGCATCCTGTTCATTTGCCATGCGGCTCATTCGGCCATCGACACCGAGAGCCCGCAAGGGGTCGAGAGCGGGCATGGCGACGATGTCCGCTTCCCGACCTTGTCGTCCGGAAGGGGACCGGCAGAAATCCACCCATCTGAGACGTTCGTCCGGGCACTGGGCGGCGGCAGATGCTGGCCGAAAGCGGTCTGGCAGCTTTCGGTCGCGCGAGGCGCTAAACCGGACACCGCAGCGTTCTCGCTGCCGGCTACCGACGGATACCTTTTCTCGACATTTGAATTTCCGACGCAGTATTCCAAGAGAATCCGGCAGCCTCGGCGGGCGCAACACATGCATAGACCGCGTTTGTTGAAAAACTTTCCTTTTATCTGCATCGCTGAGCGCGCTACCTATCGTTGAATTCCGATTGGGCAAGCAATGTGGAACAGCGCAGCTAGAACTCATCCTTGCCGGTCAGCTCACAGAGAGAAGCTGGAACTGTCCGTCCGCTACAGATGCGCCTTCAGACAACAATCGCCGGCATCTTCTCCTGACACCGACCGAAGACAGAGATATGATTTTGTATAATAATTCTGCATATGTTTAACCGATACTATTATTTATTTTTGCACCAGGCCAGAAACATTCTGACACCTTCTCTTACTTGAGCTTCAATTTCGATTGAAGAAGGACGCTCACCTAGAAGCATTCGCTCTCGGATCTGTCCTGTCGTCACGGACACAAACAACTGAACGGCGGTCGAGACATCCTTGATCACGAGCACACGTCGAGCGACTTGATCGGTGAGATACGCCGTCACGACTTCACGGAACGCGTCGGTGCTCTCTCGATAAAGCGTTACGAGGTGGGGGAAGCGACCGGCTTCCGTGATGACAAGCCTGTAGAGTCCGAACTCACGCTCCGATGTCCAATGGTAGGCGGTGGTCAGGGCAAAGGTCGTCAGACCTTGCTCGGGGCTGATTGAGCCATCCATCAGCTCCTGTGCCAGTCCTTCGCGCGAGGCCTCCGTTAGGTGAACCACGACTGCCAGCAGCAACTCGTCCTTTGTGGCGTAGCGCGCGTAGATCGTCTTGGGCGAAACTCCTGCGGTACGGGCTACACGCGCGATATTTGCCCCCTCATAGCCGTATGTCAGAAACTCGGCAGTGACGATGTCCATCAGCCGATCCTGACGTGCCTGGATCGTTGCCGCGCGCGGGCGTCCGGGGCTGAGGGCACGCTTCCGCGACGCCAACGGCGACGCCTCTTTCTGGCTTGTCGTCACTGCATACCTCCCCGTGACATTCCTACTTGAAAAGGAACTTATTATTTCCTTTATGGTTCTACGACGGGGCGCATCCAGAGAGCCGCATCATGTCGCGTTTGACACTCCTAATCCTATTCCTCGTCGTCGGTACCAGTCTCAACGGCGCCGCTGCCGAGACAAGTATCACGGAAGCGACCTTGGCGTGTCGCAGCGACGTCCTGCGCCTGTGCGCTGAGGACGTGCCCAACCGTCCGGCGATCATCGCCTGCATGCATCAACACCGCGAGCAGTTGAGTGCTCGGTGCGGTGCCGTGTTCGATGAGGGGACGAGCGCGCCATCCTCCGCCGGGAGGTCACACGACTGACGCTCCGCGTCCTCCAGTGACTGCCGCCACCGGCGCTTGCCCCTTCGACGGAGTGTCATCCATGAAGGTCGTCGTCGACCTCAACCGCTGCCAAGCTTACGCGCAGTGCATCTACGCCGCTCCCGACCACTTCGCCCTGCATGGTGCAGAAGCGTTGGTCTACGACACGGCACCCGACGAAGCCGCTCGAGCCGAGATTGAGCGCGCGGTGCAGGCCTGCCCGGTGCGTGCCATTACTGCGACGAGCGACGTTCCGGCCCTTATGCCGCATAAAGTGGGCGACCGATGACAGCGCCCACCGAAGCTCCTCGCCAGATCGTCATCGTCGGCGCCTCGCTCGCGGGCCTGTCCGCGGCGCACGCACTGCGTGACGTGGGCTACGAAGGCAGGATTGTTCTGATCGGTGACGAGAACGAGCCGCCCTACGATCGTCCGCCGCTGTCGAAGCAGGTGCTCCGCGGCCTGTACAGCGCGGAAACATCCCTGCCGCAACGGGCCGATCTGAACGCCACGTTCCGCCTCGGGGTCGGTGCATTGGGGCTCGATACGCTCGCACATCGTATCTACCTCTCGGACGGCACACAGATCGTATACGACCGGCTGCTTATCGCGACCGGGACTCGGGCACGCCCGTGGCCGAACGGTGCGGAAGCAGCTTCCTCGAACGTGTACACGCTTCGCGGCCACGCGGACGCAGAGCATCTTGCGCGTGGCCTCGCCGGGAAACCGCGCCGCGTGCTCATCATCGGTGGCGGGTTTATCGGCTGTGAGATCGCGTCGTGCTGCCGCGATCTCGGCCTCGACGTGACCCTGGCGGTGCGCGGTGCGCTCCCGTTGGTTCATGCCCTGGGTTCCGTCACGGCCGCTTTCATGCGGGACGTAATCCGCGACCGCGGCGTGGACCTCCGACTGGAGACAGAAGTCGCGCGATTTCAACCCGACGCGGATAGCCGGGTCGTCGCGGCCATCCTGCGCAACGGCCAACGGATCGAGGCCGATTGCGTCGTCGCTGCC
>RXJO01000161.1:0-1757 GCA_003987795.1 Curvibacter sp.
CCCAATTTCAGCAACCAGTTCCTGACCGTGGCCACCCGCGAGGTCGATGTGAGTTTCCACAACAAGGGCCTGTACAACCTGGATGGGCGCGGGGCCTATCCGGCGGCCAGCCCCGGCCTGATCGAGATCACCGGCAAGGCGGCCGACATGGGGCAGTACCGAGCCCCCACGCTGCGCAACATCGAGGTCACGGCGCCCTACATGCACGACGGTTCGGTGGCCACGCTGCAAGAGGTCATCGCCCTGTATGCCGAAGGTGGGCGCCTCATCACCCAAGGGCCTGACGCGGGTGACGGGCGAGCCAGCCCGCTCAAGAGCGCGCTGCTGCACCCACGGGCCCTGAGCCGCCAGGACCAGGCCGACCTGCTGGCCTTTCTCAAGACCCTGACCGACCACCGGTTCCTGCGCGACCCTCGCCACGCCGATCCGTTCCAGAGCACCCCTTCTGGCAATAGGAGAACCCCATGAAACGACACCCAGCACACGCCCGCAGCCTGGTGGCCTTGCTGGCCGGCTCGGCCAGTGGCCTGCTGATGGCCCAGACCTCGGCGCCGGCGGCACCGAGCAACGACACGCCCCCGGCCACTGCGACGCTCTCCACCATCACGGTGACCGACACCGCTCCAGGCAATGAGAGCCGCAGCCTTCCGGGGCGCCTGCGTCTGGAGGGGCCCGCGTTGGCCCCGCGTCGCCTGGGCAGCAGCGATGCCGCCGGGCTGCTTGAGGGCCTGCCCGGCCTCAGCCTGTATGGCGCAGGCGGCGTGTCGTCGCTGCCCGCAATCCACGGCCTGGCCGATGAGCGCCTGCGGGTGCAGGTCGACGGCATGGACCTGATGGCGGCCTGCCCCAACCACATGAACTCGCCGCTGTCCTACATCGATGCGTCGAACGTGGCCCGCGTGCGGGTGTTTGCCGGCATCACGCCGGTCAGCGTGGGGGGCGACAGCCTGGGCGGCACGGTGCAGGTCGAATCGGCGGCCCCACGTTTCGCCGCGGCCGGCGAGGGCCTGCTGACCCAGGGCCACCTGGGCAGCTTCTACCGCAGCAATGGCCGGGGGCGCGGTGCGGATGCCGCTCTGGTGGTGGCGAACGAGCGCCTGAGCCTGAGCTACACCGGCTCCAGTGCCCAATCGGACAACTACCACGCTGCGGCAGCGTTCAAGGCGCCTGCAGCCACTTCGGGCGGTGCGCTGGCTGGCGACGAGGTGGGCTCGTCTGCCTACCGGGCCCGCAACCAGAGCCTGGGCCTGGCCCTGCGGCACGACACGCATTGGCTGCAGCTCACCGCCAGCCAGCAAGACATCCCTTTCGAGGGCTATCCCAACCAGCGCATGGACATGACGGGCAACCGCAGCACCCAGCTCAATGCCCGCTACCAGGGGCAGTACGAGTGGGGCGAATTGCTGGCTCAGGCCTACAGCCAGCGCACGAGCCACCGCATGGACATGGGCGCTGACCGTGACAGCTATGGCACCGGCATGCCGATGAACACCGAGGGCCGCACCCTGGGCGCCTCGCTGAAGGCGAACATCAACTGGACCTTGCAGGACTTGGTACGCCTGGGGCTGGAGGCCCAGCATCAGTCCTTGAACGACTGGTGGCCGCCTGTGGGCGGCACCATGGGCCCGAATGCGTTCTGGAACCTGAACTACGGCCGGCGCCAGCGCCATGACGCTTTTGCCGAGTGGGAGGCCCAGTGGCAGCCGAAATGGAGCAGCCTGCTCGGCCTGCGTCTGAGCTCGGTCACCACCGACGCT
>RXJO01000161.1:1813-3869 GCA_003987795.1 Curvibacter sp.
CAGCTTCAATGCCCAAGGGCACCGCCGATCCGATCTGAACTGGGACCTGACGGCCCTGTTGCGCCACACCCCTGCCGTCGGCCAGTCCTACGAGCTGGGCTACGCGCGCAAGTCGCGCGCGCCCAGCCTGTACCAGCGCTACCCTTGGTCCACCCAGGCCATGGCCGCCTTGATGAACAACTTCGCCGGCGACGGCAACGGCTACATCGGCAACTCGAACCTGCGCCCCGAGGTGGCCCACACCTTGAGCGCCACGGCCGACTGGCAGGCCGTGCCGGCCCCGGATGCTGTTTCGGGCAGCGAGCCTGAATGGCAGGTGCGCGGCACCGCCTACCTGACGCAAATCGAGCACTACATCGATGCACGGCGCTGCGCCATCGGCCAGTGCGCCGCTGCCAACCAGACCGACACGCAAAGCTTCGTGCTCTTGCAATACCTGAATCAGCAGGCCCGGCTGCAGGGGCTGGACCTGTCCGGGCGGGCTTTGTTGGGGCGCAGTGCCCGCCTGGGCACGCTGCAGACCCGGGCCGTTCTCAATTGGGTGCAGGGCAACAACCGTGCCACCGGCGATGGCTTGTACAACCTGATGCCGCTGAACCTGCGCTGGTCGATCGAACAGCAGCAAGGGGCCTGGAGCCAGAGCCTGGAGTGGCTGGCCGTCAGCGCCAAGACCCGCGTCTCGCAGGTGCGCAACGAGATGCCCACCGCCGGCTATGCCTTGCTGAACTGGCGCGCCAGCTATCAGTTCCAGATGGCCCGCCTCGACTTCGGCATCGACAACCTCTTCAACCGCTTCCATCGCGCGCCCCTGGGCGGGGCCTACCTGGGCCAGGGCTCGTCGATGGCCATCAACGGCATCCCCTGGGGGGTGCCTGTGCCCGGCAAAGGCCGGTCGATCCAGTTGGCAATGCGCCTTGATTTCTGAGGAACCTCTTCCATGTTCACATCCATCTTCAGCATCCCGGGGCCAGCCAGGCCCTGGCCTTGGCCAAAGGCCGCACACCGGGCGCTGGCCCTTGTCCTTGGCACCGGGCTGGCCGGCCTCTTGAGCGCCTGCGGCGGCGGGCTTGCGCCCGCCGCCCTGGCCAAGAGTCAGACCCTGCAGTTCGGCCCGGCACCGGCGCTCTTTCTGGGGCAGAGCGCCCAGCTGAGCGCCACCGCCAGCTCGGGCCTGAGCGTCAGTTTCAGCAGCCTGACCCCAGCGGTCTGCCAGGTGCTGGACACCGGGCGGGTCACCGCCCTGAACACGGGCAGTTGTGTGGTGGCGGCCAATCAGGCAGGCAACGCCGACTACCAGCCGGCGCCTCAGCTCACCCAAAGCCTGTCGGTGCAGACCCAGGGGCTGGCTGCACAAAGCATCCGCTTCGGCACCGCCCCGGCGCTCACGCTCGGGGGCAGCGCCACGGTCACCGCGATGGCCAGCTCGGGCCTGGCCGTGCGTTACGGCAGCCTCACGCCCCAAGTCTGCACTGTCGACGCCACCCGTGGGCTGGTGCAAGGTCTGGCCCTGGGCAGCTGCACCGTCACGGCCGACCAGGCGGGCAACGATCTGTATGCCGCGGCCGCCCAGGTGACCCAGACCCTGGCTGTGAGCCCGGCCTCCTCGCAGGGGGTGCCCGAAGCTCCCACGGGGCTCAAGGCCCGTCTGGGCACGGATGCGCGCACGGTCGTCATCAGCATCGGCGGCACTGGCAGTGGGGGCTCGCCGATCACGGCCTACCAGGTCAGCTCGGTGCCGGCAGGGCTGAGCGCCAGCGTGAATGCCGGTGCGTCGGCTATCCAGGTGTCCTGCGGCGGGTCTTGTGCCGGCTATGCCTGGGTGGTGAATGCGGTCAATGCGCAGGGCACCGGCCCGGCTTCGGAGCCGGTCCAGGTGATCACCGACTACCAGGTCATCACCACGTTCTACGAGCCGCAGACCCAGCCCAACAACAGCATCTTCACGGGCAGTTTCAGCTTCAATTCGACCACGCGCAGTGTGTCGGGCCTGAGCGGGCTGCTGACCGAGTCCATGACCGACACCCCGATGACCACCGTGCCCTTGAGCCGCCAGGGC
>RXJO01000334.1 GCA_003987795.1 Curvibacter sp.
GTGGTGTCGCTGGGCATCGGCCTGCAGTTCCGCCTGCTCGACGACGGCCTCAAGGCCCTGCTGGGCTGGCTGGGCGCCGATGCCCTGCTCGAGGGCTATGGCAGCTCGCTCGGCCTGATGACCTCGGCGCTGGGCGCCCACCTCACCTGGACCTTGCCTTTCGGGCTGCTGATCATGTTCGCGGTGTTCAACCGCTTCAACCCCGCCTATGAAGAAGCCGCCCGTGACCTGGGCGCGACGCCCTGGCAGACCTTCCGCCATGTGGTGCTGCCCCTGATCGGCCCCTCGGTGGTGGGCGTGGGCATGTTCGGCTTCACGCTGAGCTGGGACGAGATCGCTAGCACCTCGCAGGCCATCGGCGACGTGAACACGCTGCCGCTGGAGCTGCAAGGCCTGACCGCTACCGTCACCACGCCGGCCATCTACGCTCTGGGCACCGTCACCACCGTGGTGTCGTTTGCCGTGATGGGCCTGGCCGTGGCCGCTGCGGCCTGGATGAAGCGGCGCCGCCGCAAGGAGACCCGATGACTTCGAGTGCTGAAACCCCGGTCCTGCCCCTGAGCGACAACGAGATGTACGAGCGCATCGTCTCGGCGGTGCTGGACCACCACCTGCCGCCGGGCACCAAGCTGGTCGAAGACAAGCTGGCCACCGCCTTCGGGGTCTCGCGCACGCGCATCCGACCGGTGCTGGTGCGCCTGGCCAATGAACAGATCGTCACCCTCACGCCCAATCGGGGGGCCAGCATCGCCCAGCCCACAGAGCAGGAGGCGCGCGAGGTGTTCGGCGCCCGTCGGCTGATCGAGCCGGTGCTGGTCGAGTTGTTCATCCAGCGCGCCAGCACGGGCGAGGTGCAGCAGTTGCGCGACAGCATCGAGCAGGAGGAACTGGCGCGCGCCCAGGGCGACATGCGTCGGGCGATTCGCCTCTCAGGCGACTTCCACCTGCGCATCGCCGAGGGCTCGGGCCACCAGACCCTGGGCCGCATCCTGCGCGAACTGGTGTCGCGCACTTCGCTGATCCTCATGACCTACAGCGCCCACCACGCGGCCGAGCGTGAAGAGGCCACCGCCTGCGGTTGCCGCGAGCACCGCGCCCTGATCGACGCCATCCGCCTGCGCGATCCGGCGGAAGCGGCCCGGCGCATGCGAGACCACCTGGCCCGGCTGGAGACGCAACTGCACTTCGGCCCTGGCGAGGCGGCTGTGCCTGATCTGGTGGCCTTGTTGGGCGGTAGTGCCTGAACCCTCCCACATGCATCCATGAAACGCATCCTGGTCATCAACCCCAATACCTCCGAGTCGGTGAGTTCGCTGTTGCAGCGGCACATCGATCAGGCCTTGAGCGGCGGCACGGTTGCGGCGCAGGCCCGCACCGTGACAGCCCGTTTCGGGGCCCCCTACATCGCCGACGAGGTCAGCTACCAGGTGGCGGGCCACGCCGTGCTCGATGCCTGGGAGGCCGAGCGCCAGCAGGCCACCAGGCTGCCCGATGGTGCCCTGATCGGCTGCTTTGGCGATCCTGGGCTGTGGGCGCTCAGAGAGTGCAGCCCTGCGCCCGTCACCGGCCTGGCCGAAGCGGCCTTCACCGAGGCGGCCCGCTTGGGCCGCTTTGCCGTGGTCACCGGGGGCGAGCGCTGGGGCCCGATGTTGCAGCGCCTGGCCTTGCAACTGGGTTTTGCCTCGCAGCTGGCCGGGGTGTGGACCGTGGCCCCGAGTGGCGCCGAGATGGCGGCAGACCCCGAAGCAGCCAGGCAAGTGCTGGCCCATGCCTGCGAGCAGGCCCTGGCAGCTTGGGCACCGCAGGCCATCATCATTGGCGGCGCTGGCCTGGCCGGCATGGCGGCGTCCTTGCAGCCGGCTTGCTCAGTGCCCTTGATCGACAGCGTGCAGGCGGGTGTGCGGCATCTCCTGCCGCTGCTGGGGCTGGCGCAAGACGCCGTCCGGCCGGCCCTCGCGGCGCCTTAAATCAGCGGTACCGTCAGCTGCCGGATGATCGCCCCAGTCTCAGGTCGCACGCCGCGCCACCAGGCGAAAGCTTCGGCGGCCTGCTCGGCCAGCATGCCTACACCGTCGGCCAACTGGGTCACGCCAGCGGGCTGCAGGTGCTGGACTGCCCCGTGCCCATTGCAGGCTTCACGGTCAAGCAGCACTGGCATGCGCGTTATCACCACGACCCGGCCAACCGGTGGCTGCGGGGCGTGTGTGCGGCCTTGTTCATGCAGGCCGAAGGCCCTTCAACGGCAGGCCGGGCTCGCTCATCGGTGCCCACAGGATCTCGCCCGCGGTCGAATCGGTGACGAACAGCGTGCGCCGGTCGGCGCCGCCGTAGGCCACATTGGTCAGCGAATGCCCGGCGGGGCCGCGCAGCACCTCGACCGGTTCGGCGCGGCCGTTGAGCACCCACACATAGGCCAGGCCGGGGTTGGCCACGATCAGGCGGCCGGCCTCGTCCATGGCCAGGCCATCGGGGCCGCTGGGGCCATACGAGGTGAAGAACTGGCCTGCCTTGGCCACCGAACCGTCGGCCAGCAGCGGCATGCGCCACACGCAGTTGCCGCGAGTGGCGGCCACGAACAAGAAGCGTTCGTCGGGCGAGAGTACGATGCCATTGGGGCTGGGCACGTTCGACAGCAGCAAGTCGAGCCGGCCTTCGGGCGAGAGCCTGTAGACCCGACCGCTCGGGTCGTGCAGACCGGTCTGGCCCTGGTCGGTGAAGAACAGGTTGCCGTGGCGGTCGAAGCACAGGTCGTTCACGCCCTTGAAGCTTTCGGTGTTGCGCCGGGCCAGCAGGGGGCGCAGGGTGCCACGGGTCACGTCCAGCACCATCAATCCGTTCAGGTAGTCGGTGATGAGCAACTCGGTCGGGCTCATGAACTTCATGCCATTGGGCTCGCCGTCCCATTGGGCCACCAGCTCCCATTCACCCTTCGGGTCGATGCGGAACACGCGGCCGAAAGGGATGTCGGTGACGTAGAGGTTGCCCTGGGCATCGAACACCGGGCCTTCGAGAAACGAATCGGCCGCCCGGCCGCCCTGGTTGGCATCGCCCCAGACGGTGCGCCGCGCCTGCCGGTACCTGCCCGGCAGGGCGCTGAAGGTGTCCAGGGTGCGGACCGTGGGTGGATTCAGCAAAAACATGGCGAGGGGTCCTCAGAGACTCGGGAAGCCGTACAGCACGGCCGGGTTGTCGACCAGGATGCGGTGGCGCAGGCGGGCGTCGGGTGCCCATTGTGCGATCAGATCGAAGTAGGCGGCATCGTCGGGCTTGGCATCGGCCTTCTTGGTCGGGTGCGGCCAGTCGCTGCCCCAGACCATGCGCTCCGGCGCGTGGCTGAGCAGGGCCTGGGCCACGGTGCCCACGTCGGCCAGATCGGCACGCTGGGCCGTGAGGTAGGCGCCCGAGAGCTTGAACCAGGTGCGGCCGCCGTCCAGCCAGCGCTGGTACAGGCGCCAGGCCGGGTGCTTGAGCCCGGCAGGCTGGGGCAACTGGCCCATGTGGTCGATCACCAGTGGGCAGGCCAGTTGGCTGAGAGCCGCCTCGTGCGCCTGCAGCAGCGCGGCCGTGCCGTTGACCTGAAGATGCCAGCCACGCTCGGCCAGTCGCTTCGACAAGGGCAGCATCATGTCGGCGCTGACGCCGACCAGAAAGCTCAGGTTGAAGCGCACGCCGCGCACCCCGGCGTCGTGCAGCGTCTGCAGCTCGGCTTCGCTGGCCTCGGTGCCGAGCACGGCCACGCCACGCGCCTGGGGGCCGGCCGCACGCAGGGTGTCGAGCAGCAGGCGGTTGTCGGTGCCATAGGTCGAGGGTTGCACGATCACATGGCGTTGCAGGCCCAGGCGG
>RXJO01000116.1:0-3671 GCA_003987795.1 Curvibacter sp.
ATGAAATAGAACATCTGCGAAAAGGCCAGCGTGAGCATCACGAAATAGGTGCCCTTCTGCCGGATCGACACCCAGCCCACGACCGCCGCGCCCAGGGCGCCGACCGCCATGGCCAGCAGCAGGGCCAGCGGCATGGGCAGGGGCCAGCGCGTCAGGGTGAGCGCCACGGTGTAGCTGCCCAGGCCGAAGAAGATGCCCTGCCCGAACGAGAGCAGGCCGGTGTAGCCCAGCAGCAGGTTGCAGCCCATGGCGGCCAGCCCGAAGATCAGCACTTCGCTGGCCAGCGAGCCCGAATGCATCAGCAGCGGCATGGCGATCACCACGGCCAGGGCCAGCCAGAACTGCAGCTGGGGCCCCTTCAGGCGCTGCACAGGGTTGGAGGTTTGCACGTTGTCGCTCATCTTGTTCACTCCTTGCGGCCCAGCAGGCCATGCGGGCGCAGCAACAGCACCGCGGCCATGGCGATGTAGATCATCAGGCGCGCCCCTTCGGGCCAGACGGTGCTCATCAGGCTTTGCACCACACCGATCAGCAGCCCCCCCAGCAAGGCGCCGCTGAAGCTGCCCATGCCGCCGACCACGACTACCACGAAGGCCACCGACAGGGCTTCGATGCCCATGAAGGGTTCGGCCCCGCGAATGGGTGCGGCCAACACGCCGGCCAACGCCGCGGTGGCGGCGCCCAGACCGAAGACCAGGCTGAAGATGCGGTGCACCGGGATGCCCAGCAGCGAGACCATCTCGGTCGATTCGCTACCGGCGCGCACGGCGCTGCCCAGCCGCGTGCCCTCCAGCACCCACCACAGCAGCACGGCCAGGGCGGCGGTGAAGCCAATGACGAACAGCCGGTACTTGGGGTAGATGAAGCTGCCCCACATGACCACGCCCTGCAGGGCGTCGGGCACAGCCACGCTGTCGCCCAGCGGCCCCCATTGCAGGATCACCAGCTCCTGCACGGCCAGGGCCAGGCCGACGGTGACCAGGATGTGGAACTCATGGGCCTTGGCATACACATGGCGCAGCACCACCTTTTCGGTGAGCCAGCCCAGGGCACCGACCAGCAAGGGCGCCGCGAGCAGGGTGAGCCAGTAGCTCACGCCCCAGCGGGTCATCTGGTAGCAGGCGTAGGCACCGATGAGGTAGAAGGCCCCATGCGCGAAATTGACGAAGCGCAGCAGTCCAAACACGATGGACAAGCCCACGGCCAACAGGAAGTACAGCATGCCGATGCCGACCCCGTTGATGATCTGAAGCAGGTAGATGTTCATGCGTTGATCAGGTTGGTAGACAGGCCCGCAGGCCCACCCGCGACGCCCCTTGGAGGGCGCGCGACAGGCCGCGGAACAGAGGTGGCGCGGGGGCGATCAGGCCCGCTTGCAGCCGGTCTTGTCGATCGGCAGGAAGGACTTGCCGGCACTGAGCACCTCGACGTAGTCGTCCTTGTTCTTCATCTGGGCCTTGGCCTTGCCCTTGAGCAGGTAGTAGTTCTTGAGCACCTGGTGATCGGCCTTGCGCACCTCTTCCTCGCCGGTCAGGCCCGCGTACTTCATGCCTTCGAGGGCGGCAACCACCGCCTTGGGCTCGACCGTGCCGGCCTTGAGGATGCCGTCGATCATCAGCTTGGTGCAGATGTAGGAGCCGGCCAGGCTGTAGTTCGGGTTGAACTTGAACTTGTCGTTGCTGCGCTTGACCAGGTCGCGGTTGAGCTCGGAGTCGACGGTGTGCCAGTACTGGGCACCGAAGTAGATGCCCTCGCACAGCTCGGCGCCCAGGGATTCGAACTGCTCCAGGCCAGAGGCCCAGGCCACCAGGATGGTCATGTTCTTGTGCATGCCGAAGCTGATGGCCTGGCGCAGGGTGTCGGCGCACTGGGCACCGAAGTTGAGCAGCAGCAACACATCGGGCTTGGCGGCCAGCGCGTTGGTGATGTAGCCGCTGAACTCCTTCTCGGTGAGCGAGTGGTAGCTGTTGCCCACATGCTCGATGCCCTTTTCCTTGAAGATGTTCTTGGCCGCCGACAGCAGGCCGTCACCGAACACGTATTGCGGCGTGATGGTGTACCAGCGCTTGGCCTTGGGCATCATGTCGGCCAGCGGGCGCACGGTCTGCTCGATCGCCCCGTAGGTGGGCACAGACCAGCGGAAGGTCGCGGCATTGCAATCCTGTCCGGTGATCTCGTCAGCACCGGCCGTGGTCACGAAGATGCCACCAGCCTTCTCGGCCTCCTTGCCCATGGCCAGGGCCTCGCCCGACAGGATGCCGCCGGCAAAGAAGCGCGTGCCCTGCTGCTGGGCCGATTCCTGCACCTTGCGCACGGCGGTGGCCGGCTTGCCCTCGGTGTCGAGCACGGTGTAGGCCAGCGGGCGCTTGAGCACCGAGCCGTACTGCTCGATGGCCAGGCGCATGCCCAGGTCGGCAAACTTGCCGTTGGCGGCAAAAGCGCCTGACATCGGGACCGGGCAGGCAAACTGGATCGGGCCGCTGGTGGCCTGGGCCAGTGCGCTGCGGCCGGCCAGCCCCAGGGAGGCAGACAGGGCGCTGAGGGCAGAGACTTGCAGAATTTGGCGACGTTGCATGAGGGGCTCCTGGATCGGTGCGTGGACTGAATGGGGTGAGGCGGACGGAGCCGGTGCCGGCCCACAGGGCCTGGTCCGTCTCTCGCTGCTGCATTCAGTGTTGCCCGATGGGCGCCTTCGTGCGCTTTCCAAAACTTTCATTTGGATTCAGCGCGACCTCGGGTAAGCCCCTAAATCCCGCCTGGGCAGGGGCCCTGCCCCGATTCGGTTCAGGCCAGCTCGGCCACCCGCACCGACACGGTGAACGCGTACCCGATCTGGTGCAGGGTCTTGATGGGCAGGGCCTCGCCCAGGGCCTCGGTGGCCTTCTTGCGCAGGCGGGTCACCAGCAGGTTCAGGCGCTCGCTGCCGTTCTGGGCCCGGGCACCGAACAGCTTGTCGCTGAGATCGCGCTTGGACACCGGCTGACCCTGGGCCTGCACCAGGTGTTGCACGAACAGGAACTCATGGGTAGTGAGCGACAGACTGCGGCCGTCGGGCGAGCACAGCACCCAGTCCTTCAGGGCCAGCGACCAGCTGCGCGGGGCGACGGGCGACGGCGCCTCGACCGCGCCAGACGGCGCTGCGGCTGCCGAGCCAGCGCGTGGTTGCAGCCGGCTGGCGGTGGCATCGATGTTGGCGGCCAGCTCCAGCAGGTTGACCGGTTTGACCAGATAGCGATCGGCCCCCGCCCGCATCCCGGCCAGCCGGTCGCCCAGTGCATCGCGGGCGCTGAGGATGATGACGCCGACCTCGGGCCGCGCCTTGAGCAGGCCGGCCACCGACAGGCCGTCATCGCCGGGCAGCCCGATGTCGAGCAGCACCACATCGACCGGGTCGCTCATGAACTTCTTGTAGAAAGCCTCGGCGCTGCCCACGCCCCAGGCCTGGTAGCCTGAGTCGAGCAGGAATTCTTCGATGCTGTGGAGTTGGTCGGCGTCGTCTTCGACGATGGCAATGCGGGGCTTGGTTGGACTCATGTTGCGCTCTGAAACTGTCGCTGCGCCGGCATGCCGGTCGGGCCGCTGCGGCGAGGCGGGCCAGTTGGGCAAGCGAGTTTCAAGCCAGCCCTGGCGCCTATCGTTGTAACAGCGAGCGCCCGGTGCGGTGCGCGGGG
>RXJO01000116.1:3721-3840 GCA_003987795.1 Curvibacter sp.
CTGGTTGCCCTTGAGCCCGCACCCAAAGGCAGCTCGATCACAAAACGGCTGCCCTGGGGCTCGCGGGCCTCCAGCCAGACCCGGCCACCATGCAGCTGCGCAATGCGCCGCACCAGGGC
>RXJO01000227.1 GCA_003987795.1 Curvibacter sp.
ACGCGCGCCGGGGCACGCTCACGCTGAACCACGGTGTGGTGCAGACGCCCATCTTCATGCCCGTGGGCACCTATGGCACGGTCAAGGGCGTGATGCCGCGCAGCCTTGACGACATGGGCGCGCAGATCATCCTGGGCAACACCTTCCACCTGTGGATGCGACCGGGCCTGGATGTGATGCAGAGCTTTGGCGGCCTGCACCAGTTCGAGAAGTGGAACAAGCCCATCCTCACCGACTCGGGCGGCTTCCAGGTCTGGAGCCTGGGGGCCATGCGCAAGATCAGCGAAGAGGGCGTGAAGTTCGCCAGCCCGGTGAATGGCGACAAGCTGTTCCTGACGCCCGAGATCAGCATGCAGATCCAGACAGTGCTGAACTCGGACATCGTGATGCAATTCGACGAGTGCACGCCCTACGAGACCAAGGGACACCTGACCACCGAGCGTGAGGCCCGCAGCTCGATGGAGCTGTCGCTGCGCTGGGCCCAGCGCTGCAAGACCGAGTTCGCGCGTCTGCAAAACCCCAATGCCCTGTTCGGCATCGTGCAGGGCGGCATGTTCGAGAACCTGCGCGAAGAGTCGCTGGCGGCCCTGGTCGAGATGGACTTTCCGGGCTATGCGGTGGGCGGCGTCAGCGTGGGCGAACCCAAGGACGAGATGCTGCGCATCATGGCCCACACCCCGCACCGCCTGCCGGCCCACAAGCCGCGCTACCTGATGGGCGTGGGCACCCCCGAAGACCTGGTGGAAGGCGTGGCCCAGGGCGTGGACATGTTCGACTGCGTGATGCCGACCCGCAATGCACGCAACGGCACCATCTTCACCCGTTACGGCGACCTGAAGCTGCGCAACGCCCGCCACAAGAGCGACCCGCAGCCGCTGGACGCCACCTGCACCTGCTACGCCTGCGCCGGCACCTCGGGCGTGTCGTGGGCCGATGGCGGGCGCGACGGCTTCAGCCGCGCCTACCTGCACCACCTGGACCGCTGTGGCGAGATGCTGGGCCCCATGCTGACCACGGTGCACAACCTGCACTACTACCTGAACCTGATGCGCGAGGTGCGCGACTCGCTCGACCAGGGCCAGTTCACGGCCTTCCGCGCCCGCTTCAAGGCCGAACGCGCCCGGGGGGTTTGATCTCCCTGGGGTCAGCAAACGCTTACCCCAGTTTCAGTTCGTGCCATCCGCTCCTGGCAGCTTCCTTATGCTGCCCAGCCCATTATTGGAAGGAGCGTCCCGTGAACCTCGAAGTCGTCTGGCAGTTCGTGAGCACCCAAGGCCTGGAACTGGCCACCAAGGTGCTGGGGGCCTTGCTGGCATGGATGGCCGGACGGTGGATGATCACCCAGTTGATCCGATTGCTGGGCTTGAGCCTGCAGCGCAGCCACACCGATCCCACGCTGGCACAGTACCTTCAGTCCATCGGCAAGGGCCTGCTCCACGGCTTGCTGGTGCTGCTGATCCTGGAGATCTTCGGCATCAGCACCACCTCGCTGGCGGCCCTGCTGGCGGGTGCCGGGCTGGCCCTCGGCGCAGCCTGGGGCGGCCTGCTGAGCCACTTTGCCGCCGGCCTGTTCCTGCAGGTGCTGCGGCCTTATCGGGTCGGCGACCATGTGACGCTCGCCGGCATCACGGGCCGCGTGCGAGAGCTCGGCCTGGTCAACACCCAGTTGATCAGCAGCGACCAGGTGCTGACCCTGGTGGGCAACAACAAGGTGTTTTCCGAAGTGATCCGCAACTACAGCGCGCTGCCGGCACGCCGGGTGGATTGCCAAATCAAGCTGGCCCACGGTGTCGATGCGGACGAGGCCATCGCCCGCATCAGGGCGGTGCTGGAGACGATCCCCCATGTGTGCGCCACCCCAGAACCTGAGATCGGGATTGCCGAATTCAGTGCCGAGGGGCCCGTGCTGAACGTGCGCCCTTTCACCCACACCGACCACTACTGGCAGGTGCTTTACGACACCTACCGCGTGGTCCTGGGCGAGATGGCCGATGCAGGCTACCCGGTGCCCGAAAAGCCGATCCGACTGCGCGGGCTCTGACCACGACGACTGGCCTGGCCCCTCCGTGGCCACGGCAGCAGCTTCGTCGCTCAAATGCCATCAACCCTTGGTCTTTTGCCAACTTTTGACGCTTTCAAGGACTTTCCCTGAACCTGCCCCGCGCATCCAGACGCTACCAAACGTAAGCTGCGCGCCGGAGGTTTAAACACATGAACACAGAAGCCATCTGGCATTTCCTGAACACGCAAGGGGCTGATTTCGGCCTCAAGGTCCTGGGGGCGATCGCGGCCTGGGTCGTCGGTCGTTGGCTGATCGGCCTGGTGGTGCGCCTGCTGGGCACCGTGCTGGCCCGGGGCAGCAAGGTCGACGCCACACTGGCCGAATACCTCAAATCGATTCTGACGGTGTTGTTGAACATCGTGCTGGTGATGGCCATCCTGGACATCTTCGGTGTCAGCACCACCTCGTTTGCCGCCCTGCTGGCGGGCGCGGGCCTGGCCATCGGCACCGCCTGGGGCGGCTTGCTCACTCACTTTGCGGCCGGTGTGTTCCTGCAGGTGCTACGCCCCTACAAGGTCGGTGATTTCGTCAGCGCCGGTGGCGTGACCGGCACCGTGCGTGAACTGGGCCTGTTCGGGACCACCATCGTCACGCCCGACAACGTCGTCACCATCGTGGGCAACAACAAGGTGTTCTCGGACACCATCCAGAACTACAGCACCCTGCCGGTGCGCCGGGTCGACTGCGTGGCCAAGGTGGCCAACGGGGTCGATGTCGAAGACGCCATCCAGCGCCTGAAGACCGCTGTGGGCGGCATCGCCAATGTGGCAGCCACCCCGGCCCCCGACGTCGAGATCCTGCAGTTCACCCCTGAAGGCCCTCTGCTGTGTGTGCGCCCCTACACCCACACCGACCACTATTGGCAGGTCTACTTCGACACCCACAAGGCGGTCGTGGCCACCTTCGGCGCCGCAGGCTACCCGGTGCCCGAGACCCCGGTGGCGCACCGCACCCTGCCAGCCTGACCCACAGCGACAGATTCAGCCCGGCGCCCGTTCCTCTGCCAGTCCTGACCGGGCCGGGGCGCCGCAACTGATGCAATAGCGCACCCAGGCGTTCTTGCGGGTGTGGCACTGGCCACAATGGTCGTGCAGGCCGATGCCGCAGTGGGGGCAGAAATCCAGACCGGGCAGCTTCAGGTCGACCGGACGCTCGCAGCCCGGGCACACGCTCTTGGCCAGTCGCCCCAAGGCCTGGTCGTAATCCAGCGTTTCACGCCGGCGCTGATCGGGCTCGGCCTCGGCCGCCTGCTGCGCCGCCAGGTAACGGTTCAGCGCCAGAATGGCGTAGCGCCCCACCAGTGCCGTCACCACAATGCCGACACCATAGCGCACATAGCCGCCATAACTGGGCAGGTAAGGCACCAGTTCCACGAAGAAGGCCACCAGCGCGAAGCCGATGAAGCCCCACACAAAGGGCCAGGCGTTGCTCTTGCGCCGCTTCACGAACAGCCAGCCCGCCAACACCAACAAGGGCAAGGTCAAGGCCAGCCGATACAGGAACACGCGCAACTCCTGTTGGCGACTGGCGGCCTGCCAGCCAGACTGGGCATCGCGCTCCAGATCATTGAGTTGCTGCTGGAACTGGTTCTCACGCTGGCGGGCATCCAGTTCGGCCTGCTGCTGCGCCTCAACCACCGACAGCGCCTCGCGTTCGCGCTGCTTCAAGCCATCGAGCGCCTGGGTGCGCTCCACAAGTTGAGGATCCTGCTCGGGCCGGGCGGTGGCGTGCCGCGTGGACAACCAGTTGTTGAAGGTTTCT
>RXJO01000543.1 GCA_003987795.1 Curvibacter sp.
CTGCGCCGCATCCTGTTCCGCGAGGGGCAGCAGGTGAAGGCCGGCGACCTGCTGGCCGAGATTGATCCCCGCGCCTACGAGGTGGCGCTGGCCCAGATGCAGGGGCAGTTGCAGCGCGATGCTGCGCAATTGAAGAATGCCGAGCTGGATCTGGCGCGCTACCGCGACCTGCTGGCCAAGGATTCGATCGCCAAGCAGCAGGTGGACACCCAGGAGGCCTTGGTGGGCCAGCTCAAGGGCACCGTGCTGGCCGATCAGGCCCAGGTCGACAATGCCCGGCTGCAGCTGTCCTATACCCGGGTGACGGCCCCCATCAGCGGGCGCCTGGGCCTGCGCCAGGTGGACCTGGGCAACATCGTGCACGCCAGTGACACCACCGGCCTGGTCACCATCACCCAGACTCAGCCGATCGCGGTGGTGTTCGCGGTGCCCGAGACCCATCTGCCGCAGATCACCCAGCGCCTGCAGGCCAAAGGTGGCGTGCTGGGCGTGGAGGCCTGGGACCGCGAGCAGCGCAAGCGTCTGGCCCAGGGGCGGGTGCTGACCACCGACAACGCCATCGACACCACCACCGGCACCATCAAGCTCAAGGCCGAGTTCCCCAATGCCGAGGGCACGCTGTTCCCGAATCAGTTCGTCAACATCCGGCTGCAGCTCGACACCCTGCCCAACGCCCTGGTGGCCCCCAACAACGCCATCCAGCGCGGCAGCATGGGCACTTTCGTGTACCTGGTGAAGGAGGACGGCACGGTCACCCTGCGCAAGGTCACCACCGGCGCGGTCGATGGCGACTGGGTCGCGATCGAGGGCGAGATCGAGCCCGGCGACCGCCTGGTCACCGACGGGGCCGACCGCCTGCGTGAAGGGGCCAAGGTCGAGGTCATCGAGCCCAAGCGCGGCAATCGGCCCGGTGCGGGCGCTGCCTCGGGGGCGGGCGCTGCGTCGGCCCCTGCCAGTGCGGAGCCCGCGGCCGGCAAGGCGGCGGCCGCTCCGGCGCCGGCCAAGACGGATCACGCTGCGGCCCCCGCCAAGGGCGAGGCGCCGCCGCCGGCATCAGGTCCGGCGCCCGGGCCCTCCGCATCGTCTGCAGCGGCCGGCACCGAAGGTGAGGCCCGGCCACGCTGGATGGATGTGCTGCCGCCCGAGCTGGTCGAAAAACTCAATGCCATGCCGCCTGAAGAGCGCCGCGCCTACCTGCAGAAGCTGCGTGAGCGCCGCCAGCAGCGCGAAAGCGGGGGCTGAGCCATGAGCCGATCGATGCTGCCGGCACCGGCCTGGCGGTGGAGCGCCACCGCATGAACCTCTCGCGTCTCTTCATCCTGCGGCCGGTGGCCACCTCCTTGCTGATGGTGGCCCTGTTGCTGGTCGGTCTGCTGGCCTACCGCCTGCTGCCGCTGTCGGCCCTGCCCGAGGTCGACTACCCCACCATCCAGGTCACCACCCTGTACCCCGGGGCCAGTCCCGATGTGGTCACCTCGTCCATCACCGCCCCGCTGGAGCGTCAGTTCGGGCAGATGCCCGGGCTGTCGCAGATGTCGTCCACCAGCTCGGGCGGGGCCTCGGTGATCACGCTGCGCTTCACGCTCGATGTCACGCTCGACGTGGCTGAGCAGCAGGTGCAGGCGGCCATCAATGCGGGCAGCAACCTGCTGCCCAGCGATCTGCCCATGCCGCCCACCTACAGCAAGGTGAACCCGGCCGACGCACCGATCCTGACGCTGGCCATCACCTCGCCCACGCTGCCGGTGATCCGGGTGCACGATCTGGTCGAGTCGCGTGTGGCGCAGAAGATCTCCCAGGTGGCGGGCGTGGGCATGGTGGGCATCGCGGGCGGGCGTCGCCCGGCCGTGCGCATCCAGGCCGATCCGGCGGTGCTGGCCGCGGCCGGCCTCACGCTGGAGGACGTGCGCACCACCATCACCGCCGCCAACGTGAACCAGGCCAAGGGCAGCTTCGACGGCTACTCGCGCGCCTCCACGGTGGATGCCAACGATCAGCTCAAATCGGCGCGTGAGTACGCCCAGCTCATCCTGGCCTACAAGAACGGCAACCCGATCCGGCTCAAGGACATTGCCGCCGTGGTGGACGACGCCGAAAACCTGCGCCTGGCCGCCTGGGCCGATCTGCAGCCCGGCGTGATCCTGAACGTGCAGCGCCAGCCCGGCGCCAATGTGATCGAGACGGTGGACCGCATCAAGGCCTTGCTGCCTCAGCTCAAGGCCACGCTGCCCGCCTCGGTCGAGGTGCAGGTGCTGACCGACCGCACCACCACCATCCGCGCCTCGGTCGAAGACGTGCAGTTCGAGCTGGCCCTGGCGGTGGCTCTGGTGGTGATGGTGATCTTCATCTTCCTGCGCAGTGTTTCGGCCACGCTGATTCCGGCGGTGGCGGTGCCGCTGTCGCTGGTGGGCACCTTCGGCGTGATGTACCTCGCCGGCTTCTCGATCAACAACCTCACGCTGATGGCGCTCACGATTGCCACTGGCTTCGTGGTGGACGACGCCATCGTGATGATCGAGAACATCGCGCGCTACGTGGAAGAGGGCGACAGCCCGCTGGAGGCCGCGCTCAAGGGCAGCAAGCAGATCGGTTTCACCATCATCTCGCTGACCATCTCGCTGATCGCGGTGCTGATCCCGCTGCTGTTCATGGCCGATGTGGTGGGGCGGCTGTTCCACGAATTCGCCATCACGCTGGCCGTGTCCATCCTGATCTCGGCCGTGGTCTCGCTCACGCTTACGCCCATGCTGTGCGCACGGGTGCTGCGCCACACACCCGAGGAGAGCCATGGTCGCCTGTACCAGGCCACGGGTCGCTTTTTCGACCGCATCATCGCCGGCTATGGCCGCATGCTGAACTGGGTGCTCGACCGCCAGACCCTGACCCTGCTGGCCTTTGTCGCCACGCTGGGGTTGACGGCCTTGCTCTATCTGTGGGTGCCCAAGGGCTTCTTCCCGGTGCAGGACACCGGGGTCATCCAGGGCATCACCGAGGCCTCGCAGGACACCTCGTTCGCCGCCATGGCCGAGCGCCAGCAGGCCCTGGCCGAGCAGGTGCTGAAAGACCCGGCCGTGGCCAGCCTGTCGTCCTTCATCGGGGTCGATGGCGGCAACGCCACCCTGAACGCGGGCCGCATGCTGATCAACCTGAAGCCGCGCGAGGAGCGCGACCTCACGGCCAGTGAGGTGATCCGGCGCCTGACGGCGAATCTGAAGGCCGTGCCCGGCATCGCGCTGTACATGCAGCCGGTGCAGGACCTGACCATCGAAGACCGGGTGGCCCGCACGCAATACCAGTTCATGCTGTCTTCGCCCAACATCGAAGAGCTCAACCGCGCCGCACGCGAGCTGGTCGAGCGCCTGAGGAAGCGCCCCGAACTGGCCGACGTGGCCACCGACCTGCAGGACCAGGGGCTGCAGGCCTGGGTCGACATCGACCGCGATGCGGCCGGCCGGCTGGGGGTGACGGTGGCCAGCATCGATGCCGTGCTGTACGACGCCTACGGTCAGCGCCTGATCTCGACCATCTTCACCCAGACCACCCAATACCGGGTGGTGCTGGAGGTCAAGCCGTCCGACAAGCTGGGTCCGCAGTCGCTGTCGCGCCTGTACGTGCCCACCAGCGCGGGTGGGGTGGTGCCGCTCAGCACGGTGGCCCGCGTCACCGAGCGCCCAGCATCGCT
>RXJO01000431.1:0-17542 GCA_003987795.1 Curvibacter sp.
GGGCATGGAAGCCATCTACGAGTTCGACGTGGTGGACATGCCCGTGACCGTGGCCGTGGATGCCGGCGGCACCAGCGCCCACATCACGGGCCCGGCCGAGTGGCAGAAGCGCATCGCCACCGGCGAGTTCAAGGGCATTTCGGTCGCTGGCGCCTGAGACCCAGCGGCGAGTGCCGGGCCAAACGGTCTGGCACTCCGCTGGCAGGGCCCTCGACCGGCGAGGGCCTGACCAGCGCTCTTGGTTCATCCATGCTGAACTCCCCTCTTCAGGCGCCTCCCCCGGTCGCCTCGGGCCCCATCGGGGTCTTTGACAGCGGCATTGGCGGCCTGAGCATCCTCAAGGCCCTGCGCCAGCGCATGCCCCAGGAAGACTTCGTCTACATCTCTGACCAAGGCCATGCGCCCTATGGCGAACGTGGCGACGAATATGTTCGGGATCGCTCCCAGGTCCTGACCGAGGCGCTGGTGGGCTTTGGGGCCAAGGCGGTCGTCGTCGCCTGCAACACCGCCACCGCCGCCGCCATCCACGAACTGCGACAGCACTGGCCCCAACTGCCCGTGATCGGGGTGGAGCCGGCTCTCAAGCCGGCAGCCTTGCAGACGCGCACGGGCCATGTGGCGGTCATGGCCACACGAGGCACCCTCAACAGCCCCAAGTTCAAACGCCTGCTGGCCCAGCAAGACCCAGGGCTGGACATCCGCTGCCAACCCTGTGACGGTCTGGCCGATGCGATCGAGCATCTGGACGACAGCCGCATTGCCCACCTTTGCCGGCAATACCTGGCCCAGACCGGCCCCTGGACCGAAGGCAGCAGCGCACCCGACACCCTGGTGCTGGGCTGCACCCACTACCCGCTGGTGCTTCGCCTTTGGCTGTCCGAACTCCCCCCGCACGTGAAGGTGCTGGACACCGGAGCGCCCGTCGCCGAGCAGACCTACCGGCGGCTCGTGCAAAGCGGACAGTTGCGTGAGCCGACTTGTGCCGGATCACCTGCGCCCACTGGCCAGGTGAGCTGGTTCACCACCGGCGAGGTCGAGCACCTGGAACGCGCCATCCGACACTGGCTGCCGGAGGCCGCAGGGCCCTGCAAGCCCCTCCCAAAACGATGAAAGCCGGCACTGAGACGGCTTTCATTTGTTTCAGCCCGAAAAATTCAGACCGAAAGAAGGCGATCAGGCCTTCTTGGCGTAGGCACTGCACCAGCCCTTGGTGGCAACCTGCTTGCCGGCGAACAGCGGGCAACCACCGGCGGCATCAGAAGCCTTGCCTTGGAACAGAGCGCAGCTGCCGCAATGGTCGCCAGCGGCGAACTTGGGGAACTTGGACTTGTCGACCTTGGTGGCGTCGGCCTTGTAGCCCAGGGCCACAGCCTGGGGATCGTTCTCGGCCACCAGCGGAGCTGCAGCGCGAACAGACGATGCAGCCAGCACGAAACCGGTACCGGCACTCAGTTGGAAGAAGAATTGACGACGATTGGACATGGCAAACCTCAGGTGGGGAGAGTCTTGATTTGTGAAACGCCAGCGCCTTGCGGAACTGGCAGGGCATTGTGAACCTGCCCCGGGCCATCCACCTTGAGCCAAAGCAAGACCAAGCCCCGACACTGGTCAATTTCTGGACAACCTGCACGGCAGCCCCTCCGAACGGCACCGGGGCATTGCCCCAGCTGCCCCAGCCATCAGGCCGATGCGGCCTCCGGTGTGCCCCACAGGCGTGCCCCTCCCGCCTCCAGATGCGTCAGGTACAGACGCACGTCCAATTCAAGCTGGTGATAGTGAGGCTCCAGATGCTCGCAGAGACGATAAAACGCCTTGTTGTGCTCGCGCTCACGCAGATGCGCCAACTCGTGGACCACGATCATGCTCAAGAAGGGGGCAGGTGCATCCTTGAACAAGGCGCCAATCCGGATTTCGTGCTGCGCCTTGAGCTTGCCACCCTGGACGCGCGAAGTTATGGTGTGCAATCCCAGCGCGTGGCGCACCACATGGATCTTGCTGTCGTAGACCACCCGGTCCAACCTGGGCGTCTGACGAAGATGTGTCTGCCTCAAATCCTCGACATGGCGGTACAAGGCGCCGTCGTTGCGCAAACCATGCGGCGTGGGATATCGATCCAGCAGCCATTCGGGCAGCCGCCCAGACGCGAGAAGTCGAGCGGCCTGTTGCTGCAAGGACTCAGGGTAGGCCGCCAGATACCTGGAAACAGCAAGCGGCCCATTCACCGCCGGCCCACCTGACTCGAGAACACGCTACGCCCCTTCAATGCAGATGACGCGGACGGCGACCACCGCCATGTCCAGAGCCACCCGATCCGCGCGGGGGGCGCCCGATTTCGAGCGAATTGACCAGATCGTCGAAGCGCTGGGAAAACAGCTTGTCGATCTCGGCCACCACACCGCCCAACTCGGAGCCATCAAAATGACGCTCCATCATGTTCACCACATCCTGCACCAGCAAGTCACGCTGTACCTGCATGATGGCAGCCGGGTTCGGCCCGACGAACAGCATCAGGAAGTCATCACGCGACTCGGCGCCACGATCCTCTTCCTCTTCATCGAACTCGGCGTCGTAGAAAGTGACTTCGATGGCGGCGCCCTGCTCGGAGATCTCGTTGAGGTTCATGCACATCTCGTCGAGCGACTGACGGAAATCCTCGTCGCCGCGCACCGTCCAGCACATCTGCAACAGATGCTCCTTGGGGTCGAACTTGATCCCGGGCTCTTCGTCATAGGCGCTGGTCGCGCCATCGGCCAAGGAACGCGCACCGGCGTAGCGCCACAAGGGCTTCAAGGCCTCTTGCAACTGGTCGAACTGGACATCACCACGCAGCTGGACTTGACCATGCACGTGGATTTCAAAGGGGGCGTTGTAACTTGACATGATTCAATGGTGAGATGGCCCCGACACAGACCCATCGGGTCCGAACCTGACTGGCGACTGGCCCTGGATAGGGGGAACCACTGGCTGGACGCCGAGCAGACATGTCTACATTTTGGCACGGCCACAGACAAGCGAAAGCTTTTTGAGAGGGCCGAGTCAGCCTCATCAGCGGCCTTTGCCCGCCATGGCCAAGCGCATGAAGTGTAACCAGCCCGATCTTGCAAGGACCGGGAACAATTCACGGCAAGGCAGCCAACGGCCCGAAAAGCCAGCCCACCACCGAAGTCATCAGCCTTTCAAGGAAGCGGGAACGTCAAGACCGCATGATCGGCCAGCACATACAGGCGATTGCCTGCGACGGCCAAGCCGACCGAATTGATCCAGGCGCCAGGAAGCGCGCCCAATTGCAATGCCGTGGCACCTCGGGTTCCTGCCACGGTGCTCACCAGACCGGAGGGGCTGATCCGTCTGACCAGGTTGTTGCCTTTGTCGAGCACATAAAGATTGCCAGTGCCGTCAAGGGCCAGGGCAGACGGTCCGTTGAAGCTGGCAGCAGCAGCCTGACCATCAGCACTGCCTGCCACGCCGGCCTGCCCGGCCAGGGTCGTGACCACCCCCTCCCGGCTGATCTTGCGCACGGTATGGTTGCCGCTGTCTGCCACGTAGACGCCACCCACGGCATCCACAGCAATCGCGCCCGGACCCGTGAACCTCGCAACGGCGCCAGCACCATCCGCCGACCCCGAGGGGCCAGGCCGAGTCATGGGAGACACCAGAGGCGGCCCAGCCAGGGTATTGACCGAGCCATCGGCCAAGACCTTGAGCACATTGTTGTTCCAGGCGTTGGTGATGTACAGGTTGCTCGAACAATCGACAGCAATGGCAGTCATTGCCAAGGCTGCAGTGCTGAACTTGTTCATGTCCAACACCTTTGAAAATGCACCGGCAGCGGTGTACCGATAGATCGCATTGCCGACGGAATCGGCCACGTAGGTGTTTCCCTCGCAATCCGTGGTCACCCCGGTGGGATAGGTCATGCCCCCATCGACGACGACACGGACCTCCGCCTTGCCATTGACTTTGATCAGGCTGCCACCAGCCTGGTTGCTCACCCACAGGTTGCCCGCACTGTCGGCGGCGATGCCTTGCGGATTGGAGAATGGACCGTAACTGGTCTGAATGGGGGCATCCGAGCCCGCCATCAGCACCGCGCCCATCCCGTTGAGTTCAAAGATGGCTTGTTCATCAATCAGCACCACGAGGCCCGAGGGCTGCATCTGAAATCTTTGAGTCGACCTGGACACCTCCTGCACCGATGTCACATCGCCCAAAGAAGAAACCCTTGCTATGGACACCTTGCCTTTCAATTGATCTCTCACCAGCACATGCAGGCGATCACCGGCATCGACAGCCAGAGCGCCGAAGTAGGTATAGACCCGATATGCATTGCCAGCCCCCACCGTGCTATTCGTTTGTGGCGTGCCCGCGAGCGGGCTCAATCGTCGTTCAACAATGCTCGACACCTTCTGATCGTTGAACATGAGCCCAAATATGTAATTGGTCACGGTCGCGGAGCTGACGTAGACCGTTGATTTGGAATCGACCGCCAATCCCATCAAACTGTCGCTGCCTGTCCAAAGGGTGCTGACGACTCCCGCAGGGGAGACTTTGCTGACACGGTGATCCTCCTGGACGTACAAGGTCCCATCAGGGCCCATGGCCAGGTTGGTAGGAGAGTCAAATCGGGCGACACCGCCTTGTCCGTCTAGTTGCCCCGCAGCGCCAGCCACGCCAGCCACCGTGGACACGGTTCCATCGGTGGCGATCTTGCGGATGGTCCGATTCCCTCGATCTGCCACCAGCAGATTGCCGCCCGCATCCATCGCGAGCGCAGCCGGGAAATTGAACTGGGCTGAAGACACCGGGCCATCCTGCGCCCCTGCGGCGCCGGTCCCAGCCACGGTGCTGACCACACCCCCAACGCTGATCTTTCGGATCACATGGTTGAAAGTGTCTGCCACAAAGAGGTTACCCGAGGAGTCGCGGATCAAGCCATATGGGTTGTAGAACCGGGCCACACTGCCCACACCGTTCACATACCCCCAAGGATTGACGGTGACATCGCCCGTCTGGCCTGGCGTCCCCGCCCAGACAGACAAACCCTGCGGCTGAGTCGTCCCCCCATCTGCACCTGCACCTGCACCTGTACCTGTACCGGAGCCAGTACCAGAACTGGAGCCAGCGCCTGGATCTGTTCCTGCGGCTGAATGACCCGTCGAGCCTCCGCCGCCACAAGCCGCAAGGGCCAGCAGCAATGCACAAGATGCCAACCAATGAAAACCACGTCCACCGAATCCAGCCATCTTCATTTTCGCTCCCTGCATTCATCACAATGTTCGACCAACGAAGTGATTATCAACAAACACCATCGTTGTAAGAATGCAGTTTTTACACCTTGGAGCCTGATCGCCACAAGCCATCCGCACTTGAACGGCCCGCATGGGGTCTCTTCTGGAAATGCACGGGGCAAGAAAAAACCCGCTACGCCTTGCAGCGTGCGGGTTTTGAGTTGGTGTGAGATGGCATGAGAGCCAAATTTGGTGCCCCGAGCCGGGGTCGAACCGGCACGCCCCTTTTACGGAAAGCGGCGGATTTTAAGTCCGCAGTGTCTACCAATTTCACCATCGGGGCCCATCGATCAAGCCTTGGCGGCCAGCATGCCACCTAGCGACCTGTTCGGATCAGCCGCGCATCATAACGCGGGGCTGTGGAGCAGAACATGGCTCGAAGCGGCCAAGAAAAAAGGGAAGCCTGGGCTTCCCTTTTTGAAATTTGGAGCGGGAAAAGAGTCTCGAACTCTCGACCTCAACCTTGGCAAGGTTGCGCTCTACCAACTGAGCTATTCCCGCATTTTCGACAGGTGGCCCGATGACCTCCTGATCGTGGAGATCCGAAGACCACCAAGAACTGGAGCGGGAAAAGAGTCTCGAACTCTCGACCTCAACCTTGGCAAGGTTGCGCTCTACCAACTGAGCTATTCCCGCGTTTTCGACAGGTGGCCTGACGACCTCCTGATCGTGGGGATCCGAAGACCACCAAGAACTGGAGCGGGAAAAGAGTCTCGAACTCTCGACCTCAACCTTGGCAAGGTTGCGCTCTACCAACTGAGCTATTCCCGCATATTCACTGCACTGACCGAGCAACTTACGTTGTTCAGCGTATCCAGCGAAGCCTCGAATTATACATATTTTTTGCCCACCTCAAGACAGTCCACCAAAGTTTTCGTCAAACTGCGATCGACGATCGCCGGCAACAGGGTGGCACGAATTCCACGATACTCTGCGCTCAAGCAGCCCCCGAAGCCACCATGAAAATAGCCACCTGGAACGTCAACTCCCTCTCAGTCCGCCTGCCGCAAGTGCTGGACTGGCTGAGCACCCACCCCGTGGATGCCCTGTGCCTGCAGGAACTCAAGCTGAGCGACGACAAGTTTCCCGCAGCGGCCCTCCAGGAAGTGGGCTACCACAGTGCCTTCATGGGGCAAAAAACCTACAACGGCGTGGCCATCCTGAGCAGCAACCCCGTGACCGAAGTGGTGAAGAACATTCCGGGTTTTGTCGACGAGCAGTCTCGCGTGATCGCCGGCACGCTGGACACCGAAGGCGGTCCCATCCGCCTGGTCAACGGCTATTTCGTCAATGGACAGGAGCCGGGGTCGGACAAGTTCGACTACAAGATGCGTTGGCTGCAGGCACTGCAGGACTGGCTCAAAGCGCAGCTTCAAACCCACCCCCGGCTGGTGCTGGTGGGTGACTTCAACATCACCGCCGATGACCGCGACACCTGGGACCCGGAGGGACTGCGCGAGACCATCCACCACACCACGGCCGAGCGCGATCACTTCAAGGCCCTGTTGGATCTGGGCCTGCATGACGCCTTCCGCCTGTTCGAGCAGCCCGAGAAAAGCTACTCGTGGTGGGACTATCGGGATTTCGCCTTCCGGCGCAACCGCGGCCTGCGCATCGACTACACTCTGGTGAGTGAGGCACTCAAGCCGCACGTCAGCGCCTGCGAAATCGACCGGGCCACCCGCAAGAACGAACGGCCCAGCGACCATGCCCCGGTGATCGTCACCCTCTGATCACGCGAGTTGAGAACCTGCAGGGGCGCGAACCATCGGCCCGCCACCCCGCAGATCACACCTCACTCCAGACCCAGCTCCTGGATCTTCCGGGTGATGGTGTTGCGCCCAATACCCAGCTTTTGCGCCGCCTCGATGCGACGACCCCGGGTGTTGGCCAAGGCAGTGAGGATGAGCTTGGACTCGAAGCGTCGGGTCAATTCGTCCCAGACGTCATGGCGCCCGCTGGCCAGCAACTCCAGGGCCTCCAACTCAAGGCCCTGCTCCCAGGCAGCCGGTCGGCCCAGGCCGACCGCAGGTACAGCCGCCGTTTCAGCACGCCCCACATCCGACAGCATGTCGGAGGCCGGAATGGCGATCGGCTGGGCCAGAACAGACGCTGGCAGCACCGTCGAAACAGGCGGGGCCAAGGTGGCAACCGCATCGATCACGGGCTCGGTCTCCAGTGCCGGTACCGCCGGGTGGAAGCTGGTGCTGTTGATGGCCCCCGAGGCGCCCTGCATGCCCAGCACTTCGGGCGGCAGATCCTTGGCCTCGATCACCTGGGCCGGGGCCATCACCGTGAGCCAGTGGCAGATGTTTTCAAGCTGCCGCACATTGCCCGGGAAATTGAAGGCACCCAACTGCGCCAGCGCCGTGTCGGCGATGCGTTTGGGCTCCACCCCGAGCTGCTTGGCGCTTTGTTGCAGGAAGTGCCGGGTCAGCATCGGCACGTCTTCCTTGCGCTCACGCAGGGCCGGCAGGCGCAGGCGGATCACGTTCAGGCGATGGAACAAGTCCTCACGGAACACGCCGTCCTTCACACGCTGCTCCAGGTCCTGGTGGGTGGCCGCGATCACACGGACATTGGCCTTGACCGCGTTGTGGCCGCCAACCCGATAGAAGTGTCCATCCGACAGCACCCGCAGCAGACGCGTCTGCAGATCAAAAGGCATGTCGCCGATTTCATCGAGGAACAACGTGCCACCCTCGGCCTGCTCAAAGCGGCCACGGCGCATGGTCTGCGCACCGGTGAAGGCGCCCCGCTCATGGCCGAACAGCTCGGACTCCAGCAGGTCCTTGGGGATGGCTGCTGTGTTGATGGCCACGAAAGGGCCATTGGCACGCGGTGAGTGCTTGTGCAGCGCCCGAGCTACCAGCTCTTTGCCGGAACCCGACTCGCCGGTGATCATCACGGTTACATTGCTCTGGCTGAGACGGCCGATGGCACGGAACACGTCCTGCATGGCGGGGGCCTGCCCGAGCATCTCGGGGGTGGCCGCCATGCGCTCTTCGGCCACTTCTTCGCGCTGGCTCTCCTCGACGGCGCGGCGGATCAGCTCCACCGCCTTGGGCAGGTCGAAGGGTTTGGGCAGGTACTCGAACGCGCCGCCCTGGAAGGCGGAAACCGCACTGTCCAGATCCGAGAAGGCGGTCATGATGATGACCGGCAGGCCCGGATGACGCTCTTTCACCTTGGCCAGGAGATCCAGCCCCGAGCCGCCGGGCATCCGGATGTCACTCACCAGAACCTGAGGCCCCTGGTTGTCGACGTCTTCGTCGCCGATCTCGTCCAGTGCCGCCAGCACCTCACGCGGATTGGTGAAACTGCGTGTGGGCAGCTCCTCCCGCAGCAGCGCTTTTTCGAGCACAAAGCGGATCGATTGATCGTCATCTACTATCCAGATCGGCTTCATGTGCAAATACCACCTCAGGTCAAATTGTTGTCAATCAAACTCAGGGCAACGGAATCAACATCTTGAAATCCGTCCTCCCTGGCACGCTGTCACACTCGATCAAGCCGTGGTGTTGCTGAACAAAGGTTTGCGCCAAAGTCAGCCCCAGCCCTGAACCACCATCCCGACCCGATACGAGCGGGTAGAAGATGCGGTCCTTGATCGAGTCCGGCACGCCGGGCCCGTTGTCGATGACATGCAATTCCAATGCCAATCGGTAGCGTTGCTTGCCAAAAGTAACCTGTCTCGCGATCCGCGAACGGAAAGTGATTTCCGCATCGCCCGCAGCCACCCGATCTGCGAGTGCCTGGGCTGCGTTGTGAGCGATGTTGAGCACCGCCTGGATCAGTTGCTCGCGGTCGCCACGGAACTCAGGGATCGAGGTGTCGTAGTCCCGGATCACGCGCAAACCCCGCGGGAACTCGGCCAGGATCAGCGAGCGCACACGCTCGCAAACCTCGTGGATGTTTACATCGCCCACCACATGCGGGCGCCGATGCGGCGCCAGCAGTCGATCGACCAGGGTCTGCAGCCGGTCGGCCTCGTGGATGATGACCTGGGTGTACTCGATCAGGTCACGCGACTCGATCTCCATCTGCAGCAGTTGTGCCGCTACGCGAATGCCGCCCATCGGATTCTTGATTTCGTGGGCCAGGTTGCGGATCAGCTCCTTGTTGGCCTGCGCCTGATCGATCAGCCGCTCTTCACGGTCTTGTCGGGCCTGCTGCTCCAGGGGCAGCAATTCGATGATGACCTCACCGGGCTGGTCGGTCTGCGCCACGATCACATGGACCAGCACCGGGTCGTGGGTGAAACGCTTCAGCCAGGCGTCATAGCGCAGCGCCGCGAATTCGTTGCTGCCCGCACCTTCGAGCGCATTGCGCAGGATCTGGGGCTCAGAAAAGAAATCGGCGAACTGCGAGCCTTCGATGGTGCGGCGCGAGGTGCCGATCGCATCCTCCAGCGCAGCATTGGCAAAAATCACCGTGCCATCGATGCGCACCACCGCCACCAGCGTGGCCAAGAGGTCATAGGCATGAAAGGCTTCGGCAACGGGTTCTGTGAGGGTGAGACGGTTCATTTGAGGCGCGCGATTTCACGTTTGATACCCGCCACATCGGCCTCGGCACGCGTCACAGACTCCTTGAGCGCGGCCACGCGGTCCAGGTATTTCTGGTAGTTCTTGGCCTCACCGCCCTGCTTCTCTGGCTCCCCGTTGTTGTACTCCTTCTGGAGCTCGGCGAGCCTGGCCTCGGCCTTGCGCAACTCCGACTCCAGAATGGCCCGCGCATCGGCATCACGCGCCTTCTGCTCGCTGTTGTCGACCTTGGGCGAACCCGCAGGCGCCGTGACCACCTTGGACGCGTCTGCCCCCGCAGGCGGCTGGGTGGCAGGCCGGGTACCCGGCACCACGGTCACGTTGCCGCCCTCGATCAGCTTGCAATCCTTGGCCCGGTTGGCCGGGACGGTGTTGGTGTATTCGTTGCCGCAGCGGTAGATGCGGTCTTGCGCCATGGCGGCGCTGCAGATCAGGGTCAGCAGGGAAATCAGTACAGCGTGTTTCATACGTCCAGTTCAGCACCCCTCGGGGCGGCGAGCCAAGTATCTCCGAATCGGCTTGCGAGGCAAAGGCAAAGCCCGACCCGACCGCGCCGGCTCCATGGCCGGCCCCAATGAAAAAGGGCAGCCGAAGCTGCCCTTGTCATGACATGGCCTGAGGCCGCATCACAGCGAGTAGTACATGTCGTACTCGACCGGGTGCACCGACATGCGGTAGCGGGTCACTTCCTGCATCTTCAGGTCGATGTAGGCGTCGAGCATGCTGTCAGTGAACACACCACCCTTGGTCAGGAAGGCACGGTCCTTGTCCAGCGCTTCGAGGGCCTGATCCAGGCTGTGGCAGACGGTCGGCACCAGTGCGTCCTCTTCGGGCGGCAGATGGTACAGATCCTTGGTGGCGGCTTCGCCCGGATGGATCTTGTTTTCCACGCCGTCCAGACCGGCCATCAGCAGGGCGGCAAAGCCCAGGTAGGGGTTCATCAGAGGATCGGGGAAGCGGGCTTCCACGCGACGGCCCTTCGGGTTGGCCACGAAGGGGATACGGATCGAGGCCGAGCGGTTCTTGGCCGAGTAGGCCAGCTTCACCGGGGCTTCGAAGTGAGGAACCAGACGCTTGTAGCTGTTGGTGCCAGGGTTGGTGATAGCGTTCAGGGCACGGGCGTGCTTGATGATGCCGCCGATGTAGTACAGCGCGAAGTCCGACAGACCGGCATAGCCGTCGCCAGCGAACAGGTTCTTGCCGTCCTTCCAGACCGACTGGTGCACGTGCATGCCCGAGCCGTTGTCGCCATGGTAGGGCTTGGGCATGAAGGTGGCGGTCTTGCCGTAGGCATTGGCCACGTTGTGCACCACGTACTTCTGCAGGATGGTCCAGTCAGCGCGCTCCACCAGGGTGCTGAACTTGGTGCCGATTTCGTTCTGGCCAGCGCCCGCCACTTCGTGGTGGAACACTTCGACCGGAATGCCCAGCGATTCGAGGATCAGGGACATTTCAGCGCGCATGTCTTGCGTGCTGTCGACCGGAGGCACCGGGAAGTAGCCGCCCTTGACGGTCGGACGGTGGCCGCGGTTGCCGCCTTCGAGCTTGGCACCGGTGTTCCAGGGGGCTTCGTACTCTTCGATTTCGTAGAAGGTGTTCTGCGGATCGGTGCTCCAACGGATGCCGTCGAAGATGAAGAATTCGGGTTCCGGACCGAAGTAGGCGGTGTCGCCCAGGCCCGAAGCCTTCAGGTAGGCTTCAGCGCGCTTGGCGATCGAGCGCGGATCGCGGTCATAAGCCTTGCCGTCGGCGGGTTCCACCACGTCGCAGGTCAGGATCAGGGTGGTCTCTTCGAAGAAGGGATCGATGTTGGCCGAGTTCGGATCCGGAACCAGCAACATGTCCGAGGCTTCGATGCCCTTCCAGCCGGCGATCGAAGAACCGTCAAATGCATGCCCCGACGTGAACTTGTCTTCGTCAAAGTGGGACACGGGAACCGTGGTGTGCTGTTGCTTGCCACGGGTATCAGTGAAGCGGAAATCAACGAACTTGACTTCGTTTTCCTTCACCAACTTCATCACGTCTGCGACGGTCTTTGCCATCAGGATCTCCTGTTCGGGGCTGGTTAAAAATTCAATGACGCCGGGAGGAATGCAGTTTTTATGCCAATCCTTGGTGCATGGCACCAGACGCCAACCACGTTATTTTGCCCTGCTTGAGCGGCCTTGCAGCCAGTTTGCGCACAGGGAAATGCACTCGAGCCGGGATTTTTTGCCTCAACCCAAAATGCACCAACATGATGCAAAACAAAATGCATCAAATTGGTGCAATGCTTCAGCGCACCAATTCGGGGCCCAGCTTGAGATCGAAGCGATGCAGGCCCGCCAGCAAGGCCGGGTAGGCGGTCAAGACCAGGGCCGGATCGCCCTTGACCCCCAGTTCAATGTGCCGGCCGTACTGCGGATGGTCCACGCTCGGCAGGCTGAAGACCTTGACACCGGCATGCTCGCGTTCGATGGCCTCCATCAGGGGCGTCAGGGTGGCCTCCATCGAACCAAACACGATCACCGATTTTTCGACATGCGCCGTCCGGTTGAAGAGGTGGGCGTAATGCGTGTCGAGCACCCATTCGACCATCGGCCAGGCCATCACCGGAAAGCCCGGCACAAAATGGACCGCCCCGCCCCCCTGCCCCACGCAGCTGAAGCCCGGGATCTTGTTGTAAGGGTTGGGAATGATCCGGGCTGAGGCCGGAAACACGCCCATGTTCAGACGATGGACGTTGTCGTCGCGTTCGGGCTCGTAGGGCAGGCCCTGTTCGCGGGCCACGTCCTGCATGCGCTCGCGGATCAAGTCGGCTGCACGGGGATGCAGTTGCAAAGGCTCACCCAGGGCGCGGGCAGCGCATTGGCGGGTGTGGTCATCAGGTGTGGCCCCGATGCCGCCACACGAGAACACGGCATCGCCCGAGGCGAATGCACGCGCCAGCGTCGCCTCGATGCGCTCGGGTGAATCCCCCACGTAGTCGGCCCAGGCCAGCTGCAGCCCCCGGGCGCCCAGCAATTCGATCACCTTGGGCATGTGCTTGTCGGCCCGTTTGCCCGACATGATCTCGTCGCCGACGATGATCAGGCCGAAGTTACGAGGGGCCTCAGGGATGGGGCGGAGGCTCGAGTCCGCTGCTGCTGGAGTGGAGGGGGTTGTGCTCATCCTGCCATCCTACCGGCACCGGCTCGACCACCACAGGGGCCACGGCAGAAACCGACTCGGCACGAAGCCTTTCGAGGGCCGCCAGGCAATAGTGGGCAAACCACAGCGAAGAAAACGCAAACACCAGGGTGTAGATCCAGATCGCCACCGGCACCAGGATCACGAAGGCCGCGGCAAACAAGGCCCCGGAGGCCCACACCAGGCTCGGGGCCGCCCCCAGGTAACCGGTCATCACCCCGATGGCGAGCAAGGAGAGCCGATGGCGCTTGAAGAGCAACTGACGCTCGGCCTTGCTGGCATGCACGGCCAGCGCGTCATACGCCATCACCCGATAGGTCAGCCAACCCCAGATCAAGGGTGGGAGGATCAGGATCAGAGGGGGCACCAACCACAAGGGGATGGACGCGACCAGGGCCACCAGCGCCAGCAGCATCGAGCCCAGAGACCACGCCAGGCTGCCCAGCGTCGAGCCGCCATGAAGGCGCTGCAGACCAGAAAAGCGCCGCTCGCCCACCATTGCGACCAGCGAGGGCGCCATCAGCACCGCCACCACCAGCAAAGACACCACCACCAGCACCGGCGTGACCACCGCAATGACGATCAGCGGTGCCACCACGGTCTTGAGCTGACCCACGCCCGCGCCCTGCAACCAGGCCCAGAACGAATTCAGCAGATCGGAGGACTCTAGCATCTGCCGGACGCCGTCGACCGCGGGCTCCCAGTAGAAATAGCCCAGGCCCAGGGCCATGCCCACCAGCAGCAGCAGGGGCAGAAAAGACAGGGCGATCACCCGGGGGTGCAGGCAATACACCACCGAGCGCCAGAAGGAATCAAGCAACAAAGTCATGGCGGCAGCATAACCCGCCCCAGGGCAGACCGGTCAGGCCCCAGCGCCCCGGCTGCCCCGGCGGAGGTCAGGCCCGGCCGAACAAGCGCTTCAGCCCCAGCCATTGCTGAGACCAGAGGCCCTGCCCGTAGTCACGCAGCCCATGGGGGCCGGGCTCGACCTGATCGCGGACGCCGGTCGGCTCGTAGCGCAACTCGAAATTGGCGGTACCGAACAGCATGTCCCACCAGGGCAGCAGCACCCCGAAATTACAGCCCCCCAGCACGGGCCGGCCCGAAGACCCCACGAACTCATGCCCGATGCCGATGGCGTGGTGCATGCGATGAAAGCGCGGGCTGACCCACAGCCGTTCACCCCAGCGGCCAAACCAGCAACGCAGGTTGGCATGCTGGAAGTTCTCGCTGAGCTGGGTGATGGCCACCACCGCCACAAACTGGCCCGGCGCGATGCCGATCAACTGGGCCACCACCACCATGATGCAATCGCCCAGCAGATCATCGAGCAGGTGGTTTCGGTTGTCCGTCCACATCGTCATCTGGCGCTGGGAATGGTGCAAGGCGTGCAGACGCCACCACAGCTCCGACTGGTGCTGGCCTCGGTGCACCCAGTAGCCGACAAAGTCGAACGCCACCAGGTACAGCGCCAGACTCACCCAGGGCAGATCGGTGACGCCCGGCCAGAGTTCGTCCAGGTGGAAGGTCTGCCAGCCGGCCACCCGCAAATGCCCGAACAACTCGTCGAACAGCGGGTCGACCATGAAGAACAGAACCACCCGCACCAGACCCAGACGGTGCAGCAAGGTGTAGAGGATGTCGGTGCGCACGGCAGCGCGGTCGCGCACCGGCTCCACCGGCCACAGGCGTTGCAAGGGCCCGAACAAGACCACCATCACGACCAGCTGGATCAAGCCCACCAGCAGCCATCCGGTGCCATTGAAGCCGTCTTCGAGAAAGTTGCCCAGACCGGCATGGAACATCAGGGGCTGCACCACCGCCTCGAACAGGGCGGTCTGCACCTGGCCAAACCCATCGATCAAACTGTCCATGCGCCCCTCACCGTCCGTTGCGGGCCAGCCAATCCCGGTAGGCCGGATGCTCACGCAAGGTTTCAAAACAAAAGCCCTTGGCCTTCAAGCCCTGGATCAGGGGCTCCAGCACCGCCGGCGCCCACGGATCGCGGCGCGACCAGATGCCCAGGTGCGCCATCAGGATGTCACCGGCCCGCAGGTTCTTCAGGGCCCGCTCCAGCAGCTGCGCATTGCTGAAGCGCTCACTCGGCAACTCATCGCCCAGAAAGCCTGCCGGCGCCCAGTCCACGTGGGCATAGCCGCATTGGCGGGCCGCCGCCAGCAATTGGGGTGAAGTCTTGCCACCCGGCGCGCGGAACAAAGGCAAGGGCATCTGCCCGGTCAGGGCTTGCAGGCGTTGCGAAGATCGGTCGAGTTGGGCGCAATAGGCCGGGCCGTCGATCACCGATTCACGCCCTGCCTCCGGCCCGGCCGAGGGCTTGACCCGGAAGCGCCATTGCCCGGCGGGCGCCGGCAGATCGGCACGCCAGTAGACATGATCGTAGGTGTGGCTGGCAAAGGCATGGCCTTCGGCCGCGCGCTCGCGCCACCACGGGGCCCAGTACTCGCCCAGCGTGCCGTCGCCTTGCTGGGTGGGCTCGTTGGCCGCAAAGAACGTCACCCGCACCTGCTGGCGCTTGAGCACCTCGGCAATCAGGGGCGCCACGCCCATGTGGCCGGTGTCGAAGGTCAGGTACAGCGGCTTGGCGCAGGTGGAGACCGCCAGGGCGGGGCCGCAGGACAGCCCCAGCAGCAGGCCGGCCACCCGGCCGTAACGGCCAAGGCCCAGGTCAGCGCGGCGCGTGGTCAAGGGTCCAGACGCCATGGGGAGACTTGCCCACACTGATCTGACGCAGCACCTTGCGCGTCTCGGTGTCGATCACCGTCATCTTGCGCCCCCAGCGGGAACTCAGCAGGATCAACTTGCCATCCGCCGACACATCCATGCAATCCGGCCCTGTGGGCCCGGGCAACTGGGCCACCACCGTCTGGGTCTGCATGTCGATCTTGCTCAGGGTATTGGCGACGCGGTTGCTCACATAGATGTGACGACGGTCACCGGCCCCCCGGAAGGCGTGCGCGCCCTTGCCGGTGGGAATGGTCTTGACCAGTCGGGCCTCTTTGCCACCGCTGACGTCATACACCTCGACCCCTTCGCCACCAGTCAGGCCGATGAAGAGGGTCTTGTCGTCCGGGCTGCCATACACATCGGCCGGCAGCGAGCCAGTCTTGACGCGCCACTTGAGGGTCTGGGTGTTGAGGTCGATGGCCACCAGTTCATCGCTGTCCTGCATGGTCGAGTAGACGATGCTGCTGGTGCTGTCGATCCACAGGTGGCTGGGCGTCTTGCCCGTCGAGATCCGCTTGGACAAGGTCACGTCCTTGCCGTCCCAGCGGTAGATGTCGACGTGGTTCAGGCGGTTGCCGGCCGTCACCATCCACTTCATGTCGGGCGAGAAGCGCAGTTGGTAGGGGTCGATGATGCCGCGCACCGTGCGCTGCACCTCGGCCGTGCGGGGGTCCAGAAAGGTGAGCGAATCACCCAGGGCATTGGCCACGATCAGCGATTTCTCATCGGGCGTGAGGTAGAGGTGATGCGGCTCTTTGCCGGTCGGGATGCGCTTGGTCTCGGTCCAGGTCTGCGGATCGATCACGCTGATGGTGGCATCGAGCGAGTTCAGCACAAAGATCGGGTGGGTCAGGCCGCCATTGGCCGAGGCAGCCGCCGAACCAGCCCCTGCGACAGGTGCCGCTGCACTCGTCTGGGTGGCGGTGGCGGCGGCGGCAGTGGCGGTGGCACCCGCTGCGGCAGCAGCGGCCTTCTCAGGCTTGGCCGCACGCTTGGGCTCGTCTTTGGGCTTGGCGCTCGGCTTGGTGGCCGGGTTGACCGCCGGTTTCGGCTTGGCGACGGGCTTGGCGACGGGCTTGGCGGCGTCGGACGATGGCGCCGGGCTGGGCTCGGGGTTCACCACCGTCGGGCTGGGCGCCTCGGCTGCAGAACCGCTGGGCGCCTGGGCCCAAGCGGGCGGCAGGGCGGCCCCCAGAAGAAACGATGCAGCGATCAGGGCATGCCCTCGGGCATGCGACAGGTCAGAGACACAACGGCGGGCAAGCGACTTCACAAACATCCACTTTCAGATCAGACCGCCAGTGTAGCCGGGGCTCGGCAGCGGTCTGTTACACATGCCCCGCCCAGGCGGTCTTCAGGGCTTGAGCAGTTCCAGATCGGCCGGGCTCAACCAGCGCCATTGGCCGGGTGCCAGGTCCTCGGGCAGCGCCAGACCGCCGATGCGGGATCGGTGCAGCCCCTCCACCCGGTTGCCCACCGCAGCGACCATGCGCTTGACCTGGTGGTACTTGCCCTCCAGCAGGGTCAGGCGCAGATGAAGTGGGCCGGGCGCCTCGCAGGCCGCAGCGCGCACGGGCTTGGGGTCGTCGTCCAGCACCACGCCGGCCAGCAGGCGCTGCACCTGGCTGTCATCGATCGGGTGTTTGGTCACCACCTCGTACACCTTGGGCACATGCTTCTTGGGAGAGCTCATGCGGTGGATGAACTGCCCGTCGTCACTCAGCAGCAACAGGCCCGTGGTGTCCTGGTCCAGCCGGCCCACGGCCTGCACGCCCTGCACGGCGCTCTTGCTGG
>RXJO01000431.1:17592-31482 GCA_003987795.1 Curvibacter sp.
AGATGCTGGGCCAGGCCGAGGGCTTTTGCGAGCACTCGGTGCCAGCGGGCTTGTGCAGCATCAGGTAGGCCTTCTCGTGATAGGCCCAGGGCACGCCCTGCACCTTGAAACGCAGGCCCTCAGGATCGAAATCGCGTGCCGACTCGGTGACAACGACCGCGGTGTCGGAGGACGCCGACTCGAAGACCTCGACCAGGCCCTGTTGGACCAGGCCCGCGCAGACACGGCGGGTGCCGAAGCCTTGTGAAAAAAGAATATCCTGCAATTGCATGGGCCCGATTGTTCCAGAAGTCAGGACGGCCTCAGAGACCCTGCCCGCCGCGGCCGGGGTCCGCTGGCGGTAGGATGGCGCCCCGAAGCCTCGCGCCTCCGGCTGGCCGATCGTCGTCCCTGCATTTCCCATCACACCTCTGCCCATGCGCATCCTGCTGGTCGAAGACAACCGCACCCTGTCCGAGTGGCTGGCCCGCACCCTGCAAAAAGACCGCTACGTGGTCGAATGCGCCTACGATGGTGCCGACGCGCACGCCCGCCTGCTCAGCGAACGCTACGACCTGGTGATCCTCGACCTGGAGCTGCCCGGCCTGGCCGGCGACGAGGTGCTGCGCCGGCTCAGAGCCCGGGACAACAACGTCCCGGTGCTGATCCTCAGCGCCCGCGACACCCTGGCTGGCCGGGTGGCCGGCCTGAACAGCGGGGCCGACGACTACATGGGCAAGCCCTTCGAGGTGGCCGAACTGGAGGCCCGCATCCGCGTGTTGCTGCGCCGCCATGCCAACCACAAAAACCCCATGCTGCGCTGCGGCATGCTGAGCTACGACAGCAACACCCGCCTGTTCGATCTGGGCGAGGGCCCGGACGCCGCGCCGCTGGCGCTCACCCCACGCGAGCACGCCCTGCTCGAAGCGCTGTTGCTCAAACAAGGTCAGACCGTGAGCAAACAGGCCTTGAGCGAAGCCTTGTTCACGCTGGACGACAACGTCTCGCCCGACGCGGTGGAAATCTACGTGCACCGCGTGCGCAAGAAGCTGCAAGGCAGCGACGTGGCCATCATCACGCTGCGAGGCCTGGGCTACCTGCTCAAGTCGCAGGCCCCCTGAGCCGTCGCATGGCCGAACCCGAACCCCATCGCCGCTCCAGCCTGCTGCGCCAGCTGATGGGCTGGCTGCTGCTGCCGCTGGCCCTGCTGGCCGCGCTGGATCTGTGGATCACCTACCGTGACGCGCGCCACACCGCGACGCTGGTGCAACAACGCATGCTGCTGGGCGCGGCGCGCATGATCGGCCAGCAGATCGAGATCCAGGATGGCCAGCCCGACGTCGTGCTGCCGCCGGCCGCACTGGAACTGTTCGCCTCGCCCCACCCCGACCGGGTCTTCTACCGCGTCACCCGCGCCAATGGCGAGCTGATCCTGGGCTACCCCGAGCTGCCTTCGCCGCCCCACCCGCCCGCCGCGGATGAAGCCGTGTATTTCGACACCTGGCAGAACCAGCTCCCGGTGCACGCCGTCGCCTTCAGCCAGCCGGTGCTCAGCACCCCGACGCAAACCACCCTGCTGATCGAAGTGGCCCAGACCCTGGTCGGCCGCGACGCCCTGGCCGCCGAGATCTGGCACAGTGCGCTGTGGCGCCAGCTGGGGCTGTTGACCGGGGTGGCCGTGTTGCTCGGGCTGGGCCTGCGCCAAGGCTTGCGGCCGGTGACTAGCCTGCGCGACCAGGTGCTGGCACGCCAGCCCGGCACGCTGGAGCCCCTGCCCTCACGCCACCTGCCCACCGAGCTGGCCCCGCTGGCCGACGCGATGAGCGACTATGCGGCCCGACTGGACCACCACATGTCGGCCCACAGCCGCTTCATCGCCGATGCGGCCCACCAATTGCGCACCCCGCTGACGGTGCTCAACACCCAGTTGGTGTTCGCCCTCAGGCCCGGGGACGAGGCCGCCCGTCAGGAGGCCCTGCGCGCCGCGCAGACCACCCTGCAGCACGGCACACGCCTGGTACAGCAACTGCTGAGCTTCTCGGCCGCCGAAGCCAGCCGCAGCCGGCCCGAAGAACATGCACCGGTCGACCTGGCCCGCACGGCCCGCGACGTTCTGGAAGGCCTGGCCCTGCTGGCCTCGCAACGCGAGATCGATCTGGGCTTCGAGGGCGCGGCTCCGGAGGGGGCTGGATGCGCTGTGTTTGAGGTCAGAGGCTCGAGCCGCCTGCTGCACGAGTTGTGCGCCAACCTGATCGACAACGCACTGCGCTACACCCCACGCGGTGGCGCTGTCACACTGAGGCTCAGCCTGGCCCCGGGGCAGGTGCTGCTGACCGTGGAAGACAACGGCCCCGGCATTGCGCCCGAGTGGCGAGAGCGCGTGTTCGAGCGCTTTTTCAGGCTGGACAACCGGCAGTCAGATGGCTGCGGCCTGGGTCTGGCCATCGTGCGCGAGATCGCTGAATCCCATGGTGCCCGCGTGCAACTGGGCGAAGGGCCGCTTGGGCAAGGTTTGCGCGTCACGGTGGTGTTTCCGGCCAGCTCGGCAGCGCCGGCTGTGCTGTCAGCCTGAGCTCAGGGCCCGGCCATGGGTCCGAGGCGGGCGTTGGCCTGGCGCACAAAATCGTTGGTGAAGGTCCGACTCAGGTCCAGCCGCCGCTCCCGCTGCGGGCGATTCACCCGCGTGGCCAGGCTCAACACCTGCTGAGGGCCTGCTTCGGGCATCAGCCCATCGGGTGAGAACATGGCCCGGCTCTCGCCCAGCGCCCTGGCGTACAGCGCCGCCTCATCCCCTTGCAGGCCCAGGGCCGACGCCACTTCCGCCGGACTGCGTTGCTGGATGAATCGCAGCGCCTTCACCAGGGCCGTCACCAGGCGCTGCACCTCGCCCAGATGACTGCTGATCCAGGCGCTCTGCAGGTAGAGCGCGGCAAACGGATAACCCTGCCCGAGTGCCTTCTGGGTCGCCTCTGGCGTGCGCAGATCCACCAGCACCCGCGCCTCGCCACTCTGGACCAGGCTGCTGGCCAGGGGTTCCGAGCTCATGCCGGCATCGATGCGCCCCTCACGCAGGGCGGCGGCAAAGGCCGCCCCGCTGCCGACGGGCAGCACGGTGTAATCCTGCGGCTTGAGCCCCTGACGCGACGCCAGCGCATGGGTGAGCAGGTGGGTGACCGAGCTCAGGCCTGTCACCCCCAGGCGCCGCCCTTTCCAATCGGCCGGGCTGTTGATCACGCCAGCCAGTCGGGCCCCTACCAACACCACCTCGCCCGGCGACAGCGTGAACAGCACCACGGCTTGCGCCGCCTTGCCACGGGCCTGCAGATCGAGCGTATGGTGATAGGCCCCAACCACCCCCTGGGCTGCGCCGACCAACAAGACGTCTTCTGCATTGGCGCCTGAAGCTTCGCTCTGCAGCTCCACCTCCAGGTCCTGTTCACGGAAGTAGCCCAATTGAGAGGCCAGGCGCACCGGCAGGTAGATCTGCTTGTCCAGCCCGGCCACGATCAGCGCCAGGCGGTCAGCCGCCTGGGCTGGCGGCAGCCAGACGCATCCCAGCAACAGGCACAGCCAGCAACGCAACATGAACATCAAACTGTCTCCGAGCAGGGGGCGGGGTGCGCACCGCCCCGGTCAAAGCTCGGATTGTGGAGCATCCGCGAGAATCCCATGAGGCTCTGACAGCCGACTGAAAGCTTGGGCACGCTACATTGAGAGGGCTTGGTGGCCCCTGCCCTTAGGCGGGCCTTTAGAAAGAGACAAATGAAGGACACCCTCATGAAACGCCGCACCCTGCTGCAATTGGCTGGCGCCGCCAGCCTGCCCGGCCTGACCGATCTGGCCTTGGCCCAAGAAAAGTACCCCAGCAAAGCCATCACCTGGATCTGCCCCTACGCGGCCGGCGGCAATGCCGACATCCGCTCGCGCCAGGTGGCCAAGGTCATGAGCAGCCTGCTGGGCCAACCCATCATCATCGACAACAAGGCCGGCGCCGGCGGCAACATCGGCACCGAGGCGATTGCCCGTGGCAAGCCCGACGGCTACACCCTGGGCATGGGCAACCTGGCACCGCTGTCGGTGAACCACGCGCTGTTCAAGAAGCTCAACTTCGACCCCTTCAACGACATCACGCCCATCATGCTGATCGAGAAGGGCCCGCTGATCCTGATGGTGCGCAATGACTCGCCCTATAAAACCCTGAAAGACCTGGTGACCGCCGCCAAGGCCAGCCCGGGCAAGATCATCTACGCCTCGGGTGGCATCGGAGGCTCGCACCACCTGAGCGGCTCGCTGTTCGAGCACGCTGTGGGGGTGGACATGATCCACGCGCCCTACAAGAGCGGCTCGGCTGCCGCCACCGACCTCATGGGCGGCCAGGTCGACTTCATGTTCGAGCAGATGTACGCCGCCATGCCCTCGATCAAGGCCGGCAAGTTGCGCGCCCTGGGCATCACCAGCAAGACCCGTGCGGCCCTGCTGCCCGATCTGCCCACCATGACCGAGCAAGGCTTCCCCACGGTCGAGGTGCTGAACTGGCAAGGCCTGGTGGGCCCCAAGGGCATGCCCGCCGACCTGGTCAAGCTGCTCAACGCCGTGGGCAACAAGGCTTTGCAAGACCCCGACCTGAGCCAGAAGATCACCAGCCAGGGCAACGACGTGGGCGGCGGCACCCCAGAGGCCTTTGCCGCCCTGATCAAAGCCGAGGCCCCGCGCTGGGCCAAGGTGGTGCGCGACGCCAAGATCGAACCGGAATGATCGAAAGCGCTTGAGCCAGCGGGCTCAATCCCCTGGTCCCATCCCCTGCTCTCACAATGGCCCGCCTTGGCGGGCCGTTTCGTTTCAGGCAAAGCTGAAGGCTGCGCTCAAGTCGCCCGGCGGACGCTCGCCGCGGGCGCGGAAGGCCGCATCGCGGGCCGCCAGGCCCTCGAGCGGCGGCAGCCCATGCAGCCGGGTGATGAAGCGCAGAATCGAGGTGGTGTCGTAGAAGGTGTGGTCCACATGGCCCTTCTTGACGTGCGGTGACACCAGCAGGGCCGGCACGCGCGAGCCCGGGCCCCAGCGATCGCCCTTGGGCGGGGCCACCGGGTCCCACCAGCCACCGTTTTCATCGAAGGTCACCACCACCAGCATGTGAGGCCACTGCGGACTCTTTTTCAGGTGCTCGATCACATTGGCCACATGCTGATCGCCCGACTCCACATCCGAGTAACCGGCGTGCAGGTTCAGATTGCCCTGCGGCTTGTAGAAGGTGACCGCGGGCAGGCGGCCGGCCACCACATCGGCCAGAAAACGGTTGGAGATGGGGCTGTCGCCCGTCCCCCCATCGCGCAAGTGCAAAGCGCGCTCGGCCGTACCCGGGCCAAACTGCTTGAAGTAGTTGAAAGGCTGGTGGTGGTACTGGAAGTTGGGCCGCTCGCCCCCGCCCTTGTGGTCGAGTGCGGCTTGCCAGGCGCCGCCATACCAGGCCCAGCTCACGCCCTTGCGCGACAACAGATCACCGATGGTGTCGTAGGTCTGCGGCGGCAGGGTGCGTGCGTCGTTCGGGTCGGCCAGCGCCGGGTCGCCGCCTGGGGCCGGCTTGATGTAACTGGGCTGGAACGGCGGCGCCATGGTGTTGACGGCATAGCCGTCAGGGGTGATGGCCCCGTCGTTCACATACTTGGGCTTGCCATCCAGGGCCGAGGCCGGACTGTCGGGCGCCAGCGCGAGGCGGGCGCCGGTCGGGCCGTCCTCGGTCACGGCGATGCGGCTGCGGGCCGAGGTGTTGGCCGCATTGAAATACTCGGGCGTGCGACCGGACACCAGGAACTGGTGATTCAGGTACGAACCGCCGAAAGCCGCCATGAAGAAGCGGTCGCACAAGGTGTACTGCTGGGCCAGCTTCCACAGGCCCAATTGCTGGCGTGAGGCGCCGTAGTAGCCCATCACCAGGCCGCCTGCATCGGACCAGGCCACGAACTCGTCGTTCTTGCCGTCGTGGATCTGCATCTGGTTCTGATAGAACAGATGGCACAGATCGCGCGTGATCACCGACTCGGGCAAAGGCTGTCCTTCAGCGTCCTTGAGCACATAAGGCGCATTGGGCAGCCCGCTGATCTTGCTCTCGTCGATCATGTAGGTCTTGCCGCCCAGGCTCTGGCTGCGCGGCACCATGCCGCCCCACACCTTGGGCAGGCTGGGCAGGGGCTGACCATTGCGGTCACGCTGCACGAAACGCTCGGGGGGCAGGCTGGACAGCGGCTCCAGCGTGCCCGGGAAATCCGCAAACAGGTTGTTGAAGCTGCGGTTTTCCAGGTAGATGACCACCACATGCTGGATGTGGCGCTGCAACTGCTGCTGCAGCGACCGCGCCGGCGCCGGCTTGGCGGCGGCCTGAGCAGGTGACTGCGCCTGGCTGGCGGCCAGCCCGCCGGTGGCCGCGGCACCCGCCCCCGCCTGCAACAGGCGACGCCGCGAGGGGCTGCTGGGTGAATCGGACTCGGGCGCGCGGGCGGCGTGGGCCTGCGACGGATCGGGTGCTTGGCTCATGAGGATCCCCTGGTGACAGGGCCCGCCACGGAACGGCAGGCCGGCCGCCATTTTGACGCAATCGCCAGCGCCTGCCGGCCAGCGCCCGGCCACACAATCAATCGTCTCGGCGCCGGATGGCCCAGGCCCCGGCCAGCACGGTGAAAGTGACCACAATGCCCACGATGACTGCAAAGCCATGCGGGTGGTCGGCCAGCGGAATGCCGCCCACATTCATGCCCAGCAAGCCCGCCACCAGATTGATGGGCAGCGCCAGCACGGTGACCATGGTCAGGGTGAACACGCTGCGGTTGGTCTGTTCGCCCACCTGGGCCTCGATCTCTTCCTGCAGCAGGCGGATGCGCTCCTGCAACTCAGCCGCATCGCGGATCACCAGAGAGAACTCTTCGGTGGCCTGACGCAATTCCTCCAGATCCTCAGGCGTGATCCAGGGCGGCGGGCGACGCAGCAGACGGAACAAGGCCCCGGGCTCAGGCGCCAGCAATCGCTGCAGGCGGACCAGCACCCGGCGCAACTGGCCCAGTTCGGCCCGCTTGCGCTGCAAGCGCCCCAGCAGCAACTGGTCTTCCACACGATCGACCTGCAAGGTGGCCTGCCGCACGATGCGCAGCAGCACATCGCCCTGGTCATGCATGAGGCGATTGAGAAACGCCACCGACGACCCGAACACATGCCCGTCACGCACCGATTGCCGCAACACGTCGATGGTGCGCAGCGGGTGCAGGCGGGCGGTCACCGCCAGATGCGGGCCCACGTGCACCCACAGCGTCTCGATGTCGGAGGGGTCGAAAGAGAACTCATAGGCCACATCGTTGACCACCGCCACCAAGGTGTCGTCGGCATCTTCGATGCGTGTGGAGCGCGAGCCCTCATGCAGCGCCTCGAAGAACTCGGGCACCACCGGAAGGTGCTTGCGAATCCAGGTCTCGGCGGCCGCGTCACTGAGCTTGAAATGCAGCCAGACAAACTCGCCCGGCGCACGCGGGCCCGGCTCGGCCAGCCATTGCAGGGCCTCGTCCAGACCCAGCTCCTGCCCGCGGGTGCCGGCCTCGAAGCGGTAGCCGCAGATCAGGCCGTTGCGCGAGGCGCTGTGAGGCGGCTTCATTGGCCCCCCGACCGCCGCCGGCCCAGAGCCCGCAATGACCGTGTCATGGCTCAGTAGACCTGGGGCACGATCATGTCGGCCGGCACGGGGTTGCGCAGGTAATCCTCATGCCGCTGACGCTGGGGCAGCTCGATGGTGGGGTGCGGCACTTCCTCGTAGGGCATCTGGCTCAGGAGGTGGCTGATGCAGTTGAGCCGGGCCTTCTTCTTGTCGTCGGCCTGCACGATCCACCAGGGCGCCTCGGGGATGTGGGTGCGCTCGAGCATGGTCTCTTTGGCCTTGGTGTAGTCCTCCCAGCGGCGGCGCGACTCCAGATCCATGGGGCTGAGCTTCCACTGCTTGAGCGGATCGTGGATGCGCCCCAGAAAGCGCAGGCGCTGCTCATCGTCCGAAATCGAAAACCAGTACTTGATCAGCTGGATGCCCGAACGCACCAGCATGCGCTCGAACTCGGGCGCCGAGCGGAAGAACTCTTCGTATTGGTCGTCGTTGCAAAAGCCCATCACGCGCTCGACACCGGCGCGGTTGTACCAGCTGCGGTCAAACAAGACCATCTCGCCTGCGGCCGGCAGGTGAGCGGCGTAGCGCTGAAAGTACCACTGGGTGCGCTCGCGGTCGTTGGGGGCCGGCAGGGCCGCGACACGGCACACCCGCGGGTTCAGGCGCTGGGTGATGCGCTTGATGACGCCCCCTTTGCCGGCGGCATCGCGCCCTTCGAAGACGATCACCACTTTGTGGCCCGTGGCCACCACCCAGTCCTGCAGCTTGACCAGCTCGCCCTGCAGACGGAACAACTCGCGGAAGTACATCCGGCGCAGCTCGCGGTACTCAGAGGTCTGCACCGACTCGGCGCCGCCGGTGTACTGGTCGATGTCGCGGTCTTCGAGCTCCAGCTCCAGTTCTTCGTCGTAGCTGTCGTGGGCTTCCTGGTGGATGCGGCGGATGAGTTCGTCGTCAGAGATCAAAGCGGGGCCTTTTTGAAGCAAAGCCCCGCTAACTTAGCCAGGCCATGTGTCCGCTTCATGACAGCAGACCCCCCTCGGGGCAGCCGTCGAAACACCGCGGTCAGAGCACCCGCGCGGCGCGCCACTCGCCGCTGTCAGACAGGACGACATGCCGACAGGCGGTAATTCGTCGGCTTATTGACGCTTTAGGCTGGCGGGCGTCACACAAGACTGGTAATTTGTGACCGGTCGCCGTTCAATTCATATCTTTATCTGCCGTATCTCTGATGACCTTGAAACACATTCCCGATCCGACCGACACCCGCAGCCAGCGCATCGTCTACGCGCTCAAGCAGTTGCTGCAGTTCAAGCCGGCCCAAGAGCGCGAAATGGCCATCCATGTGCTGAGCGGCGTGGTCGTGACCCCGCTCGACGACCCTCAACACCAGGGCCATGGCCTGCTGAACCTGGCCTTCCCCGGTGGCCGCAACGAGGCCGTGATGGGCGATGCCTACCTGAAGCTGCAGATGATCGAACACTGCCGACTCGAGCGCGACGGGCTGGAGGGTGAAGGCCCTGTCGCAGCCCGCGTGCAGGACCTGGCCCAGAAGCTCGCCCAGATCTACGAACTGGGCTGAGCCGCCGGCCTGCCCTGATCACCCCACCTTCATCGAGGCCCCGCCATGACCCAGCCCCTGTCGACCGAAGACATGCTCAAGATGCCCAACACCTTGCTGTACGACCCGGTCGGCGAGGTCGGTGCCGCCTACGACGGCCTGCACCGCCTGATCACCGAGCGAGCCAGCCCCGAGCTGGTGGAATACGCCCTCAATGACGGCTACCAGGACGCGCCCTGGGACCCCGCCAAGCACGACCCGAACGGCGATTGGAACCCCCTGCCCTCCTGGCTGCAAGGCGAAGTGCTGCACCGCTGCGTGCTGTACTGGATCAAAAGTGGCGACGAGACGGACGAAGACCTGCTGAAGATCCCCGCCGCCTGAACGGCGGGGCCGCCCGACACCCGCCCTGCCCCCCGCCTGAACGCCCCGCTCAGGGCTTGCCGACCGCCACCGGGGCCATCGTGACCCGGGGCATGGGCTTGAAATCTTCCAGTGCCGTGACACTGAACACCACCCGGCCATTGTCCCAACCGCGGTTGGGCGTGAAGCCCACGCGGGTGACCCGGCTGGTGTGGCCGATCACCTTCGGGGGCACATCGACCAGACGGTCGTAATCCACAAACGCGTAGGCACGCCAGGTCATGCCGGCCCGGGGCAGCGGGTCATTCGACAGGTTCTCAGCCACCCAGGCATCCTGCACCCAGCACTGCGGGCCAGGACGGATCGGGTCGATGATCTCGGTCACGACCTGCATCTCGTGTTTTTCTCGCTCTTCTTTGGGGGTGCGGGCCGTGGTGAAGCGGATCAGGCCATCCAGCACCAAGGTGCCCCGGGCATCCGGCCCGACAGGCGTGTTGGCATCGCGACACAGGCGCACCTGGCCGGCCTCTCCGCGCGCCTGCGCGCCACCCGCCGCCAACAAGGCCGACACAGACAAGACAGCGATCAGAAACTTCATGTGAACCCCTCAGCACCCCAGGCCGGTGACTTTTGAGCCAAAGACCCGGCATGGGCTATCGATTTTTTGGACTGAGCGGCATTTCATCACAGATAGGCCTGGACGCAAGCACTTCACAGCCCGCACAGGGCCCTCAGGGCGGACTTGTTGCACGATGCGGGCGACCGCAGGGTCCGATCGCCCGTCATGCAGACGCCCGCGACAAACGGGCGGGCGACAGCATCTCGGCCGTCAGACCAAAGCTGGCCAGGCGCTCGGGCAGCGGCAGGCCCCGGGCCAAGGCGGCACAGGCTTCGCCCATGGCCGCCGAGGTCTGGATGCCATAGCCCCCCTGCGCCGCCACCCAGAAAAACCCAGGCAACTGCCCATCGAATCCCCCCACCAGGTCGCCATCGGCCACGAAAGAACGCAGGCCGGCCCAGGTACGCGCCGGACGACGGATGCTCAGGGTGGTGGCCTCTTCAATGCGGTACATGGCCAAAGCAATGTCCATCTCTTCGGGCTGCACATCCTGCGGAGGCACAGGGTCTGCATTCGCGGGCGAACCCAGCAACATGCCGGCATCGGGCTTGATGTACCAGTCTTCACCCGCCCCGATCACAGCCGGCCACGCGCCCACACTGACACCCGCCGGCGGCGAGAAAGTGAAGGCCGAACGGCGACGCGGCTCCAAGCCCAGGGGCTGCGCGCCCGCCAAAGCCCCGAGCACATCGGCCCAGGCCCCGGCGGCATTGAGCACCACCGGGGCCTCGTAGGTCACGCCACCCGCTCGCACCTGCCAGGTGCTTCCGTGGCGCTGCAATTGATCGACCTCGGCATGGCAGACCAACTGCCCGCCGGCCTGACGCAGACCCCGCAGGTAACCCTGGTGAATCGCATGCACATCCATGTCGGCTGCGTCGGGTTCATACACCGCGCCCACCACCTGTTCTGGCCGCAGGGCGGGCACCATGGCACAAGCCTCTTCGGCGTTGAGTTGGCGCGCATTGGGGGCCATGGTCTGCAACACCGCCCAATGGGCGGCCAGCTCGGCCTCCTGGCCCGGCGCCGCCACGAATAGCACCCCACGCGGGCTGAGCAATGGGTGCTCGCCAAACGCCGCCGGGGGCTGCTCAAAAAATGCCCGGCTGGCCAAGGTGAGCGCCCGCACCTGCGGCGTGCCATAGCTTTCCATGAAAAGGGCCGCCGAGCGGCCTGTCGAGTGATACCCGGGCTGCTCTTCACGCTCCAGCACGATCACCTTGCCATGCGGCGCCAGCCAATGGGCCACCGAAGCGCCCGCGATACCCGCCCCCAGCACCAGAAAATCGGCACACACGGGGTTTGAAGAGGATGAGGAAGATGGAGTCGTCATGGCGCCAGTCTAGGCAAAAATTTGCATATACGCAAATTTTCATGAAAAAGGAACCGACATCAAACCGCCCCGGGACTGCGCGCAAGCGGCCAGCCGCTGGCAAAATCACCGAACACTCGCCACCACCCACCATGCCCGCCCCACCGCCCCAAAACGCCCTGGACCGGGACACCTTTGGCCAACGCCTGCGCCAGGCCCGCAAGCAAAAAGGCTGGACGCTGGCCCAGGTCGCCGAACGCTCGGGCGTGTCGATCACCACCATCTCGCGCGCCGAACGCGGCCAGTTGGCCTTGGGCTATGACAACTTTGCCGCCCTGGGCCAGGCCCTGCAGATGGACATGGGCTCGATGTTTTCAGACACCCAGCACCCGCCCCCCAGCCCATTGCAAGAAGGGCCCGTGCTGACGCGCGCAGGCCAGGGGGTGGTCTACCAGGGCCCTGCCTTTGCCTACGAATTTCTCGGCACCCAGGCGGCGGGCAAGAAAATGATCCCCACCCTAGGCACCGTGCACGCCCGCCAGATCCATGGCCCGCAAGACTATGCCCGCCACCCCGGCGAAGAGTTTGTCTACGTGCTCTCAGGCGCCATCGAAGTGCACTTTGAAGACGGCCAATGCCTGCCCCTGGGCCGCGGCGACTCGCTGTACTTCGACAGCCGCCTCGGCCACGCCTACATCAGCGTGAGCCGGCAACTGGCCAAGGTGATTGGGGTGGTGACGGATGAGAGTGGGTTGATGAAGGCTGCTAAGGACGAGAGCCTAGGGGGGTGAACAAATGAGCTGCGTGTGGCCCTTCAAGATGGGTTGACTGGACGCTCACCTGCCAGATGCCTTCTTCGAAGAAGCGAGCACTCTGATCATCGGTGTGACCGAAACTGGCTCCCACGAACCACGTAGTAGTGGACGATTGGGTACTGGTCTGCTCTGTCATTTTTCTCCCTTCGACATCCCTATGCGTCAAGGCAACTGCTTGGACGATTGCGATGCCGATTCACAGCGCCACCGGAAAACGGCCAGCATTAACCCGGCGCTGTCTGCACCTCACAATCTCATCCAACACGCCCCCACTCGATGCTCTCTTTCGACCGAGTACGCCGCTGAGGGGTTCTTTATTTCTCCTCGCCTGCTGGCAGCTTCTGCATCTACCTCAAGCCTTCAACTCGAACCGCAGGAAGGCGGTCAAGCGATCTGATTCCTTGATCTCATCGTGCGGTACCAGCAGGTAGCGCCATGGTTTGCTGCCTACCGTGGCCGCGTGAGCTGACGCATGCGAACACCAGCGAACAGCTGCGGCGGCCTTCGACTTCACCTCGTCAGAACTCAAATCGTCCCGCTTCTTGGTCTCCACCATGAGGATCATCGAATCGGTCTCGGCCACGAAGTCAGGTATGTATTCCGGCTGCTCACTGCCCAGCTTGTAGTAAATCTGGAACTGCCCTTTGGCGGGCTTGAACCACTTCGAAGCATCGCGTTCCAGGATGACCGCGAAGCGCCTCTCGGTGTCCGAGTCAAACTTTTGCAGCGGGTAGAGGCAGCGCGAGAACCCACCGAACAACATCTGCTTGATCTTGCTCAGCTCGGTCACCGTTTCACGGTAGTTGTGTGCCGTCTGCCCGCCGACTGCCGTGTAGTTGCACGGTTTGAGTTCTGTGAAACCTCGGCTGACCTGCACCTCGTAGTCTGTAGCTTCCTCCCAAAAGTGGGCCATCATCTCGGCGCGGATCAGGCGGGCCAGCTCTGCACCATAGGTGTCGAATACTTCGTGCAACTCGTTTTCCGAGTAGTTCTGCGCCTGGTAGTGGGCAACCGCTTGACCTGCCAGGTCGTAGAGCAACTCGGCCTGGGTGAAGTAATCGATGTCGTCATAGTCGATCAGCTTCTTGACGATGTAGTCCTCGAAGCGCTGCTCCCTGATGCCCGCTTCACGGCTCATGGTGAACTGATGGTTCGTGCGCAGCTCTTGGCCGACGATCTCCCGTTGACCCGGCTGAAAGTTGGGCAGTGAGCCCAGCTTGAACGGGTGGAAGCCGGTGGTGACCTCCCCGGTGGGCACCACGGCTATTCGCGGAATGTCGATGGTTTGCTGCACCACGATTTCAGTGGTCTTGGACACAACGGCCGACAGATCAAGAGCTGGTGCGGCATCGTCCACTTCGGCCAGCAACTCCCCCTGGGCGGGCTTCAGCCGCTCGGTGACTTCAGCCAGGATGGCCAATTGCACCTCCGGGGTGAGCAGTGCGCTGCTCGTCGGCACGAGGTCACGCTTCACCTCATACTTGCCGATCACATCCTGTTGATTTCCATCTGGAAGTGACCCACTAACCCCCAGGAGGGGGTGCGGACGAAAACTTGGACTACTAGAAGGTAGTTCATGTATTCCTACGAAGACCGAATCCGAGCCGT
>RXJO01000484.1 GCA_003987795.1 Curvibacter sp.
GGCCGCAGCGGTGCCGCTGCGCCCGGGGCGCCCAGAAAATCGGCCGCCAGCCGCCGTGCTGCCTGGGCATACAGCGACACGTCCACCCCCACGGCCACAAAGGTGGCCCCCAGGGCCAGGTAGTGACGCGCCAGTTGCGGGTCGGAGGTCAGGATGCCGGCCGCCTTGCCCGCGCCGACAATGGTCTTGATGGCGCCTTCGATGGCGGCTTGCACCTCGGGGTGGCCGGGCTTGCCGCGGTGGCCCATCGAGGCAGCCAGGTCGGCGGGGCCGATGAACACACCATCGACGCCTTCGACGGCGGCGATGGCGCTCAGGTTCTTCAGGGCGGTCACGCTTTCGGCTTGCACCAGCAGGCAGATCTCGTCATCGGCCACATCCAGGTAGTCAGCGCGCTGGCTCCAGCGCGAGGCGCGGGCAATGGCGCTGCCCACGCCCCGGATGCCCTTGGGCGGGTACTGCACGGCGCGCACCATCAGCTCGGCCTGCTCGGCCGTGTCGACCATCGGGATCAGCAGGTTCTGGGCACCGATGTCGAGCAACTGCTTGACCAGGGCCACCTGGCCTTCGACCGCGCGCACCACCGGCTGTGAGCGGTAGGGGGCCACCACCTGAAGTTGCTGCAGCGTGGTCTGCAGGGTGTTGGGGGCGTGCTCGCCGTCGATCAACAGCCAGTCGAAGCCGGCGGTGGCACTCACTTCGCTCAGGTAGGGCGAGGCGGCAGACAGCCACAGGCCGATCTGGGCCCGCTTTTCGCGGAGGGCTTGCTTGAAGGGGTTGGCGGCCTGGGTGCTCATCGGGTGAAAACTCCTGGAAGGGCGGGGCGGTGCGACCGGCACGGCCCGCGTTGAATGTGACAGATTGTTGATTCTGCTTCTTTTTGACGCGCTTCTCTCATTGCCAGCCGAAGCGCCCCGCATACCAGCGCTTGACCCCGGTGGTCAGCAGGCCGTAGCCCAGCAGGATCAGCAGCAGCCAGCCGAAGTACGACGCGGGCAAGGCCTGTAGTTTGAAGTAGCCCGCCAGGGGGCCCTGGACGAGGAAGATGCCCATGGCGGCGACGCCGGTGGTCATGCCCAGCAGCAAGGGGGCCGGGAGGCTTTGCACAAAGGGCAGCCTCGGGCTGCGCAGCAGGTGCACGATCAGGGTCTGCGTGAGCAGGCCCACCACAAACCAGCCCGACTGGAACAGGGTCTGACGGGCCTCGCTGTCGGCCCCGAAGACCCACCACATCAGCGCAAAGGTGGCCACGTCGAACACCGAACTCAGCGGCCCGAAGTACACCATGAAGCGGCCGATGCCCTCGGGGTTCCAGCGCAGCGGCTGCCGCACAAGATCGTCGTCGACCCGGTCGAAGGGCAGGGCGGTCTGCGAGAGGTCGTACAGCAGGTTCTGCACCAGCAGTTGCAGCGGCAGCATGGGCAGAAACGGCAGGAAGGCGCTGGCCACCAGCACCGAGAACACATTGCCAAAGTTCGAGCTGGCCGTCATGCGCAAGTACTTGAGCAGATTGCAGAAGGTGCGGCGACCCTCCAGCACGCCGATCTGCAGCACCATCAGGCTTTTTTCGAGCAGGATGATGTCGGCGGCCTCCTTGGCGATGTCGACCGCGCTGTCCACCGAGATGCCGATGTCGGCGGCGCGCAGCGCCGGCGCGTCGTTGATGCCATCGCCCATGAAGCCGACCACATGGCCGTTGCGGCGCAGGGCTCGCACGATGCGCTCTTTGTGCAAGGGGGTCAGCTTGGCAAAGAGCTGGCGCTGTTCCACGCAGGCAGCGAGCGCGGCGTCATCCAGCGAATCCAGTTCGGAGCCCAGCACCACCGGCTGTACCGGCAGGCCCACCTGAGTGCAGACCCGGGCCGTCACCAGTTCGTTGTCGCCTGTCAGCACCTTCACCGCCACGCCGCTGGCGGCCAAGGCCTGCAGGGCGGGCGCAGTGGATTCCTTGGGTGGGTCGAGAAAAGCCACGTAGCCGATCAGGGTCAGGCCGCTTTCATCGGCCACGCCGAACACCGTCTGGTCCAGCGGCAGCTCTTTCATGGCCACGGCCACCACGCGCAGGCCTTCGCGGTTGAGTGCGGCCGCCACTTCATGCACGCGGGCCAGCACCTCGCCGTCCAGTGGCTGCTCGCCGCCCTGGGTGTGCACGTGGCTGCAGATGGCCAGCATCTCTTCCAGCGCGCCCTTGCAAATCAGCTCGTGGTGATGGTCTTGCTCGGCCACCACCACCGACATGCGCCGGCGCACGAAATCAAACGGGATCTCATCCACCTTGCGGTAGTCCTGGGCCAGGCGCAGCTCGGTGGCCAGCTCCACGTGCTCGAGCACGGCCCGGTCCAGCAGGTTCTTCAGGCCGGTCTGGTAGTGGCTGTTGAGGTAGGCGAACTTCAACACCTCGTCGCTGGGTTGGCCGAACACATCGGTATGGCGCTCCAGCACGATGCGGTCCTGCGTCAGCGTGCCGGTCTTGTCGGTGCACAGCACGTTCATGGCCCCGAAGTTCTGGATCGCATCCAGGCGCTTCACGATCACCTGCCGCCTCGACAGCATCACCGCGCCCTTGGCCAGTGTGGTGGTGACGATCATGGGCAGCATCTCGGGCGTCAGGCCCACCGCCACCGACATGGCAAACAGAAACGCCTCACCCCAATGCCCCTTGGTGAAGCCGTTGACCAGCAGCACGATGGGCACCATCACCAGCGCAAAACGGATCAGCAGCCAGCTCACGCTGTTGACCCCGCTCTGGAAGGCCGTCACCGTGCCGGCGCCCGCGGTCATGTGGGCGGCGACCGTGCCGAAGTAGCTGCGGTTGCCCGTGGCCAGCACCACGGCGGTGGCGGAACCCGAGACCACGTTGGTACCCATGAACAGCAGGTTGTGCTGCTCCAGGGGGCCGGATCCGGGGGCGGCCTCGGGCCGCTGTGGGTCTTGTGCGTCGACAAACTTCTCCACCGGCATCGATTCGCCGGTCATGGCGGCCTGGGCCACGAACAGATCGCGCGCGCTCAGCACCCGGCAGTCCGCGGGGATCATGTCGCCCGCCGCCAATTGCAGGCGGTCGCCCGGGACCAGTTCCCGGATCGGACGCTCTTGTGGCTGGGAGGCGCCGCCCTCGGCGGGCACCCGCCACACCGTGGCGGTGTTGCTGACCAGGGCCTTGAGCGCTTCGGCGGCCCGACTGGAGCGGGCTTCCTGCACGAATCGGACCACCGTGCTCAGGGCGACCATGCTGCCGATGACGACCGTGGCCTTGCTGTCATCGGTCAACCATGAGACAGCCGCCAGCAGGGTCAGCAGCAGGTTGAAGGGATTGTTGTAGGCATGCCACAGGCGTTGGGCCGGCTGGGGCGCCCGGTCATGAGCCACCTCGTTGGGGCCGACCCGGCGCAGCCGATCGCTGGCCTCGGCCTCGCTCAAACCCTCAGCAGGCGCCTGCAGTTGCGCCAGCACTTGCTCGGGGTTGGCGCGAGCGGCCTGCATCAGCAAAGACACCAGTGGATCGCTTGCGTCGGGTCGGGCCTCGGGGGGGTGGGCCAGGCTGTGGTCCAGCCAGGCATGGCGGCCAAACAGGCGGTTGGTATAGCGGCGGCGCAGCAGGGGCGCCAGCCAGCGGGGCAGCAGGGCTCGCATGTCTGAGGACTTTCGGTCTGGAGGCGGCTGTTTTCGGCACCCTCTGCCACCGGCACGGGTACTTGGCGAGCCTTAGATGCGCTTGTATGTTCTAGGTGTCGGGGTGGAGGGACTCGCTTCGCACTCGGCCGCGGCAGCGGACCGACAGTTTTGAGATTTCTCCCGCC
>RXJO01000162.1:0-3376 GCA_003987795.1 Curvibacter sp.
GTCGGGTGGGGCGGGGTGGGGCGTGCTCACGGCCTCAGTCCAGCGTGACACCCACGGCCTTGATCACCTGGCCCCAGCGCTCGGTCTCGGTCTGGATGAAGCGACTGAAATCGGCTGGACTCTGGGGCGCCGGTGTCACCGCGAAGTCTCCGAAACGTTCCATCACCTCGGGCGACTGCACCGCCTTGACCACGGCAGCATGCAGCTGGGCCACTGCGGCGGCAGGGGTGCCTTGGCGCAGCACCACGCCGGTCCATCCGGGGGCATTGAGTGAGCCCAGGCCCAGTTCAGCCAGGGTCGGCACCTGGGGCAGCTGGCGAAGGCGCTTGTCTGAGCCGACCACGGCCAGCGCCCTGAGCTTGCCTTCGCGTACATAGGGCAGGCTGTTGGCGGCCACGTCCAGCATGAGGTCGATGTGGCCGCCCATCAGGTCTTGTACAGCGGGAGCGGCGCCTTTGTAGGCCACATGTTCCAGGTTCCCACCGGTTTCGCGGCGGTACATCTCCATCCAGATGTGCGGCTGGCTTCCGACACCATAGGAGCCGTAGTGCAGGGACTTGTCGGCTTTGGCGGCCTGTTGCAGCTCGGTCATCGACTTGATCGGGCTGTTGGCCGGCACGACCAGCACCAGGGCCGAGGTGAGCAGGCGGGTCAGCGGAATGAAGTCTCTCTGGACGTCGTAGTTCAGGCGCGGGTAGAGGGCGGCGTTCATGGCCAAAGGGCCGATGTCGCCATAGAACAGGGTGTGGCCGTCGGCGGGCAGTTGCTTGACGTAGGCAGCGGCGATCTGCCCGCCCGCGCCGGGTTTGTTCTCGACGATCACAGGCTGCTTGAGGCTGAGCGTGAGCTGCTGCGCCAGCACCCGTGACAGGGCATCGCCAAAGCCGCCGGCCGGGTAAGGCACCACCCAGGTGACGGCACGGCTGGGCAGCCAGGGGTTGCTGGCGGAAGCACTGTTGGGCTGTGACCAGGCGCTGCGGGGCAGTGCAGAGACGAGGGTGGAGGCGAGGGCAGAGTAAAGAAAGTGGCGTTTGCTGTTCACGATGGTCCCCATGGTTTGGCCGCGTGGCAGGCTCAGGCCCTTTGTCCTGGGCTGGAGCTGGACGGCAGGATGTGACCTGCAGTGTGCTGCCGGGGAGTGACGTGAAATTGCGGCCGCTGTCGCTTTCTTGCGGCCTGGGGCGAGGGCGGAAGACGGAGGGCGCTGGGGCCCTCAGTGTGCTCTGCGCAGAGCGCTCGGGGTTTGGCCCCAATGCATCAGAAAGCGCTTGCTGAAATGCGAAGCGGTGGCGAAGCCCAGTTCGGTGGCGATGTCGGCGATCGGCTTTCGGCTGTGGCGCAGGCGCTCCAAGGCATCCTCCATCTTGCATTGCAGCACGTAGCGATGCGGCGTGAGGCCGGTGCTGAACTTGAAGCTGCGGCTGAAGTGGTAGGGGCTGAGCTGGCAGGCCTCGGCCATCTCTTGCAAGGTGACGGGGCGGTGCAGGTGCTGCTTCACCAACTCGGCCACCGTCTGCAACTGGCGGCGCGTGAGACCGCTTGGTCGTGATGTCTGGCTGCCAGGGGCCCGATAGTGCTCCAACAGGTGCACAGCCACGCTCATCGCCATGCCTTCGGCAAAGCGCGGGTTCAGCGAGGAGTTGTCGGCGAGCGAGGTGATGAGTGTGCGGGTGATGTCGGCCAGCAACCTGTCTTGAACACCGAAGCTGCTGCGCAGGGCATCGTCGGGGAGCGGGCCACCGTGAACCTGCTCGAGCCATTGGGGGGCCAGGTCCAGGTGAAGGTTGTCGCGTGGGAGCTCCGATTGCCAGTAGCTGGGTGTGTGAGCCGGCAGCACCAGGACCTCTCCGGTGCGCCAAAGGGCGTCGGCATGGTGTGCACCGTGCCGTTGCAGCAGTCGGGTGGGGGCGCCGTTGCGCACGATGATGCAGTGCTTGCCCGCCGGCGGGATGTACAGATCTGAAGCATCGGCCACCTGATGCCAGACCGACAGCCCACGCCAAGGCCGGCCCCGGCTGGATTGGCGGATCTGTTCATCGGGCACCGCTGCCAGGGGCTCTTCCATGTAGCTGTGCTGGGCTTGGGCCCAGCGTCGCTTGTCGAACGTCTGCAGGGGCATGCTTGTCTCATCTTTTTTTCGCTCAGCCCGCATTATTCGCGAGATGCCTGATCTGCGCTCGGGCAGCGCTCGCAGCGCGCAGTTGCTGGCTCGTTTTCAGAGCAGGGGCTCGATGCGCGGGCGTGCCTGAGCCACGTGGTTTTGCAATGCGGCCAGGCAGGGGGCAAAAGACGGGGTCAGGGGCGCCTGGGCCAGTCGCTGTACATAAGCCTCGGCCAGGGCGAGCGCCTGGTGCCAGGCCTGGGCACTGACCTGGTCGGCGATGTTCAGGGTCAGGGGCTTCAGTGTCAGATCACCGCCAGCACCAGGGGCGAAGGCCATGGGGGTCATGTCATAGGCGGGCGCCAAAGCGTAGGGGCGGCCGCTGTCGGACATGAACGAGAGGTTGCCGGCATGCATGTCGGTGTTGCCGATGAGGGTTCCGAAGGCCCAGAGCCGTTCGATGTCGGGCAGGGCGGCCGCCTCGATCACCTTGGCTCGCGCCAGGGCTCTGGCGGTGTCTGGCCAGCGACCGGGTTGACCGGCGAATTCGGCATCGAGTGCGGCCAGCGAGAACAGCGCATGGCGGCCACGGGCGCCGACCCGGTCGAAGCGTTGCACCTCCAGAAAACGTTGCCCGTCGTGGTCGATCACGGTCGAGGCGGCGGCGCAGACGCCATGCTCGCTCAGCACTTGCAGCGCCAGGTGCTCGGCCCACAGCAGGTCGCGCCAGCGTTGGCTGACCGGCCCCGGCACCGGTGCGCTGAACTTGACGATGACATGCGCTGGCCCCGTGCCGTCGTCCCGTTGGGCATAGGTCGTGAACTTGGGTTGCTCACCTGCCGCCGAAGAGCCCGGCATTTCGCCCTGGGCGGCCGCGGCGGACAACTCGGCATAGCGTCGGGGCTTGTCGGTCGTGTCGATCGGTACCGGAGGCGGTGCGTTGACGAACTGCTGCAGCGCCTCGCTGCCCAGCAGCAGGTTGCCGGGCAGGTCGCTGCCTTGCAACAGCAGCGCGCGCAGCACGTCGGTGTCAGACCAGTCCGAAAGCCGCTCGGGCAGGCCCAGGCGGGTACCGTGCCGCTGGTTGTAGGCGCGGCCCAGGTAGCCCTGAGGCCGCATGTCGTACAGCCACCAGGGCAAACCATCGCTGTGCAGGGCGGGTGCATCCATGCCTTGCATGACAAAGCCTTCGGGGTGGACCGGAATCAATTGACCCAGGGGCTGGATCTGGCCGCTGTCAAGGACCCTGAACACCGGTGCCTGCAGGGCGACACG
>RXJO01000162.1:3426-3749 GCA_003987795.1 Curvibacter sp.
CGCCGCCAGTTCGGCGCTCAGCAAGCGCTCGCGCAGGCTCGGGCCGCTCAGGCTGATGACCGTGCCGACGGCATGGGCCAGCAGGCCGATGCCCCAGCCCCAGACCGGGAACGGCAGGTGCAGGCTGCCGCCCTTCACGAAGCCCAGCAGGGCCAGGCCCGCGTTGACGGCGAGGAACACGCCCAGGTGCATCAGAAAGCCGAGCTTGATGTCGACGCGGCGGGCGGCCAGGGTGTGTAGGTCAGTCGCGGGGGTGGTGCTCATGCGGGTCTCCTCGGGAGGTCGGGTGGCTGATGGACGCATGTTGCGTCGCCCACCTGCGG
>RXJO01000477.1 GCA_003987795.1 Curvibacter sp.
ACGGCCCTGGCGGTCGAGTTCGGTCAGGGCCAGGCGGCACACGCCGCCCTTGTCGGTGCCGCCGATGCGGGCCAGGGTCATCAGGCTGTCCCACAGGCGGTCGCCGTTGATGCGCAGGGATTGGGGGTTGGCAGAGGTCATGGTGAATGAGGATGGGTTTTGAGTCGTGCGCTCGAAGCGCTCAGAGTGCATCAAGGGGGAACACCGGCCGCTTCACGTGCCGGAACGGGAACAGGCTGAAATCCGAGCTGGTCACGCCCGGGCTGTCGCATTCGACCAGGCCGGCCGAGAGCGGCACGAACACAGGCCGGCAGTACATGCGCGACTTCAGCAGCAGGAAGCGGGCCTGCAGCGGGTCCAGCCCCACGCAGCTGAACACGCCCAGGTCCCAGGGCTCGTGCGGGGTCTCGGTGACGACGATCTGGGTCGTGCCGGTGTCCAGCCACACGGTGCGGCCCATGTGGCAGCGCTGGCCGGTGTAGATCGGGCCACTGACCGTGTAGCTGCCGTCGCTGATGGCGCGCACCCGGCCACGCACCCGGACCGGGGTCTTGTCCAGACCCAGTCCGGCCAGCGAGACCTTGTTGCCCAGCAGCAGTTCAAGCTCGGCCCCCTCGCCGGCCTCGATCAGCGTGGCCACCGCCTGTGGATCGCTCAGAGGCCCCACGGTGATGCCGCTCAGGCCCTGGGCCCAGGCAGCCTGCAGCACGTCCAGGGTGTCGCAGCTGCCGCCGGACATGCAGTTGTCGCCATGGTCGAGCAGCAGCACCGGTCGGCTGGCGCCCTGGGCCAGGGCCTGGGCCCGCTCAAGCGATTCGACCAGTGGCTCGCTGTCGTAGATGAAGCCCTGGCGCTGCGCCCAGATCTGGTCGGCCAGCCCATCGAGTGCCTGCTGGCCCAGGGCCTCGCCCTCGGCATCGAGCCGCACGGTGGCGACCACGCTCATGCAGGGTGCCGGGATGTCGGCCAACGAAAAGCCCGCGAACACGGTCATGGCTGGCAAGCCCTGGGCCTCCAGGGCCTTGGCACGGTCCACCGCCTGGGCCATGGCGCCGCCCAGCGTGGTGCTGCGCAGGGTGTGGCTCATCAGCGGCAGGGGGCGCCAGCGCACGCCGTGGCGCGGCCCGCCCTCGAGCATGGGCAGCAGCAGGCGGGCCACATGGGCACCGGTCTCGTACATGTCGATGTGGGGGTAGGTCTTGAAGCCCACCATCACGTCGGCGTTGTCCACCATGCGGGCGGTGATGTTGCCGTGCAGATCCAGCGCCACGCCGATGGGCACGCCTGGGGCGGCCGTGCGCAGGCGCGCCAGCAGGTCGCCTTCGCCGTCGGCGCTGTTCTCGGCCACCATGGCGCCGTGCAGGTCGAGCAGGATGGCGTCGCAACCCGGGGCGGCGGCCACGATGCGGTCGCACAGCTCGGTGTAGGCCTCGGCCTGCACCGGCCCGCTGGGGTTGGCGGTGGCCGACACCGGGGTCACGCATTCGGCCCCCCGGGCCAGGGCCGCGTCCAGGAAGGCGGCCATGGCGGTGCGCATGCCCAGTTGGGCTTGGTGGGCCTCGGCCCCGTAGGTGGGCGCGAACGAAGCCAGGGGGGTGGGTACCGGCGAGAAGGTGTTGGTCTCGTGGTTGAGTCGGGCGATCAGCAGTTTCATGACAGAGTCCTCATGCAAGACCCACGCCGAGGTAGCGGTCCTTGACCTCGGCGTCGGCCAGAAAGGTGGTGTTGTCGGCCTCGTAGACGATGCGCCCCTGCTCGAGGATCAGGTGGCGGTCGGCAAGTTGGGTGCAGACCTCGAGGTTCTGCTCGACCAGCAGGATGGACACGCCCTCGGCCTTGATGACCTTGAGCTGGGCCACGATCTCTTCGACGATGACGGGGGCCAGCCCCTCGACCGGCTCATCGAGCATGAGCAGCTTGGGGTCGTTCATCAGGGCGCGACCGATGGCCAGCATCTGCTGCTCGCCCCCCGAGAGCTGGGCCCCACCGTTCTTGCGGCGCTCTTTCAGGCGCGGAAAGATGCGGTAGATGTCCTGCAGCTGCCAGGGCGAATGCCGGCGCTGGCCCAAGAGCAGGTTCTCTTCGACCGTGAGCAGCTTGAAGATGCCCCGGTGCTCGGGCACCAGGCAGGCGCCCTGACGGGCGATGGCGTGCGGGGGCTGGCCCTGCAGCTCATGCCCATACAGGCGGACCGTGCCCTGGCTGGGCCGCAGCACGCCGACGATGGTCTTGAGGGTGGTGGTCTTGCCGGCGCCGTTGCGCCCCAGCAGGGTGACCAGCTCGCCGTTGTTCACATGCAGGCTCACGCCTTGCAGCACATGGCTCTTGCCATAGTGGGCGTGCACCTCGTTGAGCGAGAGAATCATGCCTTGCCTCCGGTGATCATGTTGCCCAGGTAGGCCGCGCGCACGCGGTCGTCGCTGCGGATGTCGTGTGGCAGGCCTTCGGCCAGCACCCGGCCGGCCTGCATCACGGTGACCGTGTCTGAGATGTCCATGACGATGTTCATGTTGTGCTCGATCAGCACCACGGTGTGCTCGTCGCGCAGGCTGCGGATCAGCTGCTTCATCTCCTCCAGGTCGTCGATGCCCATGCCCGAGGTGGGCTCGTCGAGAAAGATCGCCTTGGGCCGGGCGGCCAGCGCCATGCCCACTTCCAGGCGGCGCTGTTGCCCGTGCGACAGATTGCCAGCCGGCGCGTCGGCCAGGGCTTGCAGCCCGACGCGGGCGAGCACGCGGTCGACCACTTCGGTCAGGGCCCTGGGCCCCACCGGGGCCTGCCAGGCATTGAAGGCCTTGCGCGGCGCCACACCCTGGGCGGCCAGGCGCAGGTTCTCGCGCACGCTCAGGCTCAGGAACAGGCTGGTGACCTGGAAAGAGCGCGCCATGCCGCGCTGCACCCGGCGGTGGTCGGGCTCACGGGTCACCTCGTGGCCATCGAACACAATGCGTCCGGCGCTGACCGACTTGGTGCCGGTGAGCAAATGGAACAAGGTGGTCTTGCCCGCGCCGTTCGGCCCGATGACAGAGTGCACGGTATGGGCGCGCACCTTCAGGTCGACGCCGCCGAGGGCGGCGAACTTGCCATAGTGCTTTTCAAGACCGCTGGCCTCCAGCAGGATCGGCGCGTTCATGCTTGTTCTCCCTGGCGGGCCAGCCGCCTCCAAAGGCTTTCACCCAGGCCCCACAGGCCACGCTGCATCCACAGGCTGACGGCCATCAGGATCAAACCCAGCACCAGCAGCCAGCGCGGCCACAGGGCCGACAGCCAGTCGCCTAGCAGCAGGTAGAAGGCCGAGCCCAGCACCGAGGCCAGCAGGTTGCCCGTGCCGCCGATCACGGTCATCACCAGGATCATCTCGCTGGTGTGGTGCTCGGCGTTCGACAGCGGCGCCAGGCCGGTCATCATGGCATGCAGGGCGCCGGCCAGGCCGGTGACCGCCCCCGAGATCACGAAAGCCTGCAGCTTGAGCAGCTTCAGCGGGTAGCCGACGGCGCCGGCGCGTTCTTCGTTGTCCCGCACCGCCAGCAGGGTGCGCCCGAAGATCGAGTGCGACACCTTGAGCAGCACCCAGAACACCCCCATGAAGAGCGCCGCCACGAAGCCATAGAACTGCCAGGGCGAGACCAGGCTCCACAGCGGCAGCCCCATCAGCGTCAGGCTGGGGCGCGGGATGTCCATCAGGCCGTTGTCGCCGCCGGTGAGGCCGGTGGCGGTGTAGGCGATGAAATAGAACATCTGCGAAAAGGCCAGCGTGAGCATCACGAAATAGGTGCCCTT